>DATDAP010000109.1:0-3565 GCA_036525335.1 Microlunatus sp. | reverse complement strand
CGGTCGTCGGAGGCGGCGCGCGGTCGGCCAGATCTTCGAGTCCTCGAATTCCTTGGGGAATCAGCCCGCTGAGAACGAAGGTCTCCCAGTTCACATTCTCGATCGCGGGGAACGCGGAGAGGATCCGGTTCTGGGTCCGGCCGGCGCACGGATGCGTTACACGGCCGTGTTGGATGCTCGGTGCACCACTACTCACCTTCTGCTGTGGTGTGCGGGTTTCCGCTGCTGGCGGAGTGTGTGTTGCAGCTTGCGGAGTGCGATCCGGTGGTGTCGTCGGGGTCGTTGGGTGGGGTCGATCCAGGTGGGTGGGATGAACTCGGGTAGCCGGTCGGCGGCGATCCGAACGGTCCAGTCGCCGTGGTGGATGGTGCGGTGGTGAAAGGCGCACAGGAGGACGGAGTTGTCGAGGTTGGTGGGTCCGCCTGCTGCCCAGTGGGTGATGTGATGCCCTTCGCACCAGGCGGGTGGCCGGTCGCAGCCCGGGAACGCGCATCCGCCGTCCCGAACCGCGAGGGCCTGTCGGACTCCTCCGGAGATCAACCGGCGGGCTCGTCCGACGTCGAGGACCTGTCCGTGGCCGCCGAGAACCGCTGGGAGGATGCGTGCGGTGCAGCACATCCGGCGGACGGTCTCCGGGGTGAGGCTTTGGCCGTTGTCGAGCATCCCGGGGCCGAGTTCACCGGTGAGGACGTCGTAGGGGACGGTGACGGTGATCTGGGTGGTGTCGCCGCCGTGGTCGGGGAGTTGCGCTGATCGGTAGGCGAGGGCGATCAGGTCGCTGAGGGCGTCGATGCGTTTCTGTCCTGTGGTGCGCCGGTCGGCCGGCGGCGGTTCGTCGTCGTGGCTGGTGGCGGCTGATGCCGTCGGGCCGCCGTCGCCGTCGCTGTCGGTGTGGCTGTCCGGTGTGCCGGTGAAGGAGTCGTCGTCGCTGCGTGGGGCCTGTAGGGAGATCTGTGTAACGGATTGATTCGAAGATCCGTTATGACCGGTAGGAACTGGTCGGCACAGATAGGACAAGATTGATGACACTCTCGATGGTCGAGCGGTTCGACACGCCCGTCACGGTCGTTCAGGAACCCGACAGCGAACTCGCCGCGATGCGGGCCCGGATCGCCGCGGAGGGGCCGCGGCTGCCGTTGGCCGGGCCGGTGGTGGATGAGGCGGGGGCGCGGGACGCGGCCCGTAAGGCGGTCGCGGATCTGGTGGACGCGAAGGCGATGGACGCGGTCCTGGCGCGGGTCCAGGGTGAGGGGTTGCGTCTGACCGGGCCGGGCGGGTTCCTGTCCGAGTTGGTCCGGTCGGTTCTGGAGCGGGGTCTGGCGGCGGAGCTGACCGGGCATCTGGGCTACGACAAGCACGACGCGGCGGGTCGGGGCAGCGGGAACTCCCGTAACGGAGCCACGCCGAAGACGGTCCAGACCGAGGTCGGGCCGATCGAGGTGAGCGTGCCCCGGGACCGGGCCGGGACGTTCACCCCGGTGCTGCTGCCCAAGAACACCCGCCGGCTGGGTGGCCTGTCCGATGTGGTCATCTCGCTGTACGCCGGCGGGATGACGGTGCGCGACATCTCCCACCATCTGCACCGGGTCTACGGCACGGAGGTGTCGCCGGACACGATCTCCACGATCACCGACGAGGTCCTCGACGAGGTCAAGGCGTGGCAGACCCGCCCCCTCGATGAGGTGTACCCGATCGTGTACGTCGACGCGCTCATGGTGAAGGTCCGCGACGGCGGCACGGTGCGTAACAAGGCCTGCTACCTCGTCGTCGGCGTCGACTGCGTCGGCGTCAAGCACGTGCTGGGCATCTGGGTCCAGCAGGCCGAGGGCGCGAAGTTCTGGGGGCAGGTGTGCACCGAGTTGCGTAACCGCGGCGTGCGTGACGTCCTCATCGCCTGCTGCGACGGGCTGACCGGGCTGCCCGAGGCGATCGAGGCCGTGTGGCCGCACACCACGGTGCAGACCTGCACGGTGCACCTCATCCGCGCGGCGATGAAGTTCGTGTCCTACAAGGACCGTCGGGAGATGGTCGCCGCGCTGAAGGAGATCTACACCGCGCCGACCATCGAGGCCGCCGAAACCGCCCTGCTCGGCTTCGCCGACTCACCGATGGGCCGACGGTATCCGGCCGCCGTCGCGACCTGGGAACGCGCCTGGGAACGGTTCATTCCGTTCCTGGCGTTCCCACCAGCCCTCAGGAAGATCATCTACACGACCAACGCGATCGAGTCGTTCAACTTCCACATCCGCAAAATCATCAAGAACCGTGGACACTTCCCCACCGACGACGCCGCGATCAAGCTCATCTGGCTCGCCATCGCCGACATCGAGGACAAACGCGCCCGCCAACGCGCCGCCGACGCCGGCAAGCCCACGAACGCCCGAACCGCCCCCCGCCGCCTGATCGAAGGCGCCGGCGTCCACGGCTGGAAGCAGGCCTTCAACGAACTGGAAATGTTCTTCCCAGGCCGTATCCCCATCGATGCCTACTAGTTAATACAGATAGGACGTTACACAGAAATTCGGACAGGCTCGCGCCAGCAGCGCGTCGAACGCCCGCAACAGATACGCACCCTGCTCCGTCGTCGCGACACCCCGGATGTCGACCCCACCGAGTGCCCGTGGCGTGACCGTCAGATAGCGGCAGTCGAACGCATCCCGCTCCAACCGCTCCAACGCCAGCCGGTCGCGTTCCTCCGCCTGACGTGGCGACACCGCCGCGAACACCGTCCGCCCCGCCACCCCCAACTGCCACGGCGGCAACGCCTGGCTCCCGTTCACCCCGGTCCGGATCCGCACCGCCGCACGACGATCCAACTCCGGCTGCGACAACACCCCCAACGGCGACGCATGCGCCGACGGTGCGGGCATCGCGTTCACGGCCTTCGCGATCACCGGAGCCTGCTCCGTGTTCACCGTCCCGACCCGAAGGCCGTCCGCGACCCGACGATGCACCGCCACGAACCCCGCCAGGTCGACCCGACGCTTCGCCGCACCCGGACTGACCCGCCACCGACCCGACATCCAGTTCGCCAACGACGTCGCACCCTGCGCCTTCGCGAGCCTCCGAGAGTCGGCCTCGCGGATCAGGTCGAGCATCAACGCCGCCGCCCGCTGCTCCAACAGATGCACCGCATCCAACACATCCACCAGATCGGCATCGGACAGGTGCAGCGCGGGAACGTCGACGGCGGCCAGGGCTGACCCTGTCCGTGCGACCCTCTGCGTGAAAGACACCCCCGTGCTCACCTACCTATTATCGAACATCCGTCCTAAGTGGTCCAGTATTCGATCACCACCAAACATGCCAAACAACAACGAACATCATCAATGGCGCTGTCGACGCTGACGGTCCAGTCAGGGCCTTCGAAGAGGTCGGCGATCGTCTACCAGATCCCATCCAAAGCCCAGCCGGCGGTTGCGGAGGTGGACGGTCTTCCAGCTCCCGAAGCGGGCAGCCCCGCCAGGGGACGCCGATCCGTTCCCGGAACAGGACCCCGAAGATGACCGTGCGATGGTCCTTCCACCGATCGGCGGATCGGCGGATAGCAGGGGCTTCAGAAGCT
>DATDAP010000108.1:0-4903 GCA_036525335.1 Microlunatus sp. | reverse complement strand
GGCTGCGGGGGTGCCGACTCAGGAGTTCGTGTCCAACAACGCCGTCCCGTGTGGCAGCACCATCGGTCCGCTGACCGCCACCCGGTTGGGGATCCGCACGGTCGACGTCGGGATCCCGCTGCTGTCGATGCACTCGGCCCGCGAGCTGGCGGGCGTGTCCGACCCTCTCTTCCTGAGTCGGGCGATCGGCGCCTTTTTCGTCCAGGAGTGACCTGCCGCCCGCGTCGGGTCGCGGGTGGGGCGATGCTCGTGGCGGGCGGTCTTCGCGGACGCCCATATGCTTGTCCGTCGTGGCACTCACCATCGGCATCGTCGGTCTTCCCAACGCGGGCAAGTCGACCCTCTTCAACGCTCTGACCCGCAACGACGTGTTGGCGGCGAACTACCCGTTCGCGACGATCGAGCCCAACGTCGGCGTGGTCGGCGTCCCCGACTCGCGCCTCGCCGTGCTGGCCGGGCTGTTCAGCTCCGAGCGTGTCGTGCCGGCCACGGTGAGCTTCGTCGACATCGCCGGCATCGTCCGCGGCGCCAGCCAGGGGGAGGGGATGGGTATCGCCTTCCTGTCCCACATCCGGGAGGCGGAGGCGATCTGCCAGGTCACCCGTGTGTTCGAGGATCCCGACGTCACCCACGTCGACGGCAAGGTCAACCCCGGCAGCGACATCGAGACCATCTCGACCGAGCTGATCCTGGCAGATCTGCAGACCCTGGAGCGGGCACTGCCGCGGCTGGAGAAGGAAGCCCGGATCAACAAGGCCAAGGTGGCATCCGTGCAAGCCCTCAAGGAGGCCCAGGAGGTGCTGGACAGCGGTCGTACGGTGTTCGCGGCCGGCCCGGATCTCGCACCGCTGCGGGAGCTGTTCCTGCTGACTGCCAAGCCGTTCATCTACGTCTTCAACTGCGACTCCGACGAGCTGGCCGACGAGGACCTGAAGGCGCGGATGCGGGCGCTGGTGGCGCCGGCCGAGGCGATCTTCCTGGACGCCAAGATCGAGTCCGAGCTGGTGGAGATGGACCCGGACGAGGCCCGGGAGTTCCTGGCCGAGATGGACGTCGCCGAACCCGGTCTCGACACCCTGGCCCGGGTGGGTTTCGACACCCTGGGCCTGCAGACCTACCTCACGGCCGGGCCCAAGGAGTCGCGGGCCTGGACCATCCCGAAGGGCGCCACCGCACCGGAGGCGGCCGGGGTCATCCACACCGACTTCCAGAAGGGCTTCATCAAGGCCGAGGTGGTCTCCTTCGACGACCTGGTCGAGGCCGGGTCGATGCAGGCGGCCAAGGCGAAGGGCAAGGTCCGGCTCGAGGGCAAGGACTACGTGATGGCTGACGGTGACGTGGTGGAGTTCCGCTTCAATGTGTAGCACGTAGTGCTACGCTGGGCCAATGACCGAGCAGATCTCGCAGCGCGAACTCCGAAATGACAGTGGGCGAATCATGCGGGGGCTTGATGAGGGGAAGTCCTTCATCGTCAGCCGCAACGGAACCCCGGTCGGTGAGCTGCGACCGCTGCGCCGCCATCGTTTTGTGTCCGCCCAGGCGGTTGTCGAGATGTTTCGCGGCGCGCCTCGCATGGATGCCGCCACGCTGAGGCGAGACCTTGACGATGTCGTGGACCAGGGTATTCCGGACCGTGTCTGATCGTCTCGATCGAGGGCTACTCGACACCTCGGTTGTGGTGGACCTGGATCTGTTGGACCCAGATCAGCTTCCGAGGGAAGTAGCGATCTCCATGATCACACTCGCTGAGCTCTGCGCTGGTCCGTCGGCCACAGATGACCCGCACGAACGAGCGCGACGGCAGGATCGGCTCCAGCGGACGGAGGCTGCCTTCGATCCACTCCCCTTCGACCTTGAAGCAGCCCGAGCCTATGGACGTGTTCATGCCGCGGTGCTGGACCACGGCAGGGAGCCGCGACGTCGATTCGCCGACCTGCTGATCGCCTCGAGTGCCCTCGCGGCGCAGCTTCCCTTGGTCACTCGCAATGCTGAGGACTTTGTTGGGCTCGGGGGGCTCCTCACGATTGTCGAGATCTGAGAGCGGCGTACGGGTTTCGGACGACCAACGGGCCTGGGTAGCACGAGGCGCTCGGTCGCTACCTGCGCGTGGTCTTCGACAAGCCGCCCGAAGACAAAGCGGCGCGGGAGCTCGATCGGCTCCGACGTGCTCGCAACCAGGACCGCTACGAAGCGAAACCGGTGGGTGCTGCCGCCACCGCCAAGGCCGAGCAGGTCGCTCGGGCTCTGTTCGACGCCGCCCTCGCCCGACGGCTCTCGTGGTGAATCAGACCCTGTCACGTGCCCGCCGGTAGCCCCCTGCCGATCTCCGTCGAGAACGACGTGCACATGTCAGCCGATCGAGTAGACGATGCCGTGCCCTTGCGCCGCGGCGTCTTCGGTGAACGATCGCGCAACACCCAGGTAGTGCGTCAGATACTCCCGATCGCTCTCCCGCCGGCTCTCGTCGCTGTAGCGAAGTTCGGCCGAGTGCTGACGGACATCGACGTCCTTGACCGAAGCCAGATCCAGGGCGATCTCCCGTACGTGGTCGCGGTCGATCACGCCGATGTGCGGTAGGTAACCGAGCGCAGCCTCCTCCGGATAGGTGACCGCCCCAGCCACCAGGTCGTATCCCGGTCGACGAACCCGGGTCCGCTCCGCGGAGAACAGCGCCTGCATCCGCCACCACGCCTTGTCGAGGCTGGTGTTCGTCCAGCCGGCCAGGTCGTGGCGCTGGTCCGCACGCCGGATGACGGGCCACGGATCGTCTGTGGCCTCGATGACTTCGTCGCGGCTGACAGCCCAGCCGTAGTAGCGAATTCCCATGCGTCAACAGGGTGGCGGTGAGGTCTGACAGTGCAGATCGAGCCGGCCAGACGACGTTCGGCTGCCTGTGGCAGTCTGCCGCTGTGACCTTGCCACGTCCCGAGATCGACCCCGACGGACTGCTCGAGTACTCGGTGGTGTTCACCGATCGCTCCCTGAACCACATGTCAGCCCGATTCGTCGGTGTGATGCAGGACATCATCGACGTCCTGCGAACCACCTACCGGGCCGAGACGGTCGCGGTCGTCCCGGGCGGCGGCACGTACGCGATGGAAGCGGTCGCCCGGCAGCTGGCGACCGGACAGCGCTGCCTCGTGGTGCGCAACGGTCTGTTCTCCTACCGCTGGTCGGCGATCTTCGAGGCCGGTGGCGTCCCCGCTGAGACCACCGTGTGCCAGGCCCGCCAGACCGCGGACGAGACGCAGGCGCCCTGGACGCCGGCGCCGATCGCCGAGGTGGTGGAAGCCATCGAGCGGCTGCGCCCCGAGGTCGTCGTGGCCGCCCACGTGGAGACGGCTGCAGGGATCCGGCTGCCCGACGACTACGTCCGCGCCGTGTCCGCGGCGACACACGCCGTCGGCGGGCTGATGGTACTGGACTGCATCGCCTCGGGTGCACTGTGGTTGGACATGGCCGAGCTCGGCGTCGACGTCCTGATCAGCGCACCGCAGAAAGGGTGGAGCGGCTCACCGTGTGCGGGCTACGTGATGTTGAGCGCGGCCGGCCGGAAACGAGTGATGGCTACCACTTCGACCAGCTTCGCGGTGGATCTGCAGAAGTGGCTGACGATCACCGAGGCCTACACGAAGGGCCAGACGCCGTATCACGCCACGTTGCCGACCGACGGCCTGGCGCACAATGCTGCGTTGATGGTGCAGACCCGCGACCTCGGGCTGGAGGTGCTGCGCGCGGCCCAGATCGACCTCGGCACGCGGGTCCGGGCGCTGCTGGCCGAGCGCGGCTTCCCGTCGGTGGCCGCGCCGGAGTTCGCCGCTTCCAGCGTGGTCGTCGCGTACACCGACGATCCCGAGCTGCGCAGCGGGGCCAAGCTCAAGCAGCACGGTCTGCAGATCGCCGCCGGTGTCCCTTTGATGTGCGGTGAGCGCGCGGACTTCTCGTCGTTCCGGGTGGGTCTGTTCGGGCTCGACAAGCTGACGGACGTGGACGGCACGATCGATCGACTCGCGGCTCGTCTCTGAGCGTCGCCGGTCCGAGCTGCTGCCAGGACACCTCGAACTTCACCCGGAATCCGCACGCGATCGACCTGCAAGGCGGCCGGGTCGAGGGACCGAAATCCTGTAGATGCATCAGGTGGTGACATACTTGATGCATGCGGACCACCATCAACCTCGACGACGAGCTCGTGCGCGTCGCCTCTGAGCTGACCGGACGGAGTGAGAAGAGCGCGCTCGTCCGCCTGGGACTCGAAGCCCTGATCGTCCGCGAGTCGTCGCGTCGTCTGGCTGCCCTGGGCGGCACTGATCCCCAGGCGTCTGCCGCGCCGCGGAGCCGATCCGACGCATGATCCTGGTCGACACGGCGATCTGGATCGACCACTTCCACCGTGCCGAGCCACGTCTCGTGTCGCTGCTCCAGGACGCCGCCGTCTGCGCTCACCCGATGGTGGTCGGTGAGCTGGCCCTCGGCTCTCTCCGGAATCGGTCCGAGGTGCTCAACCTGCTGGGCCACCTGCCCGAGGTGCCGCTGGCCACGCACCGTGAAGTGCTCGATTTCGTGGACGTGCACAGACTTCACGGAGTCGGGCTCAGCCTCGTCGACGCACACCTGCTGGCGGCGCTGAGACTCAGCGAGACAGCGCTGTTGTGGACGCGGGATCAGCGACTGCGCCTAGCTGCCGGTCGGCTCGACGTTCTGGCCGATCGGCTGAACTGACCCTCAGTCCAGGCAGAACTCGTTACCCTCGGGATCGGCCATCGTGATGAAGCCGTTCTCCATCGGCGGGTTCGGCTCGATCCGGTAGAGCTTGGTCGCCCCCAGGGCCACCAGCCGCTCGCACTCGGCCTCCAGCACGGCCATCCGCTTCCCGCCGGCCAGCCCCACCGCCGTCCGCACGTCC
>DATDAP010000107.1:0-9259 GCA_036525335.1 Microlunatus sp. | reverse complement strand
GTCAGCCAGGTCGCGAAGTTCCACAACCGGTCCGCCGGTCGACAGAAGATGCCGATCGTGATCAGGATCCCCTCCGGTGGTGGGATCGGGGCGGTCGAGCACCACAGCGAGTCCCCGGAGACCTACTTCGCCCACACCCCTGGCCTCAAGGTGGTCACCTGCTCGAACCCGGTCGACGCCTACTGGATGATCCAGCAGGCCGTCGCCTCCGACGACCCGGTGATCTTCTTCGAACCCAAGCGGCGGTATCACGAGAAGGCCGAGCTGGACACCTCCATCCCGCCGATCCCCTTGCACAGCGCGAGAGTCGTTCTCCCGGGCACCGACGTGACCGTGCTCTGCTACGGCCCGATGGTGAAGACCTGCCTGGACGCCGCCGGTGCGGCCGCCGAAGAGGGCCGGTCGCTGGAGGTGATCGACCTGAGAACCCTCTCGCCGATCGACATGGCCACCGTCGTCACGTCCGTCCGCAAGACCGGGCACGCCGTGGTCGTGCACGAGGCGGTGATCAATCTGGGACTGGGGGCCGAGCTCTCCGCCCGGATCAGCGAGCAGTGCTTCTACTCGTTGGAGGCGCCCGTGCTGCGGGTCGGAGGGTTCGACATCCCCTATCCGCCGAGCCGGGTCGAGGACCAGTACCTGCCAGATCTGGACCGGGTGCTCGACGCGGTCGACCGGTCTCTGGCGTACTGAGCACGGGCTACTGATTCTCGAAGAGGAGAGCAACGCGTGGCGATCAAGGAGTTCCGGCTGCCCGACCCCGGCGAGGGGCTGGTGGAGGCCGACATCGTCACCTGGCGGGTGTCCGTCGGAGACGAGATCAAGATCAACGACATCCTGGTGGAGATCGAGACCAGCAAGTCACTGGTCGAGCTGCCGAGCCCCTATCAGGGCACGGTGACCGGGCTGCTGGTCTCCGAGGGTGACACCGTCGACGTCGGCGTACCGATCATCGCCATCGACGACGGCACCGACGAGCCGGTCGCCGGCGCGGCCGCGGCGCCCGCGGTCACGGCCTCGACTGGCGGAGCCGAGGAGGACGGCGAGCGGGTCGCGAACCTGGTCGGCTACGGCGCCAAGCCGGGCGACACCCGGCGGCGTCCCCGAAAGAACGCGGCCGGAGAGGCCGCGCTGGTCGAGGCGCACGAGCAGGTGAACAGCACCTTCGCCACCGACGGCCCGGTGTCGCGGCGGGCTGATCATCGCGAGGCTCTGCAGCCGGCGCCCGCGAAACCGCAGGGCGGTCCGTTGCCCGCACCCGGACCCACAGCGCCGGAGACGGTGCCACCGTCGGCCGGTGCGGTGCTGGCCAAACCGCCCGTACGCAAGCTCGCCCGCGATCTGGGTGTCGACCTGGCCACGTTGAGCGGGTCCGGCACCGGTGGGGTGATCACCCGGGACGACGTCGAAGGGGCGGCGCAGCGGGCTGCAGCACCCACGGCTGGGCCTGCGGTCTCGAGCGCGGACGTCGTAGCCGAGGATCGCCGGATCCCGGTCAAGGGTGTGCGCAAGGCAACCGCCGCGGCTATGGTGCAGTCGGCGTTCACCGCCCCGCACGTGACCGTGTGGGTGGAGGCCGACGTGACCGCGACGATGGAGCTGGTGAGCACGATCAGAGCTCGGCGCGACTTCGCCGACGTCAAGATCTCGCCGCTGCTGATCGTCGCCAAAGCGGTGCTGATCGCGCTGAAGCGCAACCCCGAGCTCAACTCGTCCTGGGACGAGGCCGCCCAGGAGATCCTGCTCAAGGCCGGAGTGAACCTGGGCATCGCGGCGGCCACCCCCCGCGGACTCATCGTGCCCAACATCAAGAACGCGGACCGGCTGTCGCTGCTCGGGCTGGCTCAGGCGTTCGGCACCCTGGTCGCCCTGGCCCGTTCCGGCAAGACCCCGCCGGCCGATCTCGCGCGCGGCAGCTTCACGATCACCAACGTCGGGGTCTTCGGGGTCGACGGCGGCCTGCCCATCCTCAACCCGGGGGAGGCGGGGATCCTGGCCATCGGTCAGATCGTCCGGAAGCCGTGGGTGGTCGGCACCGGAGCGGACGAGCGGATCGAGCCGCGCTGGGTGACGACGGTGGCCGTGTCCTTCGACCATCGGCTGGCCGACGGTCAGCAGGGCTCGACCTTCCTCGCCGATGTGGCCCAGATCCTGTCGGATCCAGGGTTGGCCCTGGTCCTGACGTAGCAAACCCCAGTTCCTGTCGCAGGATGCTCCGGCGCCGCGCCTAGACCACCGCGGCGGTGTGCGCGCGAACGAACGGCGCCATCTGCTCGGACATGGCGGCCGCCCAACGGGTCCGGTGGGGCAGCTGCGGGCTGACGGGTCGTCGGGCCAGCCGGTGAAGGGCGGCTGCCAGACCGGACACCACGCAGATCAGCAGCTCGGGGTCGCACTGCGAGCCGATCCGGTGCCGCCGCCAGACCTCCATCACGTCGATCGGTCCACCCGTACTGGCATCGGCACCCGACCCGACGACGTCGGCCAGCAGCAGAGCGAGGTCCACCCAGTAGGCGGCCAGTCCCGGGTGGGCCCAGTCGACAAACCACACGTCCTGGGCGGACGGCCCGTCGGCCAGCACGATGTTGTCGGCCCGGAGACCGAGGTGCGACAGGACCGGCGGGTCGTGCGAGGACCCACTGGTGACCTCGATCAGGCGTGCTTCGCGATCGAGCCAGGACGTGACCAGTGGCTGCCACGGATCGGCGTGGTCGGCGGCGAGGGCGCTCCAGGCCGTGAAGAACGGCGGGGGCCGCGAGGCGACCTCCCAGGCCGTGGTGCGCAGGACGGCGGCGACCGGCTCCCAGGCCCGCAGCACCCTGGCCAGATCCTCAGGGGCCCAAGGATGCCGGACGGCGAGACCGGGCACCGCAGGGGTGATCATCGCCCACCAGCTGTCGTCGGCGACCAGCACGTCTCCGGCGTCGATCACGCGAGGCACCCCGGGGAGCTCCGGCAGCCGGGCCGACAGCTCGGCCTCGTGGGTCAACAGCTGGAGGGCAAACGGGTTGTCCGATCCGTTCACGACCTTCACGAAGAGGGAGCGGCCATCGTCGCCGGTCACCACGCACGCGATCCCGGTCGACATGCCGCCCGTCCGGTCACTCCAGCGCGTCACCGGACTTCCGAGGCGCGCCTCGACCCAGGTCGTGACCTCGACCGGCGCCTGCGCCCAGGACATCCGCGCGCCGTACAGGAACGTGCGCGGGGGGACGGGGGACGCCATGGCCACCATGCTCGGCAGGAGGGCGATCGGCCGCAACGGGATTCTGTAGTTGTCAAGACAAATGGACAAGGATAGCGTGTGCTTCGAACCAGGGAGGACGACAGTGAGTGTGCGCATCGGCGTCATCGGCACCGGCAACATGGGTGCGGACCACATCCGCAACCTGCAGTGCTTCGTGGCCGGGGCGCAGGTCACTGTCGTCGCGGACTACGACCGGGTCACGGCCGAGGCCGTGGCGAGCTGGTCCGGCGCGCGGGTCGCGGTCGACGGGCACGCCCTGATCGCCGACTCCGAGGTCGACGCGGTGATCATCGCGTCCCATGACTCCACCCATCACACGTACGCGCTGGTGGCGGTCGCGGCGGGCAAGCCGACCCTGTGCGAGAAGCCATTGGCGCCGACGCTTGCCGAGTGCGAGGAGATCGTCGCCGCCGAGGCCGCGGCCGGCGGGAACCTGCTGTCGCTCGGCTTCATGCGTCGCTTCGACCCGGCCCACACCGAGCTGAAGGCGGCCATCGACGCCGGGATCATCGGACCGGTTCTCCGGGTCACTGGCGCCAGTCGCAACGTCGTCAGCTACCCCGACACCACGTCGGAGTCGATCATCACCAACTCGGTCATCCACGAGCTCGACTCGATCCCGTGGCTGCTCGGCTCACCGATCACCTCCGTGGCCTGGCTGGCCGGTCGCGCCACCAGCAAGGTCCCTCCGGGGGTGGCCGACCCGTCGCTGACCCTGCTGCGGACCGCCGACGGCGTGCTCACCTCGGTCGACATGTACGTGAACGCCGAGTACGGCTACGACCTGCGCACCGAGGTGCTGGGCGAGAAGGGCGCCCTGTCGCTCACCGATCCCGCCCTGGTGGCGGTCGATCTCGGGCGGAACAGGTCCACCGGCTACCCGCTGGACTGGCGGCCCCGATTCGCGGAGGCTTACCGGCTCGAGCTCGGCGCCTGGGTCACGGCGATGGACGCCGGAGCTCCCAGCCCACTGGCCAGCGCCGCCGACGGGCTGTCCGCCAGCCGGGTGGCCGCCGCCGTGATCGCCTCCATGCACGAGGGTGGCCGCTGGGTCGAGGTCGCTCGATGAGTCTGCCGTCGGTGTTGCCCACCGCGCGGACCCCGACCGATTCGTGTCGTCGCTCCAGCAGCACTCGAGTCAGCGGGTGATCGCCGTCGGCTCCCGTACGCAACTCTCGGCCCAAGCCTTCGCCGATCGGCACGCCATCGCGGCGGCGTACGGTTCGTACGAGGAGCTGGTCGCCGACCCGAGCGTCGACGTGGTCTACGTGGCCACCCCGCACACCGCGCACCTGCCGGTGGCCCTGCTCTCGCTGGGGGCCGGCAATCCCACCCTGGTGGAGAAGCCGCTCGGTGCCACAGGAATGTTCAGATTGATTTCAGCGTGCACCCCGCCATCGACGGTCTGTTCGACCGTGCCGACGTGATCGCTCGTCGGGCGCACCCGGACCTGGCAACCGTACTGGACCGGGCGATCCGCCTCGGCGAGATCGAGGCTGTGCTGCCGGGCGTCTACGCGCAGACCCACCACAAGAGATTCCCGCCGTCCGGGTGCAGGCACTCCAGCGCTACGCACCGACGGCGATCCTGGTCGAGCACGCGGCCGCGCAGATGTCTTTCTGGCCCACCATCGACGTGGATGCGGTCGCGGCGGCGGTGTCACGCAAGCTGGCGCCCCAGGCGGGCTACCGCTTCCGACGTCGCACGATCCCGGACCACCTGGTGCAGGACGGCGTGGATGACCGCGGCCACGCTGACAGCGATCGACATCGGTGCTGACGCCATCGACGTCGCCCTACGGACGGGCGCGGCCACCCTCGACGACATGCGCGAAACACTCGCCGCCATCCCATGGCAGCCGGGAAACCTCGCACGCCGCCTCGTGCTGCAGGAGTCGAGTGACGATCCGTGGTCGACCGCCGAGCGCCGCTTCCATGGACTGCTCCGGGCGGCCGGCATCGGAGGTTGGCGCGGGAACGTGGAGGCCGCCGGGACCGGCTCCACGGTCGACGTCCTGTTCCGCGCCGAGCGGCTGGTGATCGAGATCGACGGCCACGCCTACCATGGCGACGCCAACGTCGAGCACGACCGATGGCGTCAGAATGCGATCGTCCTTGCCGGCTGGCGAGTGCTGCGCTTCACCTGGACCATGATCGACGAGTATCCCGAGCGGGTGATCGAGACGGTCCACGCAGCTCTCGGTCAGCGTCGCCGGAGCCCGACCACGACCGGGTCGTGATCCGATGACCGCTGCGGGCCAGGGGAGTAGAAGTCGTTCGCCGTGGTCTTGTACGTCGAGTACTCCAGCGCCGGTGACTCACCGGCGTTGATGTTCCAGATGTCGGCGCGAGTGAGCCGATTCCGGGCGGGGCCGTTCAGCAGCACGTGGTCCAGGGAGCCGGCCAACCCGCTGAACGAGTAGGACCACTCGTCGTCCGGGGCGGCATTGCCATAACCCGCTTCGTAGAGAACCTGCAACGGATCTTCCTGGCCGTAAGAGTTGAAGTCGCCGACCAGGGCTACGGCGGACACTCCGGCCCGCTGCTGCACGGACGGGATCCAGTCCCGCAGCGCCGCGGCCTGCCGGACCCGATCGCCGTTGAAGAATCCCTGACCGTCCTCGGCGTCGTCGTTGTCGCCAACCGCATCGACTCCGCCGCTCTTCGACTTCAGGTGGTTCACCGTCACGAGCACAGGGTCGCCGCCCTCCCAGGCGGCGAACGAGGCCGCGATCGGTGTCCGGGCGTTGGCGAAAGGACCGTCCGGACCGGCGGCAGCGCCGAGCGCGTACGCCGGGCTGTCGAGCCGGACCCAGCGGGGCTGGTAGATCAGCGCGTTGGTGATCACGTCCTGCTGGGTTGGGTCCTGCAGCTCGACCGAGGACGGCACGAATGACCACTTGCGGAAGCCGGCGACTCGGTTGAGCGCGACCACCAACGAGGCGAGAGCCTCGTCCGGCTTCTCGCCGATCGCCGCCGAGTTCTCGATCTCCATCAGCCCGACCACGTCCGCGTCCAGCGCGTTCAGCGCGGCCACGATCTTGGCCTGCTGACGGCCGAGATCGGCGCCGTCCCACGCGCCCCGAACATCGCAGTCGACGGTGACGTTGAAGGTGCCGTCGGTGGCGAGGTTGTCGCCTCTGCACCTGTCCCGGTCCTGGCCGGTGGTGGTGAAGTAGTTGAGCACGTTGAACGACGCCACCGAGAAGGCACCCGGCACCCGTGGCGCGGGGTCGTCCGCGACCTGCCGGATCACGGCCGGCTCCGCACCCGGTGTGGTCGGCCTCGTCGGGTTGAACTTCCAGAGGCCGTTGCGGAAGTCGACGATCACCGGCTCGGTCAGCCGCAGCCGGTCACCGATAGCCACCTTCACACCCACGGACAGGTACGGCAGCGGGCGGCCCACCAACGTCGACGTCCGGGTGTAGCCCCGGTTGGAGCCGTCGTCCAGGTTGACCCGGATGGCCAGGTTCCGGTCCTCCTGGGCCTTCGCCGCGTCGCTGCGCGGTCGGGCGACTTCGGTCGTCTGCAGGGGCAGGTCGGCGCTGGTCAGCCCCAGCTCGCCGAAGCGGAGCAGCGGGAAGGTGTCGCTGATCGTGAACCGCTCGCCGCTGGTGTACAGCATCGACTCGAGGTTCTCCCGCCGGTCGACGGTGTCGGCCCAGCGCAGCCCGGTCAGCGGGGTGACCGCGGGGACGTCGTCGGGCAGCTTCGAGACGGTGACCGCGCCACCGATCCGCGTGAGCCCGTCGACGTCGTCCGCGGTCCCGGTCACGCTGACCACCTCGCCGATGGCGACGCTGAACGTCGCGGTGGTCCCCAGGAACACGAAGACCGCGTCGGAGGCTCTGTTCAGGTCCCGACCCGCGCCACCGGTGCCGGGGGTCTGGATGACGAACCCCCGGAACTCGGCTGTCGAGCCCTGCCCGTAGACCGCGGTCACCCGCGACGGCGTGGTGGTGACGGCCTGCCCCTTCAGCGGTGTGGTGGCGCCGGTGCCCTGGATCTCCGCGATCGGGATCGGGTCCGCCGCGTACGCCCGGTCGGGTGCCGCCACCAGCCCTGCCGCCAGCAGACTGATTCCTACCGCGTACGCGCCGAGTCGAAGCCTCATCCCAGCAGCATCGCCGACGCCACCGACACAAGGGAAGCCCTCAGGTGAAGAGCGGCTGAAGCCCGAACGATTCCTCGAGGGCCCGCATGGCCGCCTCTTCGGGCCGGCCGGACACCTTGGCCGCGGCCGCCAGCACCGAGGGCAGGATGGTGACGTCACCCACGGTGTTGAGGAAGAGTCCCTCGCGGCCGAGCACCCAGGCCACGGCGGTGTCGATGGCGCCCTCGTCGGTGAGCGGCTCGTACCAGGTGCTGGCGGTCTGCTCCCGGTCGCCCCAGGGCGCGCGGGTGATCGACTTGATCGTCTGCACGGCGACGCCGCGCTCGGCACACACCGCCACGAGCGCCTCGAAGTCGTCCAGGTAGGCGGTGTTGTTGGACATCGCGAAGTTGTACGGCAGCAGCACCGAGTCGAAGGGGTAGCGCTCCAGTGAGCGCAGGTGCTGGGCGGCCACGGTCACCCCGTGGCCGGTGACGCCGATGTGGCTGACCAGCCCCTGCTCCTTGGCCTCGATCACCGCCTCCAGGGCCCCGCCGGGAGCGAAAGCGGTCTCCCACTCCTCCGGCTCGACCAGGTTGTGCAGCTGGATCAGATCGAGTCGATCGGTCCGCAGCCGCTCCAACGACTCGCCGATCTCCCGCGTCGCCCCCTCGCGGGTCCGCTCGCCGGTCTTGGTGGCCAGGAAGAACGTGTCCCGGTGGGTCTCCATCCAGGGACCGAGCCGGAGCTCCGCGTCCCCGTAGGAGCGGGCGGTGTCGATGTGGTTGATGCCGTACGAGAGCACCAGCTCCATCGACTGGTCGGCCTGCTCCTGGCTGATGTCACCCAGGGCGGCCGCACCGAAGAGGACGCGGGTGCTGTCGTGGCCGGTACGGCCGAAGGGCAGGGTGGGAATCGCTGCGGGGGTCATGCCGTCATTCTGCTCCTCGACCGTCGAGACGTCAGAAGGCGGCTTCCGGCAGGTCCATGATCGCCAGGTCGGTCGCCTCGGCGATCTGCACCTCGGCGGCCAGCTTCGGCAGCACGGTCCGGGTGAACCACCGAGCCGACGCCACCTTGCCTTCGTAGAACGCCTGGTCCGCGCCCGACAGCTCGCCACCCAGCCGACTCAGCGCGACCTCGGCGCCGCGCAGCAGCAGCCAGGCACAGATGACATCGCCCAGGGCCATCAGCAGCCGGGTCGTGTTCAACCCGACCTTGTAGACGTTGCGAACATCGCCCTCGGGCGCTCGCGGAGCCGACGACTGCAGGGTCGCGATCATGGTGGCCACGATCTCGCCGACGTTCTCCAGCCCCTGCTCCAGCAGGTCGCGCTCCTCCTTCAGCTGGCCGTTGCCCGCTTCGGAGGCGATCAACGCGCCGATCTGGGACGACAGGTCGGTCAGTGCCCGGCCCTGGTCCTTGACGATCTTGCGGAAGAACAGGTCCTGCCCCTGGATCGCGGTGGTGCCCTCGTACAGGGTGTCGATCTTGGCGTCGCGGACGTACTGCTCCAACGGGTAGTCGGCCAGGAAGCCCGAACCGCCGAGGGTCTGCAGCGACTCGGTGCCCAACAGCACCCAGGACCGCTCGGACCCGTAGCCCTTGACGATCGGCAGCAGCAGGTCGTTCAGCCGCTCGGCCGCCTCGTCGGTGCGGCCCTCGGCCGCGGCCACGGCCACCCGGTCCTGCACGCTCGCGGTGAACAGGACCAGGGAGCGGAGCCCCTCGGCGTACGCCTTCTGGTTCATCAGGGACCGACGGACATCGGGGTGGTGGGTGATGGTGACGCGCGGGGCGGTCCGATCGCCGGCGGAGGCGAGATCGGCACCCTGCACCCGGGTCTTGGCGTACTCCAGGGCGTTCAGGTAGCCGGTGGAGAGGGTGGCGATGGCCTTGGTGCCGACCAGCATCCGGGCG
>DATDAP010000106.1:0-4938 GCA_036525335.1 Microlunatus sp. | reverse complement strand
TCGACGACACCGAGCTCTGCGAACTCGCCCTCACCGCCACCGCCGCCCAGCTCGCCACCACCATCGCCGGCTACCGCACCGCCGCCGGCAGCCGCCTCAAACAAGAACGCGACCGCGGGCTGACCTGGACCACCCGTGAGAGCGGCACCGTCGACATCCGCGTCCGCCTCCCCGCCGAGGACGCCGCGATCCTGCTCGCCGCGCTGAACGCCGCCAAAGAGCAGTACGGCGCACCGCCCCCTACAGATACGAAGGCGAAGACCGACGCCACCGACACGACCCCGGCCTACACCTCCGCCGACGCGCTCCTCGACATTGCTCGCGTCTTCACCCACACCGCCCCCGAAGACCGCTCCGGCGAAGACCGGACCCTCGTCGTCGTCCAGGTCCACGCCGACCAACTCACCAGCACCGAAGAACACGTTCCCGCGGGAACGCCCGACACCGAGCAGCCCGACACCGAGCAGCCAGACACCGAGCAGCCAGACACCGGGCAGCCAGACACCGAGACCACCGGAAACGTTCCCGCGGGAACGTCCCACACCCCCGGGCAAGCCCCCAACCCGACCTGCCACCTGCAAGGAGTCGGCGGCATCGAACCCGACACCGCCCGCAAGCTCGCCTGCGACAGCGACCTCCTCGGCGCCATCCTCGACCGCCACCGCGGCGTCCTCGCCCTCGGACACACCCGCCGCCTCGTCACCCGAGCCCTTCGCCGAGCCCTGATGATCCGCGACCAGGGACGCAGCCAGTTCACCGGCTGCCACCAGACCCACCACTTGAAGGCCCACCACCTGATCCACTGGGCCGACGGCGGCCCGACCGACCTGGACAACCTGATCCTGCTCTGCCAGTTCCACCACACCGCCGTCCACGAAGGCAACATGACCATCCGCCGGACCCCGGCCATCCCGTCCACGGCACCCACCTGGGAGTTCGTGATGCCCGACGGGAAACCCCACCGCGACTGGTACACCGGCGCTGGCCTGCTCAACTTCCTCACCCAACACGGCGACCGCACCCGCGCCGAACACCAGCACCGACAGTCCGCGACCATGATCACCAACGTGACCGGGTTCCACCACCCCGACGCCCAACGCATCCAACCCCGCTGGCGCGGCGAACGCTACGACCGCCACGAGGCCGTCCAAGCCCTCTTCCGGATGCCAGTGGCCTCCGAGAGCCCGAAAGCCGCCTGACCGTGCGCGACTTCGGACCGTGGGAGTTCCAGCTGATGCTGCTGCGCCGGATGGCCGACTTCCAACCCGGATTGGTGTCGGCCGCGCTGAACGAGATGGGAGCCACCCGGGCCCAGCAGCGCGCCGCCCACCACCGGTGGCAGCAGCTGGTGCGATCGGCCCGCTTCGATCACGGCATCCCCGGGATCCGGGCCGCCCTCGGGCCGCCGGAGTCCGACGCGGAGCGCGACACGTCCTACGGACCGGTCCGCGTGCAGCGCTGGCGGTTGCCGTCCCTGTGGCCCGATCTGCGGTGGAGTGTGCTCAGCGGACTGACCGGGACCGTGCTGCGCAGCGAGCTCGTCCGGTTTCGGGCAAGAGAGCCTGCTCTCCCCTCCAGCACCTCGCCACCGGCGCCCTGGTCGCTCGTGGTGGCCGACACCGCCGCCCGCCTTGCCCACCACCGCGACGACACCATCACCAGCCGCACTGTGCTCTGGCTTCCCTCGCGGGACAGGGACTCACTCCGGCTCACGTTCGTCTGGGGTCTGCTCCAGGAAGCCGTCCCGGCCGACCCTCCGGCGGTCGCCGCTCCCGGAGCGTGAGCCCAGTCGTACTGCGGCTACTGGCCGGCCGCGAGCTCGTCCCGGATCACCAGCGTCGCCGGTGCCTGCTTGCCGCGCACCCCCAGGATCTTCGTCTGCACGGCGTCATAGTCGTCGGTCGTCGGCGCATCATCGCCGTCGTCAGCGAGAGCACGGCCACCAGGACCTCGTCCTGCTCTTCGTGGTTGTCGCGAAACGCCGCGCGCACGAGCTCGCTGCCGAGCAGGTCGACGTCCCACATCCGAGCGTCCAGCCGAAGACGCTCCTGGGCCAGGGCACTCGGGTTTGGCACCCGTCGGGTCTGGGCCCTCACCGTCCTCGGCGTCCAGGTCCGGGACGACGGCGGCCATCGCCTGGTCTTCGAGGACGTTCGCGGTCGCGACCTCGTCCGCGTACGCCTGATAAGCCTTGAGGCGCTGGTCGATCATGAACTCGGCTGCGCGGTCGGGTCGCTGGGCCTGGATCACGACGAACGCGGCCATCGCCCCGAGCAGGGCACCGAGGAGGACGCCGATGATGAGGAACAGCCATGGCGCCGGCGCCCGGTCCGATCGACGGTTGCCGACCGCAAGAGTCTCGGCCTCGGGCATGCAGGTCTCCCCGGAGAGGTTGGCGGTTTCGCGCAGGTCAGGTCACCGAGCGGCGAAGAGGTCTCACCCGAGCGCCAACGGGCGATCAGGTAGCGAGCGATCGCAGGCGTACAGCCGGCGTCGGCGCGCCGTAGAGCCAGAGCAGGGACCGCCGAGCGCGACCATCAGACACCGCCCTCACGCGGGATCCACCTCGCCCAACAGCTCCGCGACCAGCTTCCCGACGGCGTCGACCTCGATCAGGAAACCATCGTGGCCGTGGTCGGAGTGGATCACCACCAGCGGTTCGGCGGTCGGGATGCCGGCCGCGAGCCGCTCGCTCTCGGCCAGGGGATAGAGCCGGTCGGAGTCGATGCCCACCACCACCGTACGAGCGGTGACCCGGGCCAGAGCACTCTCGATCCCGCCACGGTCGCGACCGATGTCGTGGCTGTTCATGGCCTCGGTCAAGATCACGTACGAACCCGAGTCGAACCGTCCGATCAGCTTGTCCCCTTGGTGATCGAGATAGCTCTCGACGGCGTACCGACCGCCGCCGGCGACCGACTCCCCGCTCTGGTCCGCGCGACCGAAACGGACCGCGAGCTCGTCGGCCGATCGGTATGTGATGTGGGCGATCTGCCGGGCCACCGCCAGTCCGGCGACCGGTCCGGGACCGCCGCCGGCGCGAGGGAAGTCGCCACCGGCCCACGCCGGGTCGGCGGTGATAGCGCGCACCTGGGCGTGGCACCAGGCGATCTGGTCCGCCGAGGCCGCGGCGGTGGTGGCCAGCAGCAGCAGCCGTTGCACCCGCTCGGGCACGGTGACCGCCCACTCGACCGCCCGCATCCCGCCGGCCGACCCGCCGAGCACAAACGCCCACCGGTCGATGCCGAGCAGATCCGCCAGCGCGATCTCCGCGGTGACCTGGTCCCGCGTCGTCAGCCGCGGGAAGCGCGACCCCCAGGCCCGCCCATCCGGAGCCGCGGACGCGGGACCGGTCGAGCCCTGGCAACCACCCAGGATGTTGGGTGCGACCACGAACCAGCGATCGGTGTCCAGGGCCTGTCCCGGACCGATCAGGTGACCCCACCATCCCGGCGTGGGATGCCCCGGACCGACCGCGCCGACGACGTGGCTGTCGCCGGTGAGGGCGTGCAGCACCAGCACGGCGTTGTCCCGGGATGGCGACAGCTCCCCCCAGGTCTCGTAGGCCAGCCGCACCCTGGGCAGCCCTCCGTCGGCCCACACCGTGGGCGACCACTCCAGGGGCAGCGGACCCAATTCGACGAACCGGCGGTCACCCACCGGGTCGCCGGGTTGCCAGGCGGGGATCAGGCCTCCTTGGCGGCCCGGAATCCGGCGTCGAGGTCGGCCAGGATGTCGTCGATGTTCTCGATGCCGACGGCGAGCCGCACCAGTCCCGGGGTCACCCCGGTGCTGGCCTGCTCCGCCTCGCTCAGCTGGCTGTGCGTGGTCGAGGCGGGATGGATGACCAGCGAGCGCACGTCCCCGATGTTGGCCACGTGGCTGTGCAGCTCGAGGGCGTTCACGAAGCGCTTGCCGGCCTCCAGTCCGCCGGCGATCTCGAAGGCCAGCACGGCCCCGGCACCCAGTGGCGCGTACTTCTGTCCGAGGTCGTACCACGTGCTGGTCTTCAGGCCCGCGTACGCGACGCTGTCCACCTCATCGCGACCGGTCAGCCACTCGGCCACCCGGGCAGCGTTGCTGACGTGCCGCTCCATCCGCAGGCTGAGGGTCTCGATCCCCTGGGCCAGCAGGAACGAGTTGAACGGTGAGGCGGCCGGACCGAGGTCGCGGAGCAGCTGCACCCGGGCCTTGAGGATGAAGGCCAGGTTGGCCCCCAACGCACTTCCCACGCCGAGATCGGGCGCGTAGCGCAGCCCGTGGTAGCTCGGATCGGGCTCGTTGAACTGCGGGAACCTCTCCGGGTCTGCGGCGTAGTCGAAGCGGCCGGCGTCGATGATCGCGCCGCCGATCGCGGTGCCGTGGCCGCCGAGGTACTTGGTCGTCGAGTGCACGACCACGTCGGCGCCCCACTCCAGGGGCCGGATCAGGTACGGCGTCGCCACGGTGTTGTCGACGATCAGCGGCACCCCGACCTCGTGCGCCAGGTTGGCCACGTTCTCGATGTCGAGGATGTCCTGCTTGGGGTTGGAGATCGTCTCGGCGAAGAAGGCCTTGGTGTTCGGCCGCACGGCCGACCGCCACGACTCGGGGTCGTCGGGGTCGTCGACGAAGGAGACCTGAATACCCAGCTTCGGGAACGTGTAGTGCAGCAGGTTGTAGGTGCCGCCGTACAGGCTGGGGCTGGCGACGAGGTGCGACCCGGTCTCGGCCACGTTCAGCAGGGCGAGCAGCTCCGCCGACTGACCGGAGGCGGTCAGCAGCCCGCCGACCCCACCCTCCAGCGACGCGAGCCGCTTCTCCACCACGTCGGTGGTCGGGTTCATGATCCGGGTGTAGATGTTGCCGAACTCCTTCAGGGCGAAGAGGTTGGCGGCGTGGTCGGTGTCGTTGAACACGTACGACGTGGTCTGGTAGATCGGCAGCGCCCGGGCTCCG
>DATDAP010000105.1:0-2975 GCA_036525335.1 Microlunatus sp. | reverse complement strand
CATGTGGGCCTCGTCGATGATGTAGACCTTGTACTTGTCGCGGACCGGCGCGAAGAACGCCTTCTCGCGCAGGTCACGGGCGTCGTCGACGCCGCCGTGCGAGGCCGCGTCGATCTCGATCACGTCGATGCTGCCCGGACCCCCCCGGGCGAGGTCCTGGCACGAGTCGCACTCGCCGCACGGGTCGGCGACCGGAGCCTGCGCGCAGTTCAGCGCGCGGGCCAGGATCCGGGCGCTCGTCGTCTTGCCGCAGCCGCGCGGCCCGGAGAAGAGGTAGGCGTGGTTCACCCGGTTGCCCGCCAGCGCCGCACGCAGCGGCTCGGTCACGTGGTCCTGGCCGATGACCTCCATGAAGGTCTCCGGCCGGTAGCGCCGGTACAGCGCGAGGGGTGACTCCACCCCTGAACCCTAACCAGCCACGCCGACAACCGTGAGGGGGCCGAACTTCGGCGTCGTTCCTGCCGCTTCGGTGTCGTTGCAACGACACCCAACGTCCCGGATACCCGCACGAGCGGGTATCCCGCCCCGGGCAAGCAAAGGCCCCCCACGTACCCGGCAGAGCGCGCCTACCCTTGCTGCCTTCCGGCCCTGGGGGAGTTCGGCATGATGCCGCCACGTGGGGGGTTGGCCCGAGTCTAGGTGAGCCGTTCTCCACCGACCAATCGACCGGCACCCGGCGGATTTCACCGCTCGGCGCCGCCCCGGTAGCCTCCTCCGCGGAGGATTCGCCTAGTGGCCTATGGCGCTCGCTTGGAAAGCGGGTTGGGTTAACAGCCCTCAGGGGTTCGAATCCCCTATCCTCCGCCAGATGACGCAGTGCCCGACCTGCGAGAACGCCGACCGCGACCCGAATGGGCCAGGTCGGTGTTCGTCTGCTCCATCGGCTCGTAGTCTCAGTTCTAGTCTCAGTTGGCTTCGGCCAAGGCGCCCGCTCAGCCCGGTGGCACTGGTCATTAGCAGCGCTTTGCACGTCACCCAAGGCGCCGGTGCGTTCCGCCTGGAAGCCGGTGCAACCTCGTCCCGGAAGCCGATCGGCTAGCGGGACCACCACAAGGCCGTGTGCACTCATCTGGCCGTTCGCGCGATCGCTGTGCCACTGACCGATCGCCCAACGGGAACAGATCAGTCAGCGATCCTCTGGCGGCACAATGACCGCGCGGATCGCGGCTAGGGACTGCTTGAGCTGGCGGGCCGTGAGTGGAACTCGGTGAGTGACAGAACGTTCCCATCGGGATCGGTGAACCAAGCGATGCGATCGCCGTTCGGTGTTGTCCACACGCCTTGGGCGTCTTGCTCCATGCCGTCGTAGCGAGCGATAGGTGACCCCGAGGGATTCCAGTCGGGCGACAGTCTCGCCGATGTCAGTCACGCGCCAGCCGAGCACGGTGTAGCCGGGGCGGGCCCGGAGCGATGCCCTGCGCCGTCTCGTACCCGGTGCCATGCCTGGCCGCGTCCGTGGGGCATCGAGTTGAGGTCACCGTAACGCGCTCTCGCGGTCGCGCGAGCTCGTCCGTGAGGGATCCTGCTGCACCTCTGGAAGCGAGCAGAACGGCAGCGATCGCCGGGACTGTAGCGGCGCCCGCAGAATGCGTCAGGCGAGTCTTAGTTGCTCTGCGGCTGGGCGAGGTAGAAGCGTCGGCCGGTAACCTTCGCCAGCTTTGATGCATCCTTGAATGTGTCGCTTCGGAACCACTGCATGGCGGTGTCCACGTCCTCGACGCGGATGTGGAAGAGGGCAGCGCCATCGGTGTCGAGGTCTTGGTAGGCCGGGCCGTCGGTGATCCCGTACTTGGATCGGTTCTCGGCGTGTAGATCGTGCTGCTCTTTCCAGGCCGCGAAGTCGTCGGTTTCGATCCGAATCATGATGTCTTGCATGGCTGGGCCTCCAAGCCTGTGGGTAGTAGCAGCAGACTACTCACATTCCGTGATAAGTCAAATATCGTCATACGCACGGACCCTGGTAGAGTGAACTGGTGCCGACGCCAACCGACAGGCAACTCGCCGTGTGGAAACAACTTCAATGGGCGAACGCTTTGATCATGGGGCAGTTCAGAACCGACCTCGCCCGCTCAGGCCTGAGCCTGGAAGAGTTCGATGTCTTGGTCCACCTCGCGTGGGCACCGGCGCAGACCCTGACGCTGCAAGAGTTGACCGAGTCGATGGTGGTCGCCCATGCGCTCAGCCGCAGCGGTATCACTCGCTTGCTCGATCGCATGGAACGGGACACATTCGTCAGCCGAACGGTCAGCAGCCAGGATCGCCGCCGATTCGACGTCACGCTTGCCCCGACCGGACGACGACGATTCGAGCAAGTTTGGCCCGAACACTTGGAAGGCATCGGGCGCTACTTTGTGAAACCCTTGGCACGATCGGACATCGATGACCTCGGCCGAATCTTGACCGGTCTCATCCAAGCCAACGAGACCACCAAGCCCGGCTAATACGATCGGATGCTCATCGGCATGACAGGGGCGCATCCGCAGGCATGTCCGTGCGTTTGCAGCGTTCCTCTGACTGGTTGGCGGTGTCCGGTTGGGGAACGCTGATCGGCGCGCGCGGATCGCGGCTTGATCGTGCGTGCTCCGGCTTGGGGTTCGTCAGCCCAGACCGAAGAAGGCCATGCATTCGTTGACGCCCGCGACAGCAACTCGTTCCGCCCACCCAGAGGTCAACCACTGCTCCCGGGTGAGGCGCAGGTGGGTCATCTCCCCGGCCACCTCGCCGCGCCGGTGGGCGGTCACCCCGTTGTCGACGTAGCCGAGTGCTCGTGAAACGCCCAAGGACGCGTGGTTGTCGCTCCATGCCGACGTGATGGCGAACCGGGCATCGAGTGCTCCGAACGCAAGTGCCAGCACCGCTGCCCGCATCTGCTTGCCCAAGCCCTGGCCGCGGACTACGCCAGTGAGAAACGACGATGAGTCCACCGTCCTCAGCGTCTCGTAGTCGTCGCCTTCCAGTCCTTGGTAGCCAAGGAG
>DATDAP010000104.1:0-4261 GCA_036525335.1 Microlunatus sp. | reverse complement strand
AGAAGCCATGTTTGAGCGATTTACGGATCGGGCCCGACGCGTCGTCGTGTTGGCGCAAGAAGAGGCTCGCATGCTGAACCACAACTACATCGGGACCGAGCACATCCTGTTGGGGTTGATCCACGAAGGTGAAGGGGTCGCGGCGAAGGCCCTGGAGTCGCTGGGTATATCGCTCGAAGCCGTCCGCCAGAAGGTCGAAGAGATCATCGGGCACGGCCAGCAGTCACCGAGTGGACACATTCCTTTCACACCCCGCGCAAAAAAAGTGCTCGAATTGAGCCTTCGCGAAGCCCTCCAGATCAACCATTCCTACATCGGCACCGAGCACATCCTGCTGGGCCTCATCCGTGAGGGCGAGGGTGTTGCTGCGCAGGTGCTGGTGAAGCTCGGCGCGGATCTGAATCGCGTACGCAATCAGGTGCTGCAGCTGCTCAGTGGATTCCAGGGCAAGGAGGCGGCGACCTCCGGGGCGCCCGAGCAGGGGAATGCGCCGTCGTCGTCGATGGTGCTGGACCAGTTCGGTCGCAACTACACCCAGGCCGCGCGCGAGAACAAGCTCGATCCGGTGATCGGTCGGGAGGCCGAGATCGAGCGGGTGATGACCGTGCTGTCTCGAAGAACGAAGAACAACCCGGTGCTGATCGGTGAGCCCGGCGTCGGCAAGACCGCGGTCGTCGAGGGCCTTTCCCAGGCTATCGTCCGAGGTGACGTACCGGAGACCTTGCGGGACAAGCAGATCTACTCCCTCGACCTGGGATCGCTGGTGGCCGGCTCGCGCTACCGCGGCGACTTCGAGGAGCGGCTGAAGAAGGTCCTCAAGGAGATCAAGACCCGCGGCGACGTCGTGCTGTTCATCGACGAGATCCACACGCTGGTGGGTGCCGGGGCCGCCGAGGGCGCCATCGACGCGGCCAGCATCCTGAAGCCGATGCTGGCCCGCGGTGAGCTGCAGACGATCGGGGCGACGACCCTCGACGAGTACCGCAAGTACGTCGAGAAGGACGCCGCCCTGGAGCGCCGGTTCCAGCCGATCCAGGTGGCTGAACCCACCATCGCGCACACCATCGACATCCTCCGTGGTCTGCGCGACCGGTACGAGGCGCACCACCGGGTGACCATCACGGACCAGGCGCTGGTGGCCGCGGCCCAGATGGCCGACCGCTACATCTCCGACCGCTTCCTGCCGGACAAGGCCATCGACCTGATCGACGAAGCCGGCGCCCGACTCCGGATCCGGCGGATGACCGCTCCACCGGACCTGCGCGAGTTCGACGAGAAGATCGCCGCCGTCCGGCTGGAGAAGGAGGCTGCGATCGACGCGCAGGACTTCGAGCGCGCCGCCAGCCTGCGGGACGACGAGAAGAAGCTGCTCAGTGCGCGCTCCGAGCGCGAGGTGCAGTGGAAGTCCGGTGACCTCGACGTGGTCGCGGAGGTGGATGAGGAGATCATCGCCGAGGTGCTCTCCACCGCCACCGGCATCCCGGTCTTCCAGCTGACCGAGGAGGAGTCGGCCCGACTGCTGCGGATGGAGGACGAGCTCGGCAAGCGCTACATCGGCCAGCACGAGGCCGTCCGGGCCCTGTCTCGGTCGATCCGGCGCACCCGGGCGGGTCTGAAGGACCCGAAGCGACCGAGCGGGTCGTTCATCTTCGCCGGCCCTTCGGGCGTCGGCAAGACGGAGCTGACCAAGGCGCTCACCGAGTTCCTTTTCGGCGACGAGAACGCGCTCATCCAGCTCGACATGAGCGAGTACAGCGAGAAGCACACCGCTTCGCGGCTGTTCGGCTCGCCCCCCGGGTACGTGGGTTACGAGGAGGGCGGCCAGCTCACGGAGAAGGTGCGGCGCAAGCCGTTCAGCGTGGTCCTGTTCGACGAGGTCGAGAAGGCTCACCCGGACATCTTCAACTCGCTGCTGCAGATCCTGGACGAAGGCCGACTGACCGACGCCCAGGGCCGGGTGGTGGACTTCAAGAACACCGTGATCGTGATGACCACCAACCTGGGCACGCGCGACATCGCGAAGAGCGTGTCGCTGGGCTTCAGCCAGGCCGGTGACGCCGAGGGCAGCTACGAGAAGATGAAGGCCAAGGTCGCCGACGAGCTCAAGCAGCACTTCCGCCCCGAGTTCCTCAACCGCGTCGACGATGTCGTGGTGTTCCGCCAGCTGACCCAGGTCGACATCGAGCGCATCGTCGACCTGATGGTGGCCCAGATCGAGATCCGGTTGAAGGACAAGGACATGGGCATCGAGCTCACGCCCGCGGCCAAGGCCCTGATCGCCCAGCGCGGTTTCGACCCGGTGCTCGGAGCGCGGCCGCTGCGCCGCGCGATCCAGCGCGACATCGAGGACCACATGGCGGAGAAGATCCTGTTCTCCGAGCTGAAGTCCGGCGAGATCGTGGTGGTCGACGTCAGCGATCCGGGCTCGGAGTCGCCGTTCACCTTCACCGGCGTGCCGCGGTCGACGGCCCCGGATACGCCGCCGGTCGAGTTCGGTGGCGTGATCGAGGGTCTGATCGAGCCCGGGGAACCGGGGGAGGCGGTCGGCGACCGCTGACCCTGTCTGCACCGGGCGAACGTTTGTGACGCAAGGGCCGTCCCCATCGGGGGCGGCCCTTGCGGCATCCCGGCGCGATCCGCGTACGCTCACTGGTCATGCCGCGACGACTCGACTACCCCGCCTACCTCGCGCACCTGGCCGACGACAGCGCCCGCTTCGCCCACGTGCTGCGCCGGACATCGTACGAGACCGCTGTGCCGACGTGTCCGGGCTGGACAGCCGCCGATCTGTTCTTCCATCTGGCCGAGGTGCAGGCCTTCTGGGCCCGGATCGTGGGGCGGCGCCTGTCCTCCGGCGACGAGGTCGAGGAGCTGGTGACCGTCCGACCCGAAGCGGACGAGGAGCTGCCCGGGCTGTTCGCGGAGTGGACCCAGGCCCTGCAGGAGGCGCTCCGCGCCACACCGCCCGACACCGCCGTGTGGACCTGGGCGAGTGAGCAGACCGCCGGGTTCAGCTACCGGCGGCAGGCCCACGAGGCGTTGATCCATCGACTCGATGCGGAGCTGACCGCGGGAGAACGGACACCGATCGATCCCGTGCTGGCCGCCGACGGGGTCGACGAGGTGCTCGGGGTGATGTACGGGGAGCCGCCGCCCTGGGGCACGTTCACGCCCGATCCCGAGCACGTCGTGCGGTTCACCGCCACCGACACGGACGACAGCTGGTCGGTGACGATCGGCCGCTTCGTCGGCCGAGGGCCGGGGGACGGAGCGGAGCACGCGTCGGCGTGTCTGGACTGGGTGGCTCCCGAGGTGGTTACGACGGCCACGGTCAGGGCCACGGCCGCCGACCTGGACTGCTGGCTGTGGCGGCGTCCGCCGCTCGGCGAGATCACCACCACCGGTAGCGAGGAGACCTTGGCCCGGCTGGCCGACGTGATGGCCGACGGCATCAGCTGACCCCAGATCCCCACTCCGCGGGGTGCTGCAACACACGCGGAGTGGTGAAGTCGGGGGGCCTGACGACTGCGCGGGTGCTGCACCACCAGCGGAGTGTGAAACCGGGGCCTTGGCGACTTCACCCCGAGGGGTCAGATCTTGGTGCTTCAACGGTAGCGGCGAGCCGCCGTGGCACAGTGACGCTCGTGCCGCCCGAGACCCCGCCGTCGCCGGCCGGCCGGCTCGAGCGCATCCCGGCCGTCTGGCTCGTGGTCGCCGGCATCCTCTCGGTCCAGTTCGGGGCCGCCATCGCCAAGGACCTGTTCCACCTGGTCCCCCCCACGGCCATGGTCTGGATGCGGCTGGCGACCTCGGCGCTGATCCTCCTGGCCGTGGTCCGACCCTCGTTCCGCGGCCGCAGCCGCCGGGACTGGGCGGTGGCGCTGGCCTTCGGGGCGGCGCTGATGACCATGAACTGGGCGATCTACCAGTCGTTCGCCGAGATCCCGCTGGGCGTGGCGGTCACCATCGAGTTCCTCGGTCCGCTGACCGTGGCGGTGATCGGGTCGCGCCGCCCGCGAGACCTGATCTGGGTGGGGCTGGCCGGGCTCGGGGTGGCGCTGCTCGGCTTCAGCCCGACCGGCCTCACCCTGCGCGGTGCCCTGTTCGCCCTGCTCGCCGGGGCGGCGTGGGCGGCGTACATCCTGCTCAGCAAGCAGACCGGTGCGCGCTGGCCCGGACTGAGCGGGCTGGCGATCGCCAGCCTGGTGGGCTTCGTCGTGCTGGCTCCGCCGGCGATCATCGAGGCGGGCTCGGTGCTGCT
>DATDAP010000103.1:0-6503 GCA_036525335.1 Microlunatus sp. | reverse complement strand
GTGACCGCCGCCGATCAGGTTGGCCGCCATCTTCGAGCCCATGTGGCCCAGGCCGATGAATCCGATGTCCATGAGAGTTTCCTTAGGTGAGGTGAGGTGAGGTGAGGTGTGGCAAGCTGAATCGTCCTCGCGCCACCTCCGGCGCCACTCGTGCGCAGGTGATCCTTGGCGCCACCGGTGGTGCAGGGGCATGTGGTGCCGGCGGCGGCGGCGCCGGATCGTCCACAGACGCCGGACTCACCAACCCCACCGTTACTTCTGCACCCCATCCCCGTGACAACATCACCCCCGGCACCATCGTCTTCGGTCCTACAAGCTGATGTCGCCGGGCCGCATCGGAGGCGCGATGAGGTCCTCGAGTGGGTGCGGGCATGCAGGAGGACGGGCGCACAGCCCCTGGGCAGTCGTGCGCATCGATCCACCAACTGCCCCAGCCACCTGGCCGGCCTGGGCCAAGGAAGCGAGGACCTGACTGTCGTCGTATGGCGGTGGCTGAGCGTGCTCCGCACAAGGGTCCTGGTAGCGGCTGCCTCCGCAACGATCTGGGTACAGGTGTGGCCGCTTGATTGACGTTGGCCCGTGTGGGTCTGACCGTGAGTAGGTGAGCACTTCGCGATTCCTCGTCCTGTCTCTGTCGACAGTCTTCACCGCGGTGCTGCTAGGCCCCGGACATGCTCCTCTGGCGCAGGCTGCGTCGGCCCGTCTATGGCTGTCTGTGCATCAGTCGATCCGGCGGAGCCACCCACCCGTGGCGCCAAGCTCAGCCCCGGCACCCAGCTCACCGTGTCCGGAGTCTTCTTCCACGGTGGTTGCGACGACAGCTGGGACCGGCTGGGCCGGGTTGCCGAGCTCCGCAGCCCGCTGACCCACAGTTCCCGCTGACCGACGTGGAGTTGACCCTGGTCCAGGGTGATCGCACCTGGGCGCTCGGCACCGCAGACGCCGACGACCGCGACCAGTTGTTCAAGATCTCGTGGACGACGACGGTTCCATCAGACGTCCCGGCAGGTCCCGCTGAGCTTCGAGCAGCGACGGCATCGCTGGACGTCGAGCTCACTTAGGAGTTCCTCACACTGCTACTTACGCGCAGAGTCCCCGAAGTCTCGTTACACGGTCGGCTACTGACGATCGAGGTGTCGGTGCCCGCCGACGACTACTTGGCCAGATGCGCACAGCACGGACGATGACTGCATCCACCGCGAGACGACGCCGCCGAGACCGGTGACACCGGCGGCGTCCACCAACGAGCTAGCCATCAGCTGCCCGACCTCCGCGGCGTCCTCGATCACCGCGTCCAGGGTTGTGGAGTCCGGGTCGACGGAGTACAGGTCCATGGCCCCGAACGGGGAGTCATCGTCGGTGCGCAGGGGGACGGAGACGACCGATCGGAACGGGGTGCGGCCGGTCGGCGCCGAGCTGAACATCGGCCAGGTGGCGGCCATCGAGGAGACGTCGGCGACCGCGTGGTGCCATGAGCGGCGGCGGTCAGGCAGGGTCCCTCACCCAGGCTGGTCTGCAGCGTCTCGGCGGTGACCGCGTCTGCGCTGGTCGCCGTTCCACCCCGTCGAGGACGTGCCGCCCAAGGACTCCGTCTTCTGCGTCCCATCGGACCGAGAGCTGCTCGGCTACTGGGACCGCGTCGAAGACCGGCTCGCCAAGGTCCGCAACTGCATTGACATCTCCGGGTCTCGGCGTCGGCCGGAGCTGTTCGCCCCCGAACTCGACCCCGGCCTGCTCCTACGCCAAGCCGACCTACCCGAGATCACCGTCCCCTGGCTCGACGGCCGCACCATCCGCTACGAGTTCGCGTCGCGGCTGGACTACCCCGGCATCACCAGCCGACCGCTTCTTCCCCGCTCAATCGCCGTGACGGCCCCGATTTCCGCCCCTCCACGATGGGATACCCTCCACGTCGCTGTCGATCGCTGCCTCCACCAGCCCCACAGCCATCGTCACCGCCCGACAAGACCGGCACCATCCATCCAGACCCGATGATCTTGCGGCACTCCAGCCCACCAACCCACGTCGACGACGTCGACAGCGAGGTCGGTCCGCTGATCACACCACCTTCCAACACGCCGGCGTCCTCAACGCCGCTGCGGTGACGCCGATGGAAGTACCACTGACCACCGGCCAAGGCATCACCACGTCGAACCAGACGCTGACCCTGGCAGGTCCCCAACGCCCTGGCGACATTGCGCTCCACCGGCCCAGACCGCGCTCGATGGGGTGCCAGATGTCGGCTCCCACCGCTTCTTCCACCCGCGGCGTCCGAGCCGCTACGCGGCGCAGACCCAATGGATCGATCCTGTTCTCACGGTAGGAACGTCAACGATGCGCAGCTGTGTGGAGTGGCCATGCTCACCTGTCCGGGCCTTCGCGAGTGAGTGCCTTCCCGCTTGTCGGGTTGGGGGTCACCGTGGAGTCAGGCTCAAGCCACAGCACCAACGCGATCTGCTCGTCGCCATCTTCGGCATCAGAGATGTTCGCTGGACGTCGATCGTCTGTGGACCGGAATCCGAAGTTGGTCGCGAAACCAATGCCGCGCCCGTTGTCGGTTCCCACCCAGCAATACAACTGCACATAGCCGTCCCGGGAAGCCCGAGCTGCCGCAGCCTCCATCAACCGCCACGACACGCCACTACCGCGCGCGTCGGGAACAACGTACAAACCGAAAACCTCCGCCCCCGTGGGGTCGTCGCCGAACGGTCCGACGCTGACAATCCCCAATGGCACGCCGCCTCGCTCGGCTACCAGCCGATGCGATCGGGTCATCCGATCACGCCAGAACTGCTCCTCACGGTCCGACTCCTCAGCCAGGGACGCCGTGAACGAAGCCGGCGACTCCGCCAGGGCACGCAGACGAACGTCGCGGTACAGCGACCACTCAGACTCACCAAGCACCCGCACCATGATCTCCGCCATGGCCGAGTGTCCACCTCAGAACCGGTCTGCGGCAACACCTGGCTGGTCGGCAGACGACCGAGCCCACCTTGGAAGGTCCCGGTGGCAACCACCGGGATCACCCAGGTCGCCCATCACCGTCACGCCGCCTGGCTGCGCAGATACCGGTCGGTTCATCTCCAGCGCAACCAGATGAACCAACCTGGCGACCTGCGGGCTGCCGGAAAGCCCCCCCCCCGATCGCTATCGGACGTCAACCCCTTCATCGGATGCGGTCTCGACCTGGGCTCCGCACCGTCTGCTGGCCACTGGCCCACTGATGCAGTTCGTCGGCCAGATCATGAGCCATCTGAGGAGTGAGATGCGGCCCTGCACCCATGGTGGTGATCTCGAGGACACGGTCATGCTCAACCAGAGCTACCTCCCGACCCGCGTCATCGCGCACCATGATCTGATGGGCGCCGACGCGATGAACGTGAGTGCTCACTACACTCCTCCGTTCGCTACCCAGGACCCCCGCCAGCGCCGAGATCCCGACATCCTGCCTCCCACCATTGAACGCCCGTTCGTTCCACCAGGCGCCCATTTCGTAAACAATCTGCGACCTACTTTCCCTTGCGACGCGGCACGCCTGGACGGCGCTTGGGCGCGGGCGGATCGTGATGGAGCTGTTGTGAATTGCCGGAGGAGCCGGCCGGCGCCGGTCACCCTAGGCGGTCGGCTTCCTTGCAGCCTCGGCGGCCAAGCTGATGGCTGGGCTGGTCAGTCGAGGACGTGCCGGACCCGTGGCGACCGCCACGATGATCAGGAGGCGCTATGACTCCCCGCCAGCTAGAGGCGGTCGCCTCGGCGGCAGGGAGATCCGCACCCGCGCACGGGGCATCTCCACGATGGCGCGGTGCGACACCACTCCTGATCATGACCTCGTCCGATAGGCCGCCTCAATGACAGCACTCATGCTGGATCTCGCAGAGAGGCGATCGGCCAGGCACGAGGAGGTCGACTGTGACTGGACATGGCCGCGAGCTTGAGACGTCACCCATTGCCGCCGCCGCGGCCTGGACACGGTCTGGACGAGCCGAGAGTCACCGACATTGCGCGTCCGGTCTGGTGGGTGATGGGACTCCGACACTCGGTTCGGAACCCACGCCGTCCACCAGCCTGTCGCCGCGACCACCGGTGGCCCGACAGTCGGGTTGTGTGATGTTCGCCGGAGAGGCCAAAGACATTGAGGCATCTGCGATCTCCACTGGGGGAGACGATTCCCGCCAAATCGACATGGTTGACGCCTCGAGCCAGCCCGGCTGCGGTCGTCTACGCCGGCCCGGGTGGCGACCCGTAGCCTGAAGGCGATCACCCCGGGGGGTCGTGCCGATCCTCCTGACTTCGTGGCTGGTCACCTTGGCGTTGAAGGTCAACGCGGTGGTCGGCATCGAGCGGGCACCGGCCGCGCTGGGCATGGTCACCGGAATCGGGTCGCTGCTCGCCATGGTCGCGAACCCGTTCTTCGGGCGGATGAGTGATCGGACCACCTCCCGCCTGGGAATGCGGCGGCCGTGGATGGTGGCTGGTCTGCTGGGTGGCTCGGTCGGCATCCTGACCGTCGCCTTGGCGACCAGCATCTTGGTGGTTCTGATCGGCTGGTGCCTCACCCAGGTGATGTTCAACGCCCTGCTCGCCGCCGTGGTCGCGGTGCTGCCGGATCCGGTGCCGACCGTCCAACGCGGGATGGTCTCCGGGATCTTGGGGATCTGTCTGCCGGTCGCGTCGGTGTGCGCCACGTTTCTGGTGCAGCTGTTCGCCGGCCACCTGCTGGTGATGTTCCTGGCCCCGTGTCCGATCGGCGAGCTGTGCATTCTGGGCTTCGCGTTCCTGTTCGACGACCGCCGCCTGGACCCGGCCGCGCAGCCTCGGTGGTCGGCACGGGAGTTCGCCGCCACCTTCTACGTCAACTCGCGCCGCAGCCCGGACTTCTCCTGGGCATTCCTGTCTCGTTTCCTGCTGCTGATGGGCTACGCCTTCCTCACCACCTACCAGACCTACTACCTGCTGCAGCGGCTCGGGTTCAGCGAGGCAGAGGTGCCCCGGCAGGTCTATCCCGGCACGCTGGTCCAGGCCGTCGGCATCATCGTCGCCTCGCTGGTCGGGGGACGCCTCTCCGACCGCACGGGTCGACGCAAGGCGTTCGTGGTGGCCGCGGCGATCATCTACGCGGCGGCGATGTTCTCGATCGCGCCCCGTAGCCCCGCTCATCCTGGCCGTGACCGACGGCAACTACGGGATCCTGTACGCGGTCGCCGGCGGGTGTGCGCTGCTGGGGGCGGCCGCCATCGTGCTGGTCCGCCGCGTCCGCTAGGTCAGCCCGGTCCGGTGTGGGGTCGCGTCGCCGTCCAGGCTGCGATCTGGGCGCGGGTGTCGAATCCGAGCTTGTTCATGATGTTGCGGACGTGTGTGGCGACGGTGCGGTCGGAGATGAACAGCCGCCCCGCGATCTGCTTGTTGGTGAGCCCCTCCCCGACCAGCTCGGCGACGTCGACCTCCCGTGGCGCCAGTGGCCCGGCAGGCGCACGGTCGGCGACGTCGTCGGGCGGTGTCTCGCCGAGCGCCAGCCGGAGGGCATCGTCGCGGGCCATCCGCTGCCCGGCCGCGAAGGCGGCCTCGAAGCCGGTCACGCCGAGCGCGTCGATCACCGTCTGCCGTGCCGTGGCCAGCAGCGGCTCGAACGGGCCGGTCAGTCCGGCGGCGGCCTGCGCCTGCACGCCGCCGGCGGCGCCGAGCAGCTGCGCAGCCAGCCGTGCCTGTCCGGTCGTGCTGGCCGGCCACACCATCAGGGTCAACAGGTCGAACTGGGCCGGACGGTCGTCGAGCTGACGCGCCACCCGCAGCGCCTCGTCCAGCAGGGTCGTCGCCCTGTCGATGTCACCGGTGAGGATCGCTGCTTGTCCTTGGTAGAGGAGCATCTGGACCAGGTGGGACAGGTCGCCGCTGGCGCGGCAGAGCTGCTCACCGGCCACGGAGATCTGGCCGGCGGCGGCGACGTCGCCGGTAAAGAACGCGTGCACGGTCTTCGCCTGAAGGACCTGGGCGGGAAGGGGATCGGGCATCCTGGGGTCGGCGATGGACTCTGCCTCTTCGAGGAGCTGTGCGGCGACCCTGGGACGTCTCGCCATGTTCTCGACGATCGAGCTGGTCGCCAACGCCTCGGCCACCCGCCGACGGTCATCCACTGCCCTCGCCGCCGCTGTTGCGCGGACCAGCCACGGGCGGGCGGCTTCGGCGTCGGCTCGACGCATGTCGATCATCCCCCGGAGCCGGTACGCCCGGGCAGGAACAGCGGCAGCGTCGCCGGCTACGGCGAGCAGCTGGTCGAACCACCGTCTGCCGTCCCGGGTCCCTTGCGTGGACCAGTAGGGGGCTGTCGCAATCGCGATGTCGAGCCCACGCTGCCAGTCGGAGGAGTCGAGGCATTTCTGCAGCGCAAGGGAGATGTTGTCGATCTCCAGCCTGACCCAGGACAGCCACCCGAGCGGGCGGCGCCAGAAGTCGCCCTCGGACTCGAGTGTCCGGGTCCGGTAGTAGTCGACGAACCGGTCGTCCAA
>DATDAP010000102.1:0-38666 GCA_036525335.1 Microlunatus sp. | reverse complement strand
CGAGGTCATCGTCGCCAGTGCCTGCCGCAATGCGTTGTTCGCCGCAGTCAGTCGCAGTCGCCGCTCCTCGTAGGGGCGCTCCTCGTCCCATTCCAGCAGCGTGTGCTCGGCGTAGTCGAGTCGAGTCACCGCGATCCTGTCCGTCAGACGCTCACGAAGCTGCTCATCGACCACTGGCGCCGCACTGGGCTCCGACGCTCGGATGCGACGACGCAGCTGAGCCTGGTCGACTACCCGCCACCGGGTTGAATCGGCCCCTACGCGGACGAAGCAGTCGGAAGCCTCCGCGAGCACGCTGCGGATGACGCTCGTCGGCTCGTCGCAGAAGGCCGCCACCTGGTCGAGGTCGAAATCGCGGAGCGCGGCGGCCGCGGACAGCACCCGGGCCGCGGTCATGAGCGGGACCTCGCGGACCGGGGGACCGTGTCCAGCGGAGCGCGACCACAGATCTCGGTCATGCCGCGACCACCGACGCGAGCAGGGCCTCTGTGTTCTGGTCGTCATCCCAGGTTCGCAGCGCCACTTCGAGGTCGGGAGGGAAGGGGTCGCTGAGCCGGGTGACGAACACGTCCTTCTCGGTCAGAGGGCGGTTCAGCTGATTCAGCTCGACGGCCAGCACCGAGACCCGGGCCTTGGCCTCGTGAGGCGGGTAGTCGCAGTGGGTCTCGAACCAAGCGCGCAATGTCTCCGCACCGACGTGGCCGAGCTGGCGGGCCCGACCGGCCGGGGTGTCGGGCCGGGTGAGCAGGTCTCTCAGCTTCTGGGCGTGCATCCGCGCGGCGGGCGAGAGACCTTGGTCGATCATGCCGGCCCAGATGTCGAGGAAGTGGTAGGCGACCCAGTCCAGCAGTCCCTCGGCGAAGATCGAGTCGTTCTTGACGGCGTCCTGGCGGGCCGCGACGTGGCAGACGCACTCGTGGATGAGCAGGATGGGTAGCACGGCGTACGCAGCCGGTCCGAACGCGTCGCAGAAGATCAGCAGCTGCACCGCAGAGGTGTTGGCGGCACCGGGCGACGGAGTGCGGGCCGTGACGGCGTACGGATCCTGGGCCAGCGTGGCCGAGCGAGGATGGCTGCGCACGTGCGCCAGCGTCAGTGTCGGTGGGCGCCACGCCGCACCGTAGAGACCCTTGGCCCGTTCGCTGATCCGCTCGAACAGGCGTTGGAAGGGATCGCTGCCACACGCCTCGCGCGCCAGCACCTGAGTCTCGCTGAGCAGGCGACGCGCGTCGGCTTCGAGCTGAGTCATGCCCAGCTTCTGGGTGAGCACGATGTCCCACGCCTGGACGACGCGCCGTACCGCTTCCTCGTCGTCGACGTCGTCGGCGACGCACTCCCGCACCTGCAGGTCCAGGTCGTTGAGGACGCTCTGGATGGCACCGGGTTGACCGGCCAGGTCACCGAGAACCACCAACCGGGTTCGCAGCGCGTGGTAGATGGCCGCGCGAGCGAGGATGCCCCGCCACAGTGCGGGGTCCAGATCCGCGTAGGGCGTGGTGACTGACATCTCAGACGTCACCCCCCTCGTTGTCGTCCTCCTCGGCGACCGCTCCGTCGGCTCCGGCCGCGATCTCGTCCTTGACTGCGGTCCACCCCAGACGCTTCCGGATCCGGGGCCAGATCACGTCCTTCCAGAGGCTCTCCGCCACTTTCGAGCCGGCACTGACGAGGATGCCCACGAGGATCGTGGTGAGCACCGGCTCCGCTCCCTGCTGCCCCTCGCGGACGCTCACCTCGACCCCGACCAGATCGTTGGCGTCGAGACCGGCATGTTGGGCCGCCAGACCCACCTCGCTGTCCGGTGCGCTCAGTTCGGCGAGCACCTCGTCGACTACCTGCTGCAGCTCGTCCGCGCTGGCGTCGCCGCGCCGGAACTCCATCTGCAGGGTCTCTCGGGTCACGATCTCTCCTCCTGGCTCGACCCACCGCGCAGATCGCGGGAGTCAGACTGCTCTGCTCTGTATGAGCGGTGAGGTGACACATAGATACTGGAAATCGATGGATCCCGGACGAACAGTGGCGGCTCCGTTGACCTGGAGCAATCACGGCGCAGTGGGTTCGCGGGTCCGGATGCCGGGCGGGATGTGGAAAGGTGCTCTGACCTGGGAGAACACGAGCTGTCGAGACTCGAGGTCGTCCCTGGATCTGAGCTGTCGCCGAGATGCGCATCCCTGCCGCTCTACTCGGGAATCATCCCTGTCGGACGTCTGGGCGGAGGCGGCCAGGTGATTTTGTTCTGGTCCTGAACTGATTGGCCGTTTGCTCTAGGCAGACGGGTTTCGCGCGGTTAGTGTGCTCGGCATCCACTTCGTCCGTGGCGGGGGCCGCAGCGACACACTCGGGAAGTCAAGCTCATGCGCGCGTGCTCACGCTGGTTCGTATCCGTTGTTGCCGGGCTCGCTCTGGTCATGGGATTCATGGTCCCTGCCGCGCAGGCTGATCCCGGCGATGAGACGGCGCCGCCGGTCAGGGCGTCCATTCAGAACTACTGGCAGGCCCGGTCGAACTTCGCCCGGTCCAACTATGCGCGATCCAACTTCGGTGCGCTCCGGGAGGAGACGGCAAGCACGTTCGGTTTGGCCGATGCGCCGGCGGATGTGGCGGTTCAGCGGGCCATCGACGGCGCGAACCTCCGCTGTGGCGCCACCGGCTTCGATGCCTATGTCGACCAGCTGCTGGCCGGCCTGGGCCCGGAGGAGCTTGCTTTCCTCCTGGACAGTGGCGCGCTGGAGTTCCCGGCGATGGAGGCCTTGGTCTTCGGGTCCAGCGCTGAGCCGGCATTCACCGACCGGGGTCAGTCGAAGGCGATCACCAAGACGTTCCGTGACCTCCAGAAGTTCTGGCCTACGCCCTCACCCGACATCGACCTGGTTGATCTTCATGGCGACATGTTGCGCGACCCGCTGCGGATCAGCCGACTGCTGGTCGTGCTCTACGGGTTCACGCAGGCTGACGCCGACGGTTACGCGAAGCTCGTGGCTGCGGCGGTCGCGGAGGTCCCGGCCTTCGCCGGTGGCGAGAGCGCCATCTTCACGTTGAACGCCTTCAGCTTCAGTGGCAAGGGCGATCCCGATCCGTTCATCGCCGGCCTGCCGGCCAAGGTCGTCGTCGGGGATGGTTTTCTCGGTGCCTTGTCGGCGATGGGCCTCGAGGATGTGGGTGCACGCGTCGTGCTCGCCCATGAGTACGCCCACCAGATCCAGACAGAGTCCAACCTGTTCGACTCTCCACTGACGGGTCCGGAGGCTACCCGGCGGGCGGAGCTGATGGCTGACGCGTACGCCAGCTATTTCGCCGTTCACCCGCGAGGTCTGTCCCTGAACGCCAAGCGGGTCGCTGACGTGCAGCAGACGTTCTATGAGCTCGGCGACTGCTCGTTCGACGACCTCGGCCATCACGGCACGCCTGACCAGGGCCGACGAACGTCGGCGTGGGCCGCCGACCTCGCCGAGGCTCGCCCGAAGGGACACATCCTGCCGGCGGACACCTTCGCCACCCTCTTCGACGCACAGCTGCCGACCATCGTGAGCCCGGACGCCTGAAGCATCGCCGGACGTTGACCGAGCTGTCAGCGCCGAGTGTCGTCGGCGACCAGGGCTCGGAGGGTCCCGCTGTCGGCGACGTCCTTCGGTCGCCATGGTCCGCCGTCGCGGAGCCGCGGGTACTGCTCTTTCATGGCCAGCGTTCTTGGCCTCTCGATGCCAGAGCGTGTGGAGCTCGACCGGCGCGGCTGGTAGCCCGGTGAGCGGAACGAGCGACACCCCGGGGATCCCGGAGCCATGTCGCCGAAGCGGGAACCAGCGCTATGCCGCGCCCGCCCGCGACCAGACTGATCATGCTCAACACCTGACTGACCTGAAGCGTGCTGCTGATCTGGTCCAGCACCTGGGTCAGCACGCCGCAAGCCGAGGCGGCGGTGAAGCCAATCCGCACAGTACCGGCCGCCCCGGCCTCGATCCGTCGAGTGTGCGCCCACGCCCCCTCTGCCTGGGTGAGCAGTCGGCGTGCCTCGTCGAGGAACACGGCACCGGCGGCGGTCAGCGCAACCTTGCGGTTGTCCCGCTCCAACAGCCTCGCGCCGACGGTCCGCTCCAGCTTCTGAAGCTGCCGGCTCAGCGGCGGCTGCGTCACCTGCAGCCGGTCGGCGGCCCGTCCGAAGTGCAGTTCCTCGGCGACAGCCACGAAGTCCCGAAGCTGATCAATCCCGAACATAGTGCACGCAAGGTATCACTGGAGGCCATGTTGATTCTGTACAAGCATGAATCCGCTCGATGTTCAGTCGCGAAGTCCACCCGATCGCCCACACCACCGTGGAAGCCATCCTCGCCGGCACTCAGCTGATCCCGCCGGGCCCGCACACCCTGTTCCCGCTCGTCTTCGACTGGTACGGCTGCCGGGCCGGGCCCTCGTGAGCGGCGCGTTCGCCGGTTGGCCTACTGGGTGGTGGTGAAGTCGAAGCTTGGTCGGTTGTTCGGGTGAGTCAGTCGAGCAGGGCGCGGGCGGTGGAGAGGTCGGTGACCAAGACGTTCACCCACTTGCCGGTGAGGGCGGCGCGGACGGCGTCGTGCTTGCGGGCTCCGCCGGCCAGTCCGATGCGGCGGGGGATGGCACGGAAGATGTCCGGGTCGATGCCGATGACCCGAGAGTCGAGGTCGCTGTGGACGAGCTGGCCGTCGATGTCGAAGTAGCGGTTGCACACATCGCCGACCGCCCCGAGCTCGAGTAGGGTCGATTGATCGTCGGCGGCGATCGCGTTGCCGCTGGCCCGCAGGAGCTGGGACGGCTGGAGGCTGCCGATCCCGACCAGGGCCATGGTCAGGTTATCCCAGTCGGCGGCGACGGTCTGCATGGCGGGATCGCCGAGCAGGCTCTCCCGGACGAGATGGTCGCCGACCAGTCCCGGGGCGGGCACGAACGTGGGGGCTGCGCCGACCAGGGTGGCGAGCTCCGAGAGCAGCCGGTTGGCCTGCGCCTGCGCGGAGGCGACTCCGAGTCCGCCGACCAGCTGGACCACCTGGTCGGCGCCGGACGTGCGGAGCGGAGCCAGCCGATCGGCGACCGACAGCAGGGTCTGACTCCAGGAGGACACGCCGATCCGCTCGCCGCCGGAGAGGGTCGCCTCGAGGTAGGTGGCGCCGGAGGAGCCGAGCCCGGCGATCACCGCGGCTTCGTCGCCGTCGATGTCGGCGACGATGGCTTCCAGCAGCCCGTAGCGTTCTTCGAGGGCCTGTTCGAGGTCGGTGTGGACGCCTTGGGAGACGACGACGACGGTGCGGACGATGCCGACTTCACCGGCCCGCTTCAGCAGCCGGGACACCTTGGCCTGGGAGATGTGCAGCAGGGCGGCGATCTCACTCTGTCGCAGGTTCTGCTCGTGGTACAGGTGGGCGATCTTGGTCATCAGGCGGATCTGTCCCGACGACACGGATCGGTTGATGCCGATCGGTTGTGCCGCCATGTTGTCCTTCCGTGCCTGTCTGCTGGGTCTGACTTTATCGGTCACCGGTGGGACGGGACTGTAGCCACTGCACCTCCTGGCGCCAGTGGTCGCGTCGCGCTGTCCGGGTCGCCGCGTCGATCCGGGGGGTGATGACCCGGCCGGCGGGTCGGGCCGGGGTGGTGTGACCGAGCTCACGCCAGGCGAGGCCGGCCGCGCCGAGGGCGGAGATCTCCGGCAGGTCGGCCACCTCCACCGGCCGTCCCAGCAGGTCGGCCTGGATCTGCATCAGGAGGGCGGAGGCGGTGGCGCCGCCGTCGGCGCGGATCGTGGCCAATGGGGCGGGGGAGTCGCTGTCGATGATGTCGACGACGTCGCAGACCTGGTGGGCGACGGCATCGACGGCCGCGCGGGCGAGGTGGGCGCGGTCGCTGTTCGGGTCGAGCTGGGTGATCACGCCGCGGACGTCGCGGTCCCAGTGTGGAGCGCCGAGGCCGGTGAAGGCGGGCAGCAGGGTCACTGAGCCGGCTGAGGGGACCGTGGCGGCCAGGTCGGTCAGCTCGGGGACCGACAGCTCGAGCAGTTGGGCCGTCCAGGCCAGGGTGGCTCCAGAGGACAAGATGTTGCCCTCGCGGGCGTAGGTGGGCTCCTCAGTGAGCCAGGCCAGGGTCGAGGGCACCGGGGAGAAGCCGGGTACGAACGTCGCGGTCGGGGTCATCACGGAGGTGCCGGTGCCGTAGGTGGCTTTCGCCGAGCCGACGTCGGTGCAGCCCTGCCCGAACAAGGCGGCGTGGGAGTCGGCCAGGACGGCCAGGATCGGCACCCCGTCGTCGATGCCGGTGACGTCGAGGGTGGTGCCGAAGTCGCCGTTGGAGGGTTGCACCTGCGGCAGCACGGCGGCCGGGATCTCGAAGAGGTCCAGCAGCGGAGGCGACCAGGTCAGGCCGACGATGTCGTAGAGCAGGGTGCGGGAGGCGTTGCCGGCCTCGATCACATGCCGGCGCCCGCCGGTGAGTCGGTAGACCAGCCAGGAGTCGACCGTGCCGATGCACACGTCGCCGGGCGGCGTCGATGCGGCGGCGCCCTCGCGGAGCAGCCAGCTGATCTTGGGGGCGGAGAACATGGCGTCGATCCGGAGACCGGTGCGGGCGCGGACGAGCCGGTCGTCGTCGTTGCTGGTGTGATCGCGGCACCAGTCGGAGGTGCGGACATCCTGCCAGCCGATCACCGGTCCCAAGGGCCGACCGGTGACGCGATGCCAGGCCAGCACCGACTCGCGCTGCGTGGACAAGGCGACACCGGCGATACCGCCCCTGGCGCCGTGGACCTGCTCGAGGCACTGCTGGGTGGCGCTGAGCACGCTGTCCCACAGCAGCTCGGGGTCCTGCTCGACCCAGCCCGGCCGGGGGGAGGAGACCCCCATCGGCGACGAGCCGATGGCGGTGACCCGGCCCTCCGCCGACACCAGAACCGCCTTGGTGTTGGTGGTGCCCTGGTCGATGGCCAGCATCTGGGTCATCGCTGACTCCTTCTGAAGCACTTCTCGGGCGGGCTTGACGTCCACCTTGAATTGAGAGAATATACGTCTACGAATGGTTATGCAACCAACTCGAAGGAGCCTTCTACGTGGCAACTCAGCGACGAGTGATCATCAACACCGACGCCAAGAACGAGGCGGACGATCAGTACGCGATCGTGCACGGCCTGCTGTCGCCGACGCTGGATGTACGGGGTCTGATCGCCGCGCACTTCGGCACCGAGCGCAGCTCTCGCAGCATGGCTGAGTCCCGGGCCGAGATCGACCATCTGCTCGATCTGATCGGACGGACAGGCGAGGTCGTGGTGGCCGACGGCTCCCCGACCGCGATCGTCGACGAGGCCACGCCGGCGCCATCGCCGGGCGCGGACCTGATCGTCGCCGAGAGCCAGCTGGCCTCCGCCGGAGACCCGCTGTTCGTGGCTTTCCTCGGCCCACTCACCGACATGGCCAGCGCGATCCTGCTCGACCCCGAGATCGTCGACCGCGACGTGATCGTGGTCTGGATCGGCGGGATGGGCTACGGAGTCGACTGGTCCTATCCGGCGATCGAGTTCAACCTCCGCAACGACATTCCGGCCGCCAACGTCGTCTTCGACTCCGGCATCACCGTCTGGCAGGTCCCGGCCAGCGTCTACACGATGGTGTCGGTCGGCTACGCCGAGCTGGAGGAGAAGATCCGCGACACCAGCCCGCTGGCCGACTACCTGATCGACCAGCTGGTCGAGTGGAACGCCACCCATCATCGGGAGCCGATCGAGTCCCGCTCGCTGGGAGACTCCCCGGCGATCTCGTTGATCCTCAATCCCCGCGGGGGTGTGTTCCGGACGGTCCCGGCCCCACGCTTCAGCGTCGAGGGCGGCTACCTGCCAGGTTCGGGACACCCCGTCCGGGTGTTCGAGACCGTCGACGTCCGCTACCTGCTCGAAGACATGTTCGCCAAGATCCGCCAGTTCGGCCGCGAGCACACCGCACCAACGTCCTGACCCCAACCACCCTCGCGGCATCCGCCGCACGCCCACAGCAGTCCGTCAGACAAAGGAGACTGGAATGACTCGCACGTCCTTCACCCGCCGAGGCTTCCTCGGACTTTCCGCGGCCGCGGTCGCCGGCTTCGGCCTCAGCGCCTGCACCGGCGCGGCCCCCTCGACGGCGCCCGGCAGCAGCGACCCGAACGCCCCGAAGACCTTGCGGGTCTTCACCTACGAGGGCGACGAGACGATCGACCTGTTCAAGGCGCAGATGAAGAAGTTCGACGAGGCCAACGGCTCGACCACCACGGTCGACTCGCTGCCCGGCTCCGGTGCCGCGATCTACCCCGACAAGCTGCGCACCGAGCTTCTCGGCGGCGCCGGTCCCGACGTCTGGCGAATCTGGGGCGGTCAGATCGGCGCCCCCTTCGTCAAGGCCAAGCAGGCCCTGGATCTCGGCCCGTACTACGACAAGTTCGGCTGGGCCTCCAAGATCAACACCGCCGCCGTCGACGGCATGACCTTCGACGGCGTCAAGGGCGGCGTCCCGTTCATCGCCCTCGGCATCGGAGCCTGGTACAACAAGGCACTCTTCGACAAGGCTGGGATCAGCCAGCCTCCGGCCAGCTACGCCGAGCTGGAGGAGGCCAACGACAAGCTGCTCGCCTCCGGTGTCATCCCGCTGGCCACCGCGGGCAAGTACGGCTGGCACATCATGCGGCTGTTCGAGTACCTGCTGGAGACCTCCGCCGGGCCTGAGCTGCACGACAAGCTGCTGGTGGGGGAGTCGAGCTGGGACTCCCCGGAGGTGGTCGCCGCCTTCACCAACTTCAAGAAGTGGCAGGACAAGAAGTGGATTCCCGACGGCGCGATCGGTCTGGACCCCTCCGATGTCGAGCCGTGGTACGTGCAGGGCAAGGCCGGCTACACCATCACCGGTCAGTGGACCGAGACGGGCGCGATCCAGTCGGCGAACAAGAAGTCGTCTGACTTCGGCGTCTTCCAGCTGCCGACCGAGCAGGATCCGCTGCGGCACTCCGGCTTCGTCGAGGGCTACATGGTCAACGCCAAGGCGGCCAACCCCGATCTGGCGGCCGCCCTGCTCGACTTCATCGTCCAGCCCGACACCCAGAAGGCGCTCAAGATCAGTGCATCCACGGTCGCCGGTGCCGAACCGGACAAGACCGAGCTGCCGCTGTCGGCTGAGTGGTCTGAGGGCCCGGGCAAGCAGCCGTTCTACACCATCCAGGATCAGGCGTTCCCGAAGAAGCAGGCCGATCAGTACTTCGCCATCCAGAGCGATGTGCTGCAGGGCAAGACCAGCCCGGCCGATGCGGCCAAGCAGATGCAGGACGTCGTGTCGGCCTGGGCGAAGAACTGAGTTCCCCATGGCCACAGCGACTCTCCCGGCGAGCGCGCCGCCGACGACGCGCCCGCGCCGGAAAAGACGGGCGAACCACGGCGGCTTGATGGCCTGGGCTTTCGCCCTCCCGGCACTGATCGTCTACGTCACGTTCCTGGTCTACCCCGCGATGCAGTCCCTGTGGTTCAGCCTCACCGACTGGGACGGGCTCAGTGCGACCTACAACGTCGTCGGGCTGGACAACTACGCGAGCATGGCCAAGGACCCGGTCGTCATCCAGGCGATGATCAACAACGCGATCTGGACGATCGTCACGATCACCGTCCCGGTGGCCATCGGTCTCACCCTGGCGATCGTGCTGAACGGCAAGGTCCGCGGCAAGCCGGTCCTCCGGCTGATCTTCTACACCCCAGCCGTGCTGCCCCTGGTGGCGGTGGCCTCGATCTGGGGGTGGCTCTACAACCCGCAGTACGGCGTCATCAACGCCGTCCTCCGGGCGATCGGGCTGGACAGCCTCGCCCAGCCCTGGCTGGGGCAGGACTCCACCGCGCTGGCCGCGGTGATGGTCCCGGCCATCTGGCTGCGGGTCGGCTTCCCGATGCTGTTGTACTTAGCCGCCCTGCAGGGCATCAACACCGACATGTACGAGGCAGCCACGGTCGACGGCGCCAGCAAGTGGCAGCAGTTCCTGTTCATCACCATGCCGAGCCTTCGACCCGCGCACTACATCGTGATCGCGTTGTCGCTGATCGACTCGTTCAAGGTGTTCGACCTGATCTACGCCATGACGTACGGAGGGCCGGGCACGGCCACCCAGGTGATGGGCACCTGGATGTACTTCAACGTCTTCCAGTACTACCAAGCCGGCTACGGCACCGCGATCGCTGTGGTGATCACCGTGGTGGCCATCGCCGTCAGCATCCCCTACGTCCGATCTCAGACCAAGGAGCATGCAGCATGAGCAGCGCAGCCGAGGTCGCCCCCGCCGCGGCCCTGCCCGACGCGGTGGTGACCGCCGCCGACCCGTTGAAGCACCGGAGCAAGCCCAAGGGCGGCATCGCCATGACCATCGTGCTGGCGCTGGTGGCGATCTTCTGGATCTCCCCGCTCGTCACGTTGGTGATCACCGCGATCCGGCCGCTCGCCGATTTCATCTCCAACGGTCCGCTGTCGTGGCCGGAGACGTTCACCCTGCAGAACTTCGCTGATGCATGGGCGATCGGCAACTTCGCCACCACCTACCGCAACAGCGGGCTGCTGCTGCTGTTGAAGGTGCCGATCGGCGTCCTCATCTCGGCGATGCTGGCCTACGCCCTGGCGAAGCTGCGGATCCGGTTCGGCACGGCGATCATGTACACGGTGTTCCTCGGGCTGACCATCCCGATCTACATCACCATCGTGCCCGTCTTCGTGATGATGCGCAGCATCGGAGCCACCGACAGCCTGCTCGGTCTGGTCGGCCCGTACCTGGCGTTCGGCATCCCGTTCGAGGTGCTGGTCCTGCAGTCCTTCTTCCGTCAGCTGCCCGACGAGATCATCGAGGCCGCCAAGATCGACGGAGCCGGGCCCTGGCGGATCTTCTTCACCCTGATCATCCCGTTGTCCACACCTGCCCTGGTGACCGTGTTCATCCTGGACGCGGTCGCGACCTGGAACGAGTTCCTGTTCGCGTTGATCCTGCTGAGCTCCGATGCCCACAAGACCATCCCGGTGGGACTGCTGAACTTCCAAGGCCAGTTCTCCAACAACAACACCGGCCTGGCCGCGGGCATCCTGATCGCCGTCCTGCCGATCCTGATCGCCTACATCTTCCTGCAGCGCTGGATCGTCGGAGGCCTCACCGCCGGCGCCACCAAGGGCTGACGTTTGCGCACGTACACCGCACGCCCCCGAGTCCCATCCGAGCACAGAACGGAACACGACACATGACCGCCCTACCAGTCTTCGGCGCAGGCATCTGGCACTTCGCCACCTACCTGGACCGCTACGCGACCGAGGGCTACGGAGAGCCCGTGGGTCTGATCGAGCAGATCGACCGTGCCGGCGCTGTCGGCGACCTGTCCGTGGTCGACCTGAACTGGCCGTTCGCCGGTTTCGACGGCACCCTCGACGACGTCCGGGCCGCCCTGGCCCGCAACAACCTGCGTGCCATCGCGATCACCCCGGAGATCTACAACAGGGACTACATCAAGGGCTCGATCACCAACCCCGACCCGGCCGTCCGGGCCCAGGCACTCGCCCTGCTCAACGAGGCCACCGAGCTGGCCAAGGAGCTCGGCTGCGACTACGTGAAGCTCTGGTTCGGCCAGGACGGCTGGGACTACCCGTTCCAGGTGAACTACCACGAGGTGTGGAACCTGGCCATCGACGCCCTGCGCGAGCTGTGCGACGCCCACCGGGACATCAGGTTCGTGATCGAGTACAAGCCGCGCGAGCCGCGGAACAAGATCATCTTCCCGAACGCCGCCCGGACCCTGCTGGCCATCCAGCAGACCGGCTGCGACAACCTCGGCGTGCTGCTCGACTTCGGTCACTCCCTGTACGGACTGGAGACCCCGGCCGACGCGGCTCAGCTGTGCATCGACCACGGCAAGCTGTTCGCGATCGACGTGAACGACAACTTCCGCGGCTGGGACGACGACATGGTGGTCGGCTCGGTCCACCTGGTCGAGACCTTCGAGTTCTTCCACACCCTGCGCCGCAACAACTGGGACGGCGTCTGGCAGCTCGACCAGTTCCCGTTCCGGGAGGACTCGGTGCAGGCTGCCAAGCAGGCCATCACGTTCCTCAAAGCCATCCACCGGGCCCTCGACGCCCTCGACGAGGATGCGCTCGCCGCGGCCCAGTCCAGGCACGACGCCCTCGCGGCCCAGAAGCTGGTGCAGAAGGTACTGCTCAGCTCGATGATCGAGGAGGACAACTGATGACCGCACTGGCTGTGGAACACGCGACGATGCCGGTCCTGGGCCGGCTCGACCCGCACGCGACCAGGGACGAGCTGGTTGCCCACGTCTCCGAAGCCGCCCGACAGATCCGGATCCAGGACGCGAAGCTGGTCCACTACGCCGGCGCCGGTCACATCGGCGGCGACTTCTCCGCCATCGACGTGCTGGCCACCCTGTACGGGGCGGTGCTGAACGTCACCCCCGTGACCGTCGACGACCCCGAGCGCGACCGGTTCATCCTGTCGAAGGGGCATGTGGCCGGAGCCCTCTACACCACGTTGGCGGCGTTCGGCTTCATTCCCGTCTCCGAGCTCGCGACCTTCTTGAAGCCGCTGTCCAGGCTGAACGGGCACCCCAACCGCAACAAGGTGCCGGGCGTCGAAGCCAACACCGGGCCGCTGGGTCATGGTCTGCCCATCGCTGTCGGTCACGCGATCTCCGCCAAGCTCGATGTGTCGCGGCGCCGTACGTACGTGCTCACCGGTGACGGCGAGCTCCAGGAGGGCTCCAACTGGGAGGCGATGATGGCGGCCTCGCAGTACGAGCTCGACTCGTTGACGGTGATCGTGGACCGCAACCGGCTGCAGCAGGGGGCCACCACCCGGGAGACCAACGACGTCGACCCGCTGGACCAGAAGGCCGCCGCCTTCGGGTTCGCGGTCGTCGAGGTCAACGGCCACGACCACGGCGAGCTGCTCGATGTGCTGTCCGCCGCACCCTTCCGGCCCGGCAAGCCCACCTTCGTGATCGCCCACACCCACAAGGGGCACCCGATCTCGTTCATGTCCAACAACGTGGCCTGGCACCACAAGGTCCCCACCGCGGCCCAGCTCGAGCAGGCGCTCGACGAGCTCGCCCCCGTCACCCCCCGCGCCTGAGGAAGGAATCCCGTCATGACCACCACGACCACTCCAGCCTCGGCGGCCTCCATCGCCGACGAGCCTCGCTTCGACTGCCGCAACGCCTACGTCGAGACCCTGGCCGACCTCGCCAAGAACGATCATCGCATCGTCGGCGTGGTCAACGACTCGGTCGGCTCCTCCAAGCTGGACGCCTTCAAGAAGGCCTTTCCCGATCGGTTGATCAACGTCGGTATCGCCGAGCAGGACATGGTCGGTGTCGCCGCCGGTCTCGCCAACGGCGGCCGGATCCCCTTCGTCTCCGCCGCGTCGTGCTTCCTGACCGGACGCGCGCTGGAGCAGATCAAGGCCGATGTCGCCTACTCCAACCGCAACGTCAAGCTGTGCGGCATGAGCCCGGGCATGGCGTACGGCGAGCTCGGTCCGACCCACCACTCGATCGAGGACATCGCCTGGTTGCGGGCGATCGACAACATGATCATCGTGGTGCCGGCTTCGCCGATCGAGACGGCTGCGGCGATGCGCTGGGCGGCGGCCACCGAGGGCCCGGCGTTCATCCGCGTCTCCCGGATGGCCGTCCCGGAGGTGTACGACGCTGACTACGAGTTCGTCCCCGGCAAAGCCCACACCCTGCGCGACGGCGACGACGTCACGATCATCAGCAACGGCACCGTGCTCTGGCGCGCGATCGCCGCCGCCGAACAGCTCGCCACCGAGGGCATCGCGGCCCGGGTCATCTCGATGCCCACCGTCAAACCTTTGGAGGTCGATGTCGTGGTCGCCGCCGCCCGCGAGACCCGAGGCATCGTGACCGCCGAGGAGGCGACCACCGCCGGTGGTCTGGGCGGAGCGGTGGCCGAGACGGTCGTCCAGCACCATCCGGTCCGGATGACCATCCTCGGCGTACCCGAGTTCGCCCCGACCGGATCCGCCGGGTTCCTGCTGGATCGCTACGGGATGTCGGCGGCGGGCATCGCCGACGCGGCCCGGGCGCTGGTGACCGCGTGACGGCGACCTTCCGACCGCCGGCCGGTCCGCGCTTCCGGGTGATCTCCGACAACGACTACGCCGGAGACCCCGACGGTCTGTACCAGCTGGCCCACCACCTGCTGTCGCCGTCGGTGGAGGTGCGAGCGGTGATCGGCTCGCACCTGGCCGTGGACGACCCGTTCGACCCGAGCGGTCAGAGCGCGGCCCACGGGGCCGCCGCCGCGACCACGGTGCTGGAGCTGCTCGACCTCGTCGGCACCGTCCCGGTGATCGCCGGTTCGGAGCTGCCGTTGGCCACTCGGACCGAACCGCAGCCCTCGGCCGGAGCCGCGGCCATCGTGGCGGAGGCGATGCGGACCGACACCGAGCTGCCGCTGTTCGTCGTGCTCGGTGCCGGTCTGACGGAGCTGGCCAGCGCATACCTGATGGAGCCGGCCATCGCCGACAGGCTGACCGCGGTGTGGATCGGGGGCCCGGAGTACACCGTGCTGGGGGCCGTTCCACCGCCCGACGCGATGGCGATCGAGTACAACCTGAACATCGACCTGCTGGCAGGTCAGGTGGTGTTCGACTCACCGATCCCGCTCTGGCAGATTCCGCGCAACGCCTACCGCGAGTGCACCGCCTCGATGAGTGAGTTGGTCCTGCGCGTCAAGCCCCGCGGGCCGCTCGGCGCCCACTTGTACCGGACCCTGGTGGACATCTTCGAGATGGTCGCACCGCATGGTCTCAACATGGGGGAGGTGTACGTCCTCGGCGACAGCCCGCTGGTCTTGCTCACCGCACTGCAGACAGGCTTCGAGGCCGATCCGGCCTCCAGCTCCTACACACAACTGCCCCGACCGCGCATCGGCGACGACGGGAGCTACGAATCTCGTCCCGACGGGCATCCGGTCCGGGTCTACTCAGGTCTCGACGTCCGCCTGATGCTCGAGGACCTGTACGCCAAGCTGGAACTGGCCACCGGATCGGCGTCGTGACCACACCCGCCCCGGACTTCCGGCTCGACGGACGGGTCGCGCTGGTCACCGGCGCGGCCAGCGGGATCGGGCGCGGCACCGCTCTCGGCAGCGCCGGCTCGGGTGCGTCGGTCTCGTGCGTCGACCGGCCGGGTCCCGGACTGGACGCCGTGGTGGCCGCCATCACGGCGGCGGGCGGTCGAGCGATCGCCGTTCCATGCGATGTGACCGATCCGGACTCGCTGGCCGAGGCGGTCCGTCGCACCGAGGCCGAGCTGGGGTCGTTGAGCTTGGCGGTGAACAGTGCCGGGATCGCCGACGCGGCGCCGGCCGAGGACATGTCGCTCGCCCAGTGGCAGCGGGTCGTCGACGTCGATCTGACCGGAGTGTTCCTGTCCTGCCAGGCCGAGGCCCGGGCGATGCTGCGCCATGGTGGCGGCGCCATCGTCAACATCGCCTCGATGTCGGGATCGATCGTCAACCGGGGTCTGCGGCAGGCGCACTACAACGCCGCCAAGGCCGGCGTCGTCCACCTCACCAAGAGCCTGGCCATGGAGTGGGCCGACCGGCGGATCCGGGTGAACGCGATCAGTCCGGGCTACACCGCGACACCGATGAACACCCGCCCCGAGGTGGCCGAGCAGGTGGAGACGTTCGAGGCCGACACGCCACTGGGACGGATGGCGACCGTCGACGAGATCGTCGGACCGGCGGTCTTCCTGCTCAGTGATGCCGCGGCCTTCTGTACCGGCGTCGACCTGCTGGTCGATGGCGGCTTCACCTGCTGGTGAACCCGAGGGGCGTTCGCCAACCTGAAGCGAGTGGCGAACATGCAGACAGAGATCCAGGTCCGCACGACGTTCGGGGCGGCAGTCGGACGGTGGTCCGTTGATTCTTGCGCGGCTTTGACCGTTTTCGCGGTAGCTGAGGGGGCAACCTCTGCTGGGGCTCTGGGTCGATCAGTGCCGTGTTCGTCCACAGCTCTCGCTGACCACGACGTCGCCATGCAGAACAAGAGCGGCACACCTCGGGAAGGTCTTCGTACGCGCAGTGCTGGACGGCGTCGTGGGCGTTGGCACGACTGGATCGCGGGGTTCCGGGCGTGCGTGTGGAGATCGCCCACACCAGGCGGTCGACTGGTCCCGGGGTCACAGTGGCCGCTGAGGGTAGGCGCTCGGCCGGCTGGAACGCATAGAGTCGCGACCGTGAGGCCGTTTCTGTTCCTGGCGATCAGGGCCGAGGATGTCGCAGCCGAGGAGGAGTACGCCGCCATGCTCCGCTGTTCCGGTCTCTCGGAACCGCAGATGCGTCGAGTCCGCTTGGAGCGGGGGTCCCTCGATCCAGTCGATCTCGACGACTGGTCCGGCATCATTCTGGGCGGTGGTCCGTTTCAGGTGAGCGACCCGGAGAGCGCGAAGTCGGCGACCCAACAGCAAGTCGAGGCCGACCTGGCGGCATTGCTTGACCAGGTGGTGGGGCTCGACTTCCCCTTCCTGGGCGCCTGCTACGGCATCGGGACCGTGGGCCGCCACCAAGGAGCGGTCGTCGACCGGGCGTACGGTGAACCGCTCGGCGGCACGTTCATCGAGCTCACGCCTGCAGGCTGGCGGGATCCGCTGTTCCAGGTGGCCGGCTCGCCGTTCGGCGCGTACTGCGGCCACAAGGAGGCGATCCGGGTGTTGCCGCGGCATGCGGTAGCGCTGGCGACCTCGCCGGCCTGTCCGGTCCAGGCCTTCCGGATCGGCAGCCGGGTCTACGCGACGCAGTTCCACCCCGAGCTCGACCTGGCCGGGTTGGCCACCCGCATCCAGATCTATCGGCACGCCGGCTACTTCCCACCAGACCAAGCCGACGCGGTGCTGGCTGCCGCGCGAGCGAGCGGGGTGACCCAGACCCCTGACCTGCTCGCCCGCTTCGTGGAGCTCTTTGCGCGTACCTGATCCCGCTCGGCGAGCAGCACGGCTGCGCAACGGAGCCTCGATCCCGCCACATTCGGTCGCGCAATCCTGGCGCAGATCGGGCGTCGACGCCGGATGATCATGTGTCCGACGTTGACAGTCCTTCGAGAACGTCGTCAATTGGGCGGGTGTGGAAGCCGCAGATCGTCTCAGCCGCCGGTTGGCCGACACGTGGCAGGTGTCACTGACTTGGTCGGCGAAGTCGGAGTGTTCCAGCTGTTCGGCTTCACAAAGGGCTTGGTCCAGGAGGGACGTGCGCCGATGGCTTCCTCGAACAGGGGAACCTCAGCAGGCGTCGCGACACCGATCCACCCGGCCTGTCAATCGCCCCGCTAGATCGTGATGCACGGTGGTCGCATCGTGTCGCCGACGATCCCTCCGATGGCGGCTCGCAATTGTCGCCTGAAGGCGACCGTCCAGCGGGCACGCAGTTGCCGACCGCCTCCCAATATCTGCGCGAAAGGACCTTCCCCCCACGGATCCGGCCACAGCACACTGGTGATGGCTCAGGAGGCACCATGCAGATACCGGTCGGCGCCAGCGATCTCACCCCGTCCTGGATGACGGCGGCGCTGCGTGCGGAGGGAACGATCGGCGCCGCCGCAGTGGTCGCCGTCGACGTCCGCGTGGTCGGTGAGGTCGGCATGACAGGGCAGATCTTCCGGGTGGGGATCAGGTACGACCACGCTCCAGCCGGCGCCCCGGGCTCCGTGGTGGCGAAGCTGTCGGGCGCCAGCCCGGACGTGCGCGACGTGGTCCACTCGATGGGCTTCTACGCACGGGAGATCGGCACCTATCGAGAGCTGGCACACCGGTGCCCGTTGCGGATGCCGCAGTGCTACTTCGCCGCTCTGGACGACGATTCCGGTGACTCGGTGATCTTGCTCGAGGACCTCACCGACCTCCGGCAGCTGGTCCACACCGGCGGTCCGGTGTTCGAGGTAGAACGTCTCGTAGCAGATCTCGCGCTGCTCCACGCCACCTGGTGGAACGACGAGCACCTGAGCGAGCTGCCGTGGTTGGCGCTTCAGGGCATCCTGACCCCAGAGCAGGGTCCTGGCCATCTAGCGCAAACCTGGCCGACATTCCTGGATCGGCTGAGTGCCCCGATCACGCCGGAGCTGCTCGCCACGCACGCGCTGTTCATGCGCTACCTGGAACCCGTTTCGACGAACCTGTTCGGCGAGCCGCCACTCACCCTGATCCACAACGACGTGCAAGGCGATAACCTGCTGTGGCAGGAGGGCGCCGAATCGCCAGCCGTGCTCATCGACTGGCAGCTCGCCACCAGGGCCCGCGGCGTTGTCGACGTGGCCGGTTTCCTCTGCGGCCACCTCGACACCGAGGAGCGGCTCCGGCACGAGCAACGTCTGCTCCGGAGCTACCACGCGGCCCTGACGCAGTCGGGAGTCGCCGACTACCCCTTCGACCTCTGCTGGGACGACTACCGGTGCGCCCTGCTCATCCCGGCCAGCCGGATCGCCATGGCGGTCGGCATGCACCCGGAGCTGAGAAGGACCCCTGGCGCGTTCTGGGATGTGCTCTACCCTCGCTTCGTTGCGGCGATCGAGGACTTGAACGTCGCCGACGTGCTGGCCGCGAGGTACGGATCGGCCTGAACGCCCGTCCAGCGAGGTTGATCGTTCCTGTCACGAGCCAGGTCGTAGCCGATGTGTGCCCGTCGGCGAAGCTACTCCTGGGAGGGCGACAGCACCTTCCACGACAGAGCGATCTACGGTCTCGTCCGCGACCGCTGATCAGAACACGATGGCCTCGGGGGCTGGCCCGTGGTCTTGACCAGGAAGCACCCGGCGTCTCGCGTTCGGCAATGCTGCGGCGACGGAGTCCGCGGCCTCTGGCAACCGGGGAAAGGTCAGGTCGCCGGAGCAGACGATGGTGGGAACGGTGACGCCAACCCAGCGGACACCCCACTCCGGGTCGGTTTCGATGTCGTGCGACGGCGAAGTACAGCGGCATAGAGGACGAGGGCTGGCAGGTCGAGCCCAGCGGTCGCCGCGGCAATGTTGGAGTTCCCACGGGTGCTGGGAAGGCGTTCAGGCGCTCAGTCGGCTGGAGTGCCCGGTGCATGCAGACGGACCCCTTCGGCGACCAATCGCTGTTCGTATGCTCCGGCAAGGTCTCGCAGGGCCTGGCCGCAGTCCCCGCCGTACGACGGCCCGTGCATCAGTCCCAACGTCGCGGGCTCCAGGTCGGCCAGAGAGCGGAGGGTAGGCGCCGTTGACGGCGTGAGGCAGGTGGCACCGAAGACGTCCTCGGCAGCCAGCGCCGGTCCCGTGATCTCGTGCTCCGTCAGCGGCGCACTGCTCCCGATCGCGGTGAACAGGTCCCCGCAGAGCAGCGTCGAGGTGGACTCCTCGTAGAAGAGTCCGGCGTCCCACCCATGCGGGACGTGCGGGGTTTCCAGCCGGCGCAGCCGCTTGGTACCCACTTCTAGCACCTCTCCGTCCTGCAGCGCCCGCGGTGGCCGGTCTGCGAGGTCACTGACGGAGACCATGCAGCCCGTTGCTCCGTGCGCCACCTCCGCTTGCGGAGCTGCTGCGAGCCACAGGTTCATCGAGCCGCACTCATCCGCCTCGACGTGCCCGAACGTGATCCAGCGCAGTTGCTCGACCGGCATGAGCCGCGACACTGCGTCGGTGATGAGCGGGAAGAGTGCGCGGGGCCCGGTGTGAAACAGCAGTGGTTCTTCATCCAGGACGAGGAACTGGTTGAACATGAAGTTCGCGTCAGAGATGAAGGTCGACAAGCGGAAGATGTCCGGTGCGATCTCAGCGACATCGGTTTCCATGGTGACCCCTGTACTTGCTTAGCTCGCTGGCAGTCAGCCCTCGTACCAGCGTCCTCGCGACCGGCGCCGATGGCAACACCCCAATTGGCCTCGGCATCGGTTGCCGACCCGCATGCGGGCAGCGACGTTGTTGCCCGACTGTCCGATGGACCCCGCGGTCAGGGGTCTCGGGGTCGTGCGTTGCTGGCGATCTCGTCGTCGACGATCTCGGTCAGCTGTTTGAGTCCGTCGGCGGCGGCCATGCGGCGGGCGACGTGCTGGGCGGTGGCGCGATATCGCTCGTCCCGCAGCACGGTGTGGACGGCGCGACGGACGGCCGCCGGGGAGGGTGTTTCGGTGTTGAGGCGACGTCCGACGCCGGACCAGGCGACGCGGGCGGCGACTTCGGGCTTGTCCTCGTGGCCGCTGGTCGCGACGACCGGCACGCCGTAGCGCAGGGCGTACTGGACCCCACCGTAGCCGCTGTTGGTCACGTAGACATCTGTCCGTGGTAGGAATTCGTCGTAGGGCAGGAACTCGGCGGCGCGCGCATTGGCGGGCAACGGCGGCAGCGTGTCGAGCGAGCGGCCGCCGGTCGAGACGACTACAAGGACGTCGTCGTCGGCGAGTGCCTCGAGTGTCGGGGCGATGATCTGGCGGTAGTCCCGGTTCGCGACCGTGCCCTGCGTAACATGCACGACGGGCCGTGAGCCGTCGAGCTCGGGCCACCAGGTGGGTAGTGGCGCCTGCGAGCCCGATGCCGAGATTGGTCCGGCGAAGTGGAGGGTGGCCGGCGCATCGGAGCGCGGGTACTCGAAGTCGGCCACCGTGAACTGGACGATCGCCTCGGCCGACCGCGGCCAGTCGAGGACGGGGAAGGGTGCGGGCCGGTGGTGCAGATCGCGGAACATGTCGTCGGCGATCTTGTTCGTCGGCGCGAACAGCTTGCCGGTGAGTCCGGCGAGCACGGCGTTGCGGAGCCGTCCGAGCGGGCCGGGGAAAGGGGTGATGCCCATGCCGTAGGGGGCGGTGTCGCGACTGGAGATCGTCAGGGGCACCACGCCGCACATGATCAGTGGCGGTCGGACGCCGAGCGGGTGGCCGAGGAGGAACGCGCCCCCGGCGAACGCTGGATCGGTGAGGGCCACATCGGCCGGTTCAATAGCATGCGCGGCCATCACTGCGTCGTGCTGGGGCCGGCCAGGCCGGACGAAGACGTGCTCGATGTCGAACGCGATCGCCTTGGCACCCTTCAGCATGGCGCGCTCGGGGAATATCGCGTTCCAGTCGCGCCGGTCGTCGAAGTCGGCATCCGCTGGCAGGGGCACGTGCTCGGCACCAGTCGCCTCGACAACGCGAGCGAACCGTGACCCGGTCAGGAACCGCACCCGGTCGCCGCGTTCGACCAGGTGTCGCGCGACCGCCAACAGCGGTGTGACGTGCCCGTGGATAGGCACCGTAGCGATGATGATCGACGACATGGACGAGCTCCTCCCCGGTCAAAGCCCGTGGGGCTACGACCTTCTCCTAGGGCCGTTCAGCGTGCCTCGAGGTCCTGGCGCCCAAGCCCGCCCGCCCCCAGTTGATGCGTCGTACCCATGTCTAACTATCGGGCCGGAGAGTCGCACGAGAAAGGGTGGACGGGAATCGGCTGCCCATGAGTCCAACGGCGAGTGCTGCGAACGCGCCGCGGGTCGGCGTGCTCGCGATCGGGGTTTGCTCACCCGGGTCGGGCCATCCACGATCGGGCGTCGCCGCAAGCCGTCCGTCCAGCGAAGTCGCAATCTGGCCGAATCGTCGCCGCCGTCATGTGATCGCTCTAATGGTCGGTTGTCGACCGACTTGCGACGGGGCGCGAGAAGGCTCTTGGAGAGTTCTCGTTGTCAAGTTCCGCTTGCGCGTGACGCAGAAGCCTGTTCCGGTTCGTCCGGAGTCCGAGTATCGGACGGTCATTCGCCGGGACACCGGCCAGGCGCTGCTGCCGAGCCTTGGGGTGCTGCTCTGGAAAGTGCCGAAGGCGGCCTGCCATGGCCCGCCCGGCCCTGATCTTGCGGTGAGCCGGCCGGGTCGTGGCCGCACCTGCCTGCCTGTGCGGTTGTTTGGGTGGCGAGAGAAGCCGCGAGGTGGTTAGCAGGCGGCCGGTGCGCCACCGGTGGATGCCGGAGCCGCGAGACCGGTGGAAGCGGGCTTGGCGACAGGCTTCTCGTCCACGGCGTTCAGGATGACCTCGCCTTGGTAGATGGCCGTGGAGCCGGCCGGGGTCGTGGCGTAAACGTCGGTCATGTGGAACAGACCGCGCACTCCGGTGAACGCCTTGGTGCCGCCGGTGAGCATGTGCGTGCAGCCGCCCTCGACCAGTCGCCCGCTTCGGTCGAAGGACGCCCAGTACATGTACTCCCCCTGCCACTGGCCGCTCGGTTCGGACTTGTCACACTTGTCGTCACCGTTGGAGTTGACACAGCCCTCGAAGGACTCGGTGCCCCTCGCGAAGATCCGGGTGTCTGACTGGTAATAGGTGATGTCGACCGGCGCGAATGTCCATCTGCCGATGAGCTCACCGCTCAGCTGGTACTTGCTGCCCAGGGCGTCCTCGGGGACCAGTTGACCACTCACCTGCACGGTTCGGGGCGACTTGCCGCCCGCGTCCGGTGTGTCAGCCACCGAGGTGGGGGCCAGCGCCGCCATCGTGGTGCCCACGACGACCATGGTGGCCGCGGCGGCCGCTGCGACCCGACGTCTCCTTCCTCGTACGGACACGATCGCGGCCGCACCCGCGGCTCGTGCAGCGGATGGAGCGTTCAGCGCCCTTTGGCGGCTGACGCCGCCCGTGGTGATCTTCATGATGTTTCGTCCCTTCCCGCGCGGGTCCAACTACCCGTCGACCAGTTGACAGGTACGTTCGCGATACAACACAAGACGCTCAACCGGACAGATCGGTTGACAGCTACGCCACGACGGTGAAGGTGATGTCACGGACGCCGCTGATGGCGCCGTACCCACTGACAGATGCCCGGTAGCGTCCTGGTTCGAGGGTGAGAACCGGTTGGAAGTCGAACCGAGCGTCCCGATCGGCGGGCGCGGGCAGTTCTTGCTCGTACGCGATCGCGCCCGTGTCGAGATCGACGATCTGCACGCGAGCCGGCTTACCCGAACCCGCCGTCGCGGAACCGAGCAGCACGAAGGTGCTCGGCACCACGTCGCCAGATCGGGGGCTGTCGAAGCCCGCCGGCCGGACGACCTCCACCGAGTCGTCCCGGGTCAGCGGCGTCGCCGTGTCGATGGCGCCGTGCAGCCAGAACGGCTGGCCCTGAAGGGTGATCAAGATGTCGTCGCGAACACCGAGGGTGTCTTGCAGCGTCCGCACCCAGGCCTGGGCCATCACGTGAGCCTCCGGCGCTGTGCTGCTGAAGCCGTTCAGCTCGACGCGGATCAGGCCACCGGACATCGTGACCGAGGTGACGTCGATGCTCTGTGCGACCTTCTGCTCGAGCCAGTTGATGTTTCCTGGTTGGACCGGTGCGGTGTCGAACATGGCCGCCAAGGCGGCCTGGCCGACCTCCGGAGAGTCGGTCCGCATCCGCTCCGGTGTGATGGTGAACGTCTCTGGCGGCGCACCCTGAGGTGGATACTCACCGGCCGTTGTCCGGTACACCACCAACGTCGGGATCGATGCGTCGTAGCGGGGCACGCTGGTCGTCGCCGGGGCGACCGGGTGCCGGTGTCACAGCTGCAGGGCGCCAGCCGAGAACCACTGCCACCACGATCGCTGCTGCGACGCCAAGACCCACAGCCAGCCCGCCGGCCAGCCGGCGGCGCCGTCGGGTCGCACTGACTGGGCTCAGGCGAGCTCTTGGCCAGTCGGAGCCGAGCAGCAGACGACGCTCGATGGCATCCCAGGCGTCGCCCACCTCGATGCGGTTCGCCTCCGTGTCCAGGACCTGGGCGAGCCGCTGGCCCACTTGGTCGTCGTCGAAACGCTCGTCCGGGGTCATCGGTTCACCGCCATCACTGTCCGCAGTGAGTGAAGTCCACGAGAGCTGTGGGTCTTCACCGCACCTCGGCTGATGCCCAGCGTGTCGGCGATCTCGGCCTCGGACAGCTGCCCGTAGTACCGCAGCACGAGGACCTCTCGTTGACGACCGGGCAGCTCGGACAACATGGACAGAACTCGCTCATGCTCGATCCGAACCAACGCTTCGGTCTCCGCGCTGTTCACCTGCCGCGGCTGGCTCACGGGTTGTCGATTGACCACCGCACGGTGCCGCAGATGGGAGCGAGCTCCGTTCGCCACACATGTGCGCAGGTAGGAGGCCGCCGCCCCTGGGTCGCGGATCGTTCGCCACCGCGCCACCAGATCCACGAACGCGTCCTGGACGATCTCCTCGGCACGACCGACGTCGCCGACCAGCAGCACCGCCAACCGAACCAGCCGCGCGTCATGACGCTCGTACAGGTCGCGGACTGCGGTGATCGTGGAAAGCTGGTCCGCGAGCTGCGCTCGCTGAGTCGGCGACGGGCTCACAGAGTCCATGTGGACCTCCTCCCGCCCCTAGAGACGCACCAGCCAGGCCACCGGTTGACTCACCGTCAATCTCGCCGAGATCCGGGCTTGCTGAGCCAGAACCCCGAGCGGGGAGCGCTGCCGGCCGAACGACACCCATCCGAGCGTGAGTCCTCAAACCCGTACGTTCACGGGTCGAGATCACCGAGCAGGCAGTCGCACTGGTGGCTGTGGACATGCCTCTCCCTGGTCGCCCGCACCATCCAACCGTCGACCCTTCCTCCTTCGCAAGGGTCAGCAATTCTCGCCAGTGCTCCTTGGGTCCGCTGGGTGCACTGGTGATGACGGTCAGGTGAGGGCGTAGGTGGCAAGGTCGATCGCGACGATGGCGAGGAGTCCGACGCCGATGGTCAGGGTTATCAGCGCTGCGACGGGCCTCCGACGAGCGCCGCTGCGACCGACGGCCGGTCGGTGAGCCGCGGCATCAGCAGGCCGATGAACAGGGCCGATCCCACCAGAGCCAGAGGCGGCAGCACGGTGGCCAGCACGGCGCCGGCGGCGATGGAGGACATCCAGACCGCTGGTGACCGAGCCGCCCAGCCACACCCAGTAGCGTCGAAACGCCGCACCGGCAAGAGTGGGTCGACCGATGGTCATCAGGTAGGTCTGGTCGACCAGGAAGTGCGGGGCGAGCCATCGGAAGCGGACGTGCTGGACGCGGAACCACTCACCCCACCGTAGCGAGGGCGTGATCGATGGTCACTGTCGGCGCCTTTCGTCGGCGGTCGCCGCTGTGCCGAACCATGGACAACTCTTGCTGTACGGCCGTGTGGGAACTTGGCGATGACATGGGGGCCTGGTGGTGATTGATCATCGCCAGGCGCACTGCGTGGATGCGGCGGTTCTCGTGGCCGTTCTTGCTCGCCGGTCAGCGGAGAATTCTGAGACTGCTGTGGTGGTGGCTTGTCCGAAGCTCTGCGGTGCCACCGATCGGCAGGGTCAAGATGGGGCTCGTGTGGCCGACGTCGACGTTGGCGAGGACGGGCACTCGGTCGAGGGCTGGCTGCCGGGAAAGGATCTCTTGGAGGAGTTCGCGGGTCATGCCACTGCGGCGCTGGAAGCGTCCGATGATGAGTCCGGCGAGAGAGGCGGCATCGGGGACCTGAAGGAGGGATGTCAGGTCGCGTGCGAAGTCGGTGGGGAGGCTTCGGTCGTCGTCTTCGACCAGGAGCATGGCGCCGTCGAGTGTCGGGCGGTAGTCCCCGCCCTGCAACAAGTTGAACGTGCACAGGTTCCCGCCGACCAGTCGTCCGATCGCATCGCCGGGACGCAGCGGCCACCAGCCGGCATTGGGCAGCGGATGTCGATCGACCTGATCGATGAACCACAGGTCGTCGGTCCATGACCGTGCGGGTTGGACCTCGATCGTCGAGTCCCCGAACAGGGCTTGGACGAACCATGCGAGCGTTTGCTCGAAATGGTCGCGCATGCCGAAGGAGGACCAGTGCGGACCGGTGTAGGTGATGAGACCGGTCCTGGCCAGGATCGCATTCTGGAGCGCGGTGATGTCGGAGAAGCCGCAGAAGATCTTCGGGTTGGCGGCGATGAGGTCCCAGTCGAGGTAGGGAAGGATCTCGTTGCTGTTGAACCCGCCAATGACGGTGAGTACTGCGTTGACGTTTGGGTCGGCAAACGCCGCATGGAGATCTTCGACGCGCGAGGTGATGGTGGAGGAGTCGAAGTCGTCTCGTTCGTCGACGTGGTCTCCGAAGGAGAGTCGGAGTCCCAGCTCCTCGAAGCGCTGGTTGATCAGCTCGGACCGGTCGTGACCTTCTACCACCATGGCTCGAGATCGGGCCGGCGCAACGACCCGAACCGTGTCACCGCGTTGCAGCCGTGGGGGAATGATGACTCGTTCGCTCCCGACCGTCCTGTCATCGGAACTGCTCACGATGCTGTCGGGGTGGGCTGGGAGGGCGTCGTCAGGGGAAGCTCGAAGGTGGCGGCGATGAGGGCTGCAGACTCCGCTGGAAGGCCCGCGTCGGTGTTGATGATGAGGTCCGCGTCAGGCATGGCGAACGGGTGGGGATCTGCCGCCGATCGACGGCGGAAGTCGGTCAGCATGTCCATGTCTGACATCTTCTAACAGGCCCGCCGGTCAGGATTGCCCACCCGGCGGTCTTGCTCAACGTCGCTCACCTGAAGTGGCAGCGGCCAGCACTCGGGCTGTGGTGAGCTTGCCTGAAGCAATCGGTCCGTGCATGAAGATGAGCTGCACGACGGTCATCCTTTCCGATGATGGGTTGATTCCTGGGGCTCCCGGGTGAGCGCCTGCCCAGTTGGTGCGTCGTTGCTGATGGAGAAGATGCGGCGGTCCACCTTTACCAGCACCCAGGTGATGGGTGCCACGACGGCGAGACCGATCGCTGCGGCCGAGAAGACGGTTGTGTAGCCGTTGACCATGGAGTCCAAGGAAGGGCCGCGGCCGAGCGTCGTCAGGTGAGCGCTCGAGACGGCATAGATGGCGGTGAAGACGGCGGTCCCGGTCGAGCCGCCGATCTGCTGGGTGGCTGTCAGGGCGGCGCTGGCCACGCCGGCGTCGCTGTGCTCGACCCTGAGGAGAGCGAGATTCTGTAGCGGGACGAAGGTGATCGCGAGCCCGACGCCGAGCACGACCTGTCCGGGAAACGCCTGAAGCCATAGTTGCCTCCAACGGTGATCGAGGTGAGGCCGGTGGCGGCAACCACCGGGCCGCCGGCGATCATCAAGCGTGGACCGAGCAGCCCAGGAGACGGGTCGGCCACGGTGCGGGGACCGTTGTGCGGGCAGGTAGTGGGTGACCTCGCCGAGACCAGCAGCGCGAGCACAGCATGTTTGTAACGGACGCACACCGGCGTCGCGCCGGCATGGTGCCTGCTCTTACCGGCAGTGACGGATCAAGGTCCAACCGGCGGCGCCAAAGCCGAGGGCTGTGAGCCAGGAAGCGGTTACGTCGAGTGCCGTGTTCTGCACGACGACGAAGGCGACAAAGTGCAAAGGCTGCGCCAGCACGAGCAGGATGGCCAACAGCCGTGGGACGACGCGGGCTCGGTACAGGGCAAGTCCGAGCAGGACCGTGCCCCCGATGTGGGCGACGACGAAGATCAAGACTGTGGCCCCGAGGCCCGGTGAGGTGAATTCGACCAGTGACGTGAGGATGGTGACGGAGGTAGCGCGGTCGACGCCGGCGGTGCCGAGGGCTGCGGCCATCAGTTCGGGACTGGGAAACAACAGGCCCGCTGACCAGCCTGGAACGGCGATCAGCAGGGCTGCGGTTGCGAGTTGTGGGGCACCCTGAAGCGCGGCCCAGCCGGTCGCGATGACGCCCGGGATCAAGGTGAGTCCGACGATCAAACCCATCCATCCCAGGATGGTCGCCGTTCCTGGCGATGCGGTGACACCGTCGAAGATCACCGCTGCGTCCCCGGAATTGCCGTAGGGCTGAGCAGCAGGCTGGCGCCCATGGTGAGTGGCCCGAGCGGGGCGATGACCCCGGCGACGAGCTGCAGTGAGCGCCCCGCCGGGTGGGGACCGGCCAGGACACGGCCCGGCTGGCCGCGACATCCGACACCGAAGTGGGCGGCGGAAGGTCGTAGTGCATGAGTATCTCCTCGAGGTATGACGGGTGGCGCACGACAGCTGCAGGTCGTGTGACGGGCTTCGGGGTGACCGGTTCAGGTGCGTCCGAGCGCGGCGGCAACGTTGGCGCGCAGCTGCGGAAGGGTGGGATAGAAGGTGTTGCCGGGGCATTCGGTGGCGGCCCAGTCGCGGTGTCCGGCGATGGTCGAGACGGTCCGGGTGGCGCCGCTGATCGGGTTCACGTAGGCGGTGGTGCCCACGGGATCCAGGTGGGTGACGCGGGCGAGGGCCGCAAGGACAAGAGTCAGTGACCTGAGTGCGGCCGGCGTGGGGGTGGTTTTGGTCAGGTCTCCGAGCAAGGCAACGCCGATGTTTCCGGCGTTGAAGCCACCGACGTGGGCGCCGTTGACCATCGACGGGCGTGGCCCCACGGGGCGGGGACCGAACACCGGGAGTGGGTCGGGCCCGGAGTAGCGTCCCTCGTACACAGTGCCGTGCTGGTCGATCAGCAGGTGGTATCCGATGTCGCCGAAATCCTCGGTCACCGCGTGGAAGAAGTAGATCGCCCGCACCGTAGCCGCCGGGTCGGGGTCGGTGTTGACGGTCACCGTATGGTGCACCGTCAGGGTCTGGACGTCGAAGAACGCGGTCGGGAACGACTCGGTCCCGTCAGGCCCGAAGCGGAGCGACTCGTCAGCACCCCAGCCGGCGCGACTCCTGTACGGGAACCGAGGGCACCGAGCACCGTCGGCGGAGTCGAAGCGTGACAGTCGGTCGGCGGGGGCGAACGTCGCTGCGCTCGGGGGACCGTCGACGGTGTTGATGGCATGGAGCCGCATATGGTCACTGCCCGGCGCCGGGATGAACTCGTACGCGGTGGCATCGCCAACCCACAGCAGGGTGCGCTGCCGTTCATCCCGAGAGTCGGCAGCCGCCACGACCTGCCAGTCGCGCCACCCGTCTGGGTAGCGCAGGCGAAGCCGCCCGCCCTCCTTGGCGCCGCGCCAGCTGACACCAAGATGATGAACGGCAAACCCGGGCGACTCGACACCGCCAGCCATCCCGGTCGACGCCAGCACGGCGGGTACCGGTCTACGCGATGGCCGGAGCACCTGTGGCACAGCAGCTGTGCGCCGATGGCTCGCGATCACGACGCCGGTACCGACGGCGCCGGCGAGTACGGCGCGACGCGTCACCCGGCGATCAGGTTGTGATGAGGATGTCATCACCCTATTGCGCCAGGAATCCGTGACGGCCTCATCCGTAGGGACCACTGATAGATCGGTGCGTACTACCTAAAGTCTGCGGAGCCTGCTCTCTGCGGCGCCTGGGGACAGGGTGTGGCTTTGGAGTCGGGGCCTGTTCTCGCTGATGGCAGATCAGCGTGCGAGCTGCACGTACGGGGCGACGACCGGGCCCTTCGTCCAGTCCATCACCTCGCTCTGCGATTCCGTGCCGGAGATGATGTCGAGGGCGTTCGAGTCGTTGGTGTCGGTGTCACGGGAGGCGATGGTGTCGGTCCAATCTCCTGTTCCGCCGCCGACCCGGTAGGGCCCGACGAACGAGGGGCAGCCGATCCCGTGGGCGCAGTCGGCGCTGTAGACGGGTCGGATGTTGCCGATGCCTTCGCCGTCTTCGGCGTCGCTGAACATCGACACCTGGTATCCGGCAGTGCTCAGATCCACGCCGGTGAGGGCACTGGCGGGTACGGAGGCGATGATCTTGCCGGCCGGGTTCACGTCGAGGGTGATGTTGCCGGTCTTCTGCTCATCGGCCCCGTACACGCCGCTGCCGAACCGTGCGCTGTCGTAGCGACCGTCGGCGACGATGGCGTACGTCCAGGCGCCCTTGGCTGAGGTGTTGGTGCCCGGCAGCAACGGCGTGGTGGCCGTGGACTGTCCGTCGCTGAGGTAGATGTTGAGACGCTGCGTGCTCATCCCGTTCCCGCCCCAGGGGTTGTTGATGGGTCCGTCGGTGGAGGCCACGAACCGGACGGTGTCACCGTCTCGGTAGACCTCGAGCCCGGTCAGGTCCAGGCTGCCGGCGTTGAAGGCGCCGTCGGTGGGGTAGGTGTAGCTGCCCGGTCCGTTGTCGTCTCCGGGGGTATCGGTGACGGCGCCGATCGTGTCGCCGTAGGCGGTGAGAGTGCGGCGGTCGACGGTCATGACACCGTTGCGGCCGGTCGCGGTGATCACGATGCGGTTCGAGATCTCCGGCAGCGTGATGGTCGTGGAGAACCTGCCCCGACTCAGGGGCACCCTGGTCTCGGTGCCGTTGAGTCGGATGGTCAGCCGGTTGGCGTCGGTGGTGCCGCTGAAGGTGACCGTGCGGGAAGCGGCGATCGAGCCGTCGGCGGGGCCGTTGATGGTGAGTCTCGGGGCTCGGCCGGTGGGCTGCCCGTCGTAGGTGGCGTTCCAGCTGTCCCAGGTGTCGCCGTCGAAGTCGAGCCGGCCGAGCTCGTCACTGGCCCAGTTGTTGCCCGCTTTCCAGATCGGGGTGCCGGCCACGGTGTAGTTGTGCAGCCGGAGCCCGTTGCCGTCACTGACCTCGTTGCCGATGGTCACCTTGGCGCCGGCCCGGTCGGTGTACCGCTTGAGCTTGTTGGCTTGGGCAGCGGGGTCGAGGTCGTTCCACTCATCGATCGCGAGACCGTTGATGTTGATGTTCTCGGTGTCGGACAGGGCGAACACGCGGATCGCGCAGTTCACGGCGCCCTCCACCCGAGTGTCGGTGAAGGTCATGTTCTTCACCGTGGTGGTGGGGTCGGCTCGGTCGGTGGCGCCCATGTCCTCGTAGTGGGAGGAGGAGTTGAACACGCAGGTGTTGTACTTGACGTCCTTCCAGTACATCCGGTTGTGGATGACGTCGGTGTTGCGGACGGTCACGTCGTCGATGTCGCGGGGAACCCAGCCCCACTGGACGACGGGGCCGTTCTCGTTCTTCCAGATGACGGTGTTCTTGATCTTGACCCGGTTGTGGTAGATCTTCAGGACGTCGTCGTTGGCGTGGAAGAACGTGTTGCTCATCTGCCCGTCGTCGTAGAGCTCGATGCCGTCGGTCTGCCAGTACCAGCTGCCGACCTGCTTGTAGTTGGCCACGTTCAAGCGGAACTTCTCGACGCCGATCTCGGTGCCGGCATCGTCGTGGGCGTAGGTCACGAAGGAGTGGTACGGCGGCTCGTTGACGGTGACGCCCTGCAGGTCGAGGGTCTGGCCGGTGTTGGAGGACTCGAACTGCAGCATCTTCACGCAGGTGACGTGGCAGTTCTCGTTCACGTTGTGCTGGTAGCCGTTGGTGGTGTCGGCCTCGTAGACGTACTGCTCACCGGACAGCACACCCAGGCCGGTGACCTTGAACGCCTGCTGGGTGTCGTGAAGGAACCGGAAGGCGCCCTTCACGTACGCGCCCGGCGCGAGGTAGACCCACTTGACGTTCTCGGGTAGGACGGCGTGGTAGTCCGCACCCATGTAGTAGGTGCCCGGACCGAAGTAGACGATCTCCTGGCTGATGGTGTTGAGGTTGTTCACCAGTCCCGGCTTGGGCCGGTAGATGGAGCCCGACTTTGCGGTGGGGATCAGCTGCTTGGCCTGCGCTGCTGTGGGCTTGGGGTTGGCGAAGACCAGCATGGAGTTCTTCGGCTCGGTGTGGACGGCGCGGTTGCCGCCCTTCTCGGTGGTGAGGGTGCCGCTGCCGCCGCTGAGGTCGTTGTACGCGGTCACCTGCTGCGGGTCGAACTCGACGGAGAACCGGAAGCCGTCCTTGCTGTAAGGGACCAGCACCGCGACGGTGGAGCGGTTGACCAGTCGCTTCTTCAGGCCCAGGTCGGTGGGACGGACCGTCACCTGGTCGGCGGAGGTGATCGCCTGGCCGGTCTTCAAGGTGACGTTGACCCAGACATCGGCGGCGTACTCGAAGCTCGACCAGCTCATCGTGTAGCTGGCCTTGGAGGTGAACTCGGCACCGTCTTCCTCGGTGTAGCCGATCTTGTCCTTGCCGCCGCGCGGGACGCTCATGTACACGAACGACTCGTAGGCGGTCTTCCGGCCCTTGGCCGGGGTCACCGAGGCGTCGTAGTACTGCGACCGGCGCACCTGGTCACCGGCCACCGGCGCCGACGTGGCGACAGCGTTCGTGTGAGTCCAGGTGGTCAAGGTGTCCGTGTTCGCCGGAGCAGCGGCAACCGCAGGGCCAGGCGCTGGGGGATCGGCGGGGGGCTTCGCCTGGGCTGTGCCGGGCGGGCTGAGCAGGGACGCGACGACAGCGGCCGCGCCGATCACCGCCAGCACCCGGTTCGGGGGTTGTGACGCCGACATGCAACACCTCCATGTGCAGAAACTGGTGCGCTAAGTTTCATATCGGAACTAGTAGACTGTCAAGAGTCTTCATCAATCGGGTTGGACCATGCTGTAGTTTCTGAAACGGAATCCTCGAATGAGTGGGAGTGTTGCGATGGAAGTCTCAGCCACTTCCTTGTGGGACCATCCCTACGTGACGAGTGCGGCGACCCCCTGGGATAAGCGCAGCGAAACCGAGCAGACCATCGCCTTGGAAGTGCTGCTGCACGGTCCACTGGCACGGAGCGCGCTGGCCCGGCGCCTCGGCCTCTCGCCGGCGTCCCTCACCAGGCTCGTCGGCCCACTCATCCTGGACGGCCTCCTGGAAGAAACCCCCGACCACGGCACCGGCCCCTCCGGGAGACCTACCCGGCCCTTGCAGGTGGTTGCCGCCGCGGGCTACTTCCTCGGAGTCCGACTGACCCCAGACGCGGCTCACGCGGTGATCACCAACGTCCGAGCGGAGATCCTCGGCTCGGCGTCTGAGCGGTTCGGAGCGACCGATCCGGTCAGCGTCGTCAACACGGTCGCCGACCTCATCGAACGGCTTCGCGTCGAACAATGCGTTGTCCCGAATCGCGTGGGGGTCAGCATCGGCGGTCTGGTGGAATCCCGGACGACCATCCGCTCGGCGACGTTCTTCGACTGGTCCACCCCGGTGGATCTGGCCGCCATGGTCCACGAGAGGACAGGTATCCCGACCGTAGTGGACAACGACGTGATGGCACTCACCCGCGCGCAGTCCTGGTTCGGTCACGGGCGGGGATTCGACCGCTTCGCTGTCGTCACTCTCGGTGTTGGAGTCGGCCTGGGGATCGTCGTGCACGGAGAGCTGGTCGAGAGCTCCGACACCGGCCTCGGGCTGGCCGGTCACTTTCCGCTCGACGCGGCGGGCCCTCTCTGCCCCAGCGGCCACCAAGGATGCGCTCAGGCGATGCTGACCGATGAGGCCGTGGCCGCCCGCACCGCCGTTGCCCTGCGCCGACCCGTCACCTACGACGAGGCTCTCGACCTCGCCGCGCAGGGACAGCCCGCCGCGAAGACCGTCGTGGACCAGGCCGGCCGAGCCCTTGGCCGGCTCCTAGCCGCCATCGCCAACCTCACCACCTGCCATCGCATCCTCATCACCGGGGAAGGCGCCCGACTCGCCGAAGCGGCCAGCGCGGCCATGCAGCACCAGATCGCCGCCGACCGCAACCCCTCCGCGGCCCCGATCCGCCCTCTCACACCGCATCTCAATGCCAACGACTGGGCCCAAGGGCCCGCTGTCCTCGCCATCCAGACCCTCGTCCGGCCCTCTCGCAGGTAAACAGCGACCGATGCCGACCAGCGGGGCGGCCGCGATGGACGGGGCAACCGTTGGACCCGGCTACGTTCCATCGGTGCGAAACTTCGAACGATCATCGAAGTGCATCAGATCCTTGGCATGGTTGTACATCCCGCCCCAGGTCAGGCCTGCCCGGTCGAGGGCATCGACCAGCCGTCTGTCGAGCTCCATGATCCCCGTCCTGCGAGGATCGCGACCCGTCAGATCACCCTTGCCCTTCAGGGCGCGATCCTTGGCCTGTTGGGTGGCCCACCAGGCGACTTTGCGCTGTGCCGCCGGCACCGCGGGATTGATCCCCAGCATGGCAGTGACCTGCGCTTCCAGGCCCGCCTGGTCGAGATTGAGGTAGGCCACCACATCCGCCGACGCCAGCTGGGTCTGTTCCCATTGCTCCATCATCGTCCGGGATTCCGGTGGCGGCCGTTCGATGCGGAAGGCCTTGCCATGCATGAGCAGTGTCGCGCGCGCGATCATTTTCGGCACGGCGTCCCCGTTCAGACCGACGAACGGGTTTGTGGGGTAGTTGATGTCGACCGCCAGGCCGTAGCAGTGCAAGCTGGGACGTTCCTTTCCGGTGGCAGCTTTCGGCGGGCGGAGTCCGCCGATGCTGTGCATCCCGATCTCGTCCGCGATCTCGATGCCCTGGCGTCCGGTGAGCGTCGGGTGTGCGGCCAGGATGTCGGCAGCGGTGTCCAGCTTGGTCAGTAGCTCCTGGTGGACGCCGCCGACCGCGCTTCCGCTGCTGGGTCTGATCGGAACGCCCAAGAACCTGGCGTTCGGGACGTGATGGGCGAACCAGGCTGCCTCGTCGGCGCCGGTGATCTTCTTGATGTCAGTGGCCATCTGGCGGCGCGCCGACTCCTCGCCTCCGGACGTCGCCTGTTTGGTCGCACGGCGGATCTTCTTGTCCAGCTCTGTCGCGGTGAGCACGGTCTCGGGTTGATAGCGCTCGATGGCCGGGAGCACGACCTCTCGCCTGATGATCACCTTCTCGCGGAGCAGTGCCTTGTCCGCCTTCACCTTCGGGTTGAGGGTGCGGCCGATGGTCTCCGGATGGCGAAAGGCGAACACCGCACTGGTCAGGGCGCCGGGATCGGTGACACCGCTGATCACCAGTCGCTTGAGCAACGTGCGCTCGGCAGGAAGGCCGAGCAGGAGATCCCGCAGCCCCCCCGACAGCGCGCTGGCCGCCTTGCTGGTGCCGTTGGCGATGGCGGTCGCGCCGCCGAGGAGCACATCGGCGCCGAAGGTGCTCGACTTCGGTGCCCGCTGCAGCGGCTGGTCTCGTTGCCGGGACTCGGTTCGTGGCAACGCTGTGCGATTCGACGGCGACTGCAGGCGCTGGACGGCATGCGTGGCTGCCAGGTTGCCGGCTTCGGCCGCGATGCAGGACATCACCAAGCGTTGTACAGGGGCCGGCGGCGCCGCCGGTGCACCGGTTCCGGTCGCCGGTGCGGCAGCGCCGCCAGCAGGCAGGGTCCCCGGTGGTGGTCCGAGGACGACCTCGCGCAGGGCGGTTGCCTCACCCTCCAGCTCGGTTCCTCGTTTCGGGTCGTTCGCCGCGCCGGTGGAGGTGTACTGCTCGCTCACCTCGACGGTGAGCACCATGATTCCCTTGGACGGTCCCCACTGCCCGAGGCTCTGCCCCTTGGCGTTCTCCTCCCGCATCTTCTCCGCGGAGATCTTGGGATTCTGTCCTGGGTACAGGCTGGAGAATCCACCGTCGCGGGTGTTGCCGGCCACTCTGACCCCGAGGGCGTCGGCGCGTTTCGCGGCAGCGATCGCCAGGTCGTCCGCAGCGACGGCCAGGGGTCCCGGTGCCGCACTGGGGAGCGGGTCGGCGAAGAAGCCGGCCTTGTTCAGGTCCTTCTGCGCGTGGATCGAGATGAGTCGTTTCGGCGCGAACTGTTTGATCACCGCCATCAGGGCGATGTTGCCGGGCTCCACCGGATCCCCTTTGGAATCGAGGGGTCTGACGGGATCGAGGTCGGCCCCGAGGGCCGGGAACTGGCGGTTCGGGTCCTTCGCCCCCTTGCCGGGCGTGACACGTCCTGGATCGTTGTCCTTGGTGCGCGTCTCTCGGTACTTGCTGACGGCGATCTTGCCCTGGTCGGCGGCGAGCTTCTTCTCCCACGCGGCGCGACTCGCCACGTTGTCGGGGAAGAGTCGGGGCACGATGACGACGGTGAAGAAGGGCCTGTGCACCTGCAGCTGGGCCAGGAGGCGGTCGGCGACCTCGACACCGGACTGCTCGGAGCCGTGGACCCCGGCGACCACCAGCGCCACGTCGTCGATCTCACCCGGCACGAGATGCGCCTGGATGGGGGTGCCGAGGCTGTCCAGTCCGACGGTGAATTCCAGCGACGGTGGCACCAGACCCTTGATGCCCAACCCGGAGATCAGCGCCTGGATCAGCTTCAGCCAAGCAACCCGTTCGCCCGAATCGGCAACTTGGCCGGCAGCGCGGTCGATACTCGCCTTGCTCGGCGCCCGCTGCAGCGCGCCGTCCTCCGGGATTCTGGACAACACGGACCCGGCCGCGTGCTGGGTCAGCGGGGCACGGACCGGTGGAGGCTTGGGGGTGCTGGCGCTGCGGAGCGCGATCCGGCGCATCCCTGGCGCTGCACCACCCATGTTCCGACGGTAGTGACCACGTGGCCGACCGTCCATGACGGGCGGATCGCCGGAACGCGCAGGTCAGGTTGCCCGAAAGGGCAAGCGAAAGGGCGCAGCGTCCCATCAGTGCTTGAGCGGGACCAGCGACACCTGGGTGGTGTCGGCTGATCGGGGACGTCGCGTTCCACCGCCTTGTCGGCCGTCGAGGGGATCTTCTCGGGCCGGCGATGGCCACATGGTGGGTGAGTCAGAATCTCCCGCATCCACCCGTTGGACGCTCTGCAGTAAGGAAGCACACCATGAAGCTGGCCACCAGGGTCGTCGGAGTCGCGCTGACGGCTACCGCATTGTGCGGCGTCGGCGTCGGCACCGCCTCGGCCGCGAGCCCTGAAGGCGGCCACAGCGTCTCCGCCGCAGCCAACGCCACCGACGCGCCCACAACAACGGTGGTGGCCTATCACAACGTCTTCGCCCCAGGCGAGATGGAGTCGCTGCCCGCCTTCTTCTGTTCCCCCGACCAGCCGTACCTGGTCAACGAGGAACTGTCACCTGGCAGCTCAGTTCCCAACGGCGTTCAAGTCGACGGGAGCGCGTTCACTGTCATGATCAACGCCCCCGTCACCGGAAATGGGGGTCTGGCCATCGGTTGGATGTCGGGCATGGTGGAAAACCACGGATCAGGGGACGAAGCGGTGACGGTCTCCATCGTCTGCTCCAGCCCTGCTGCCGACGGCTACAGGGCCTGACTGCACCCCGGCAAGCCGGCACTGCCGCAACGGGCACGGTAGCCGCGACGACAAGCTGGACCAGGACGTCAGCATCCAGATCAACGGCCGGCGGCGGAAAGGTTTGGTCAAGCAAGCACCCACTCGCTACCGTCTCCGAGTCCAACCTCGCTGATTAGGAGGACTTGGTATGGCCCAGTTGGTCAACCACTGGAGCGAATACGTCAATGTCACTGGGGAAGACGGTCAGGTAGCTGATTCCGTGACGCTCGCGCAGCGCTTGGACGTCCTCAAGGATCGAGGCCAGGCTGCCAATAAGGAAGTACGGTGAGGCGAGTACCTGCTCAGCGGTCATTCCGCGTTGGTGTGCGATCTCCTCAGCAGTCGAGCGTCGGTGATCGGTGACAACGACCCGCCAGATCAGTACGGCGAGCTCGAGGTGGGCGAATCGTTCACCTGCTGCCTCGCGGACCCAGCCGACCTTCTTGGCCACGCCCGCGTGGGTGTCGCGACCGTAGTCGATTCCGCCAGCTTCTAAGGACTGGGCGATGATCCCAACAGTGTCGGCCTGCTGGGCTGCCAGCCCGAGCATGCGCTTGCCTCCGCCTCCGACCTGGATGGGTGGATGCGGTTGCTGGATCGGCTTCGGCCAGCCTTCCATCTCGGTTATCGAGTAGTGCTCGCCGGCGAAGGTAAGTGGTTCGGCCGACCAGAGACCCTTGATGACTGTGAGGGCTTCCTGCAGGCGGTCGACGCGGCCGCGTGCCGGCGGGAGTTCGATTCCTGTCTGGCTGTACTCGGGTAGTAAGTAGCCGGCACCAATACCGAACTCCAGCCGGCCCTCGGAGAGCACGTCGACTGTGGCCGCCTCTCGGGCGAGAAGGGCGGGATGCCGGAAGTTGTTGCTGTAGAGGAGGCTGCCGACCCTGAGGGTTGTGGTTGCGCTCGCGGCCGCGACCAGGGCCGGGCCGGCGGCGAACCACGCCCGCTCGAAGTGGTCGGGCACCACAAGGGTGTCGTAGCCGAGGTCCTCAATCCTGCGTGCAGCGTCGGCGTACTCAGCGGCCGTAGCGGTTGCGTGGGCGCCCGTCCCAAAGCGGAATGGTCGTGACGTAGACACGGAACCTCCAGCGGGCTGGCCCAACACGACTCGGGAGCGCCGGAGACGTGACAGTCGAACGATAGCGGCCGGGCTGTTGCCGACGCCAGGAATCGGAACGCCTGACCTCCTCGTTGTGAACGCGGAGCAAGCGGTTGCCCGGGCGGTTGCGGCGCTTGCAGACGAACCTCGGCGTGCCCCGAACGAGCCCCCAAGGTCGACGCAAATGGTCACTCGGTTGCCTGTGAGCGATATGGTCTGATCACCGACCCTCGCTGGAGAGGTGTGGCATGACTGCCGTTGATGATCGGGTAGCCACGTTCCGGAGCCTGCACTCTTCCGGCTGCTTCGTGATGCCTAACCCTTGGGATGCGGGCAGCGCGATGGCTCTGGAACAGATGGGCTTCAAGGCACTGGCCACCACGAGTGCTGGCCTCGCCTGGACCCTGGGTTGCGCTGATGACCAAGTCAACCTGGTGTTGCGCTTGTCCAAGCGCTGCTGGAGACGTGGGCGACCGCTGCTTTACCTCGCTTGGGCACGTTACGCTTGAGGCGCTGTTCGAATGTATGCCCACCTGCTACGTCGGTGTGGTGACTATGTGTGGCACGGTCGACGCGCCGACCCTGACGTGGCTCTA
>DATDAP010000101.1:0-2302 GCA_036525335.1 Microlunatus sp. | reverse complement strand
GGTCAGGTGGATGGGGTCGTTGCCGTGGCCGTACACGACCGCGGGGATCTTGTTCTCGCGGCGGATCCGGCGGGCGGCACCCTTGCCGAACTCGTTGCGCTTCTCGGCGGTGATCTTCTCGGCAGCCATCAGTTCTCTCCTCGTGCTCTGGTCAGGGGACCCCGGCGACGGAGGCGGGCCGCGCAGACGGGCGGCACGATGGGCCGGCCCAGTCGATCACGGCACTACCCGCTCGCACGGGGTGCCCTCGCCGAGGCAACCTCGGAAGTCTAGAGGCGCGAGCCGCCGCACGCGAATCGAAGATGCGCGGTCGGGTCGCCCTCTCCCTGATGGTCAGCTCGATCGGCCCGACCCCTTACCGGGGAGGTCGTGGGGTCGGGCCGCCGCCCGAGCTGTGGGGCTCGAGTCAGTTGTCGCGGCCCTCCACGAGCTCCGCGCCCTTGCTGGGGACGAACTGCGACGCCCCGAGGTTGACCGAACCTGCGGCAGACCTACCGTTCGGGTTCGCGACGCAGTCACTGAACGAGATGTTGCCGATGCCGATGTGCTGGTTGCCCGAGTTGCCGGAGTTGCGAGCCCGGTAGCGGAACTTCACCTGCGAGAGCGAACCGGCCCACTTGAGGTCGACGTGGTTGAGACCGGAGTCGATCGCCTGGTCCCCGAACACGTTGTTGCGGAACGCGTCGGCGTCCGTGCCGGTGCCGATCACGTTGGTGCCCTTGACGGCGGTGAAGCCGGGCGTCTGGACCCAGACCTCGTCGTTCCACCCGTACTGCTGCGTCGACCCGGTCTTGTCGATGTCGTGGATGCGGAACGACAAGTTGGTCACCGCCGCACTGAGCGTGATCGTCACGTCGATGTAGTCACCCGCGTTCAGCGGGTCGGTCATCTCGACCTCGATGTAGTTCCACGGCGGCATGGTCGTGGTCGCCGCGACCTGACCCGTGCCACCGGTCTGGCCCGAACCGGCGCCGTTGCCGAAGGCAATGGTCGCGGTGACGGTCGACGGCAGGAACTTGAGCACTCCCACGGGCTGACCCGGCGTGAGGTTGTCGAGCACGGTCGTGACCTGGCACGGGATGCTGCTCGCGAACGCCGGTGCGGCCACCGTGATGGCTGCGAGCGGGGCGCTCCAGGCGACCCCCCGGGTCACCGTCCGCCGCGTGATGGTCCTGCTGGTCTTGCTGGTACTGCGTTCGGATGCGGGCATGCCGCTGCCGTCCCCCATTGGTTACCCCCTGAGTCGGGAGGCTTCCCCCCGAAGCCCCTCGCCCTGCAGATTAGGGCGGCCTAACCTTACTTACTAGGGAGAAAGTACACAGTTCGTCTACAGATGTCGGTGCGATGTAACGATTTAACCTTCAGCCGACCATTTCGTTCACGACGAGCCTCGCCGACGACGGACACCCCTTGGTGAAGCCGTAGAACGGCCCGAAGTCCCGCGTCGAGGAGAACCCCGTGATGTAGAGGTCTTCGAGGGACGTCTCGAAGCCGGGGCTGAGGTCGGGGAACCCGTCGGTGACCGAGACCCGGTCGATGACGCCGGAGAGGTACGGCACGTTGCCCAGGTCGGCGCGGTAGCCGGACGCGAACACGACGACGTCGACGGTGAGCTCCTGACCGTCGGTGAGCGTCAGGGTCACCCCGTCGCGCCCGTCCTCCCCCGGCGCCACCGCCGCGACCTCCGACCCCGGCCGGCTGGTGACGACCTCCGGGCGCAGCCGCGGCGTCAGCCACCACTCCAGGGTCAGCCGACCGACCTGCCAGAACTGCAGCGCGATCTCCTGCTGCCTGGTCGTGGGCAGGTTGCGCCACCAGCCGCGCTCGGCGAGGGTCTGCTCGACCAGCGGGTCGACGAACTTCCAGCTGACCTTCTCGAACGTCGGCGTCTCGTGCCGGTGCACGACGTCGACCCGGGCGGCCCCGTGGTCGCAGAGCAGGGCGGCCCACTCGTACGCGCTCTGGCGGCCGCCGATGATCGCGACCCGCTCCCCGGCCACGTCGTCGAAGTCGACCAGCTCGCTGGTGTGCCAGCGCCGGTCGGCCGGCACGTCGTCGTACCAGGCCGGCAGCTGGGCGTAGTGCGCGATGCCGGGTGCCGCCAGCACCTTGTCCGCGCTGATCGTCGAGCCGTCCTCGAGGGTGGCCACGAACGTGCCGGTCTTGGTCAGCTCGGTGACCATCCGCTGGTCGGGCGCGAGGTGCTTGCGCTCGGCGAACCAGTCGGTGTGGTCGAGGAAGACCCCGATGGGGATCGGGTCGACGTCGGCGGGAGACAGCCCGGCGTGCTCGAAGTACGCCT
>DATDAP010000100.1:0-2709 GCA_036525335.1 Microlunatus sp. | reverse complement strand
TGAGTCGGCCGACGCCGCCTCTCCGTCGTGTCGCGAGCATCCGCGGCTCGCGCACACCGGACCGCGATGATCGGCGCCGCACAGCTGGAGATGCTGTGGGAACGTAGCGATCCATCGACGGAGTTGCTGCGCAGGTTCGGCTTCGCCTCGGGAGATCAGGCCGCCACCTGGGCGGTGCGCATGCTGGCCGAGGACTACGGCCTAGGCGTCGTGAGGGTCGACCGGTTGGTGATGAGCGCCCACAACCTGATGTTCTGGGTCAGCGTGCGAACGACCGGCCCACTCATGATCAAGGTCTGCCGGCTCGCTGCCGCGCACGACTCGCTGAGCGCTCGTGGCGCCCTGGTCCGCTGGCTGGCCCACCGCGATCTTCCGGTCGCTTCACCGCTGCTGGCCCGTGGTGGTGATCATCAGCTGCTGCGCGACGATCGATCCATCGGTGTCCAGCCGGTCCTGCTCGGCGACCTGCTGGACGCCAGCGATCTCGGTCAGGTCCGGGCTGCCGGATCGACCCTGGCGTCACTCCACACGCAGCTGGCCACCTGGCCGGAGGCGAAGCTGCTCGAGGACGTCCGGCCCGTACAGGGTGGGAACGGTCTGCCGCTGGCTCCGGAGGACCCGAGACAGGCAGCGCTGAGCGATCTGCGGTCTCGGATCGAAGAGCGCACCAGCAGTCTGCCTGAGTTGCCACGGCAACCCGTCCACGCCGACTTCCGGGGCGCCAACGTCCTGGCTCGGAGCGGGAGCATCACCGGTGTCATCGACTTCGAGGAGGCACGGATCGACACCGCGATGGTCGATCTGGAGCACGCAACGTGCCTGCTCGGCACCTGGTACCACGACTGGAAGCCCATGTCGCCGGAGGCTCGGACCGCGTTCCTGGAGAGCTACAGCGCGCGTCGTCCACTGACCGAGGAGGAGCAGACCTGTCTGCCGGTGATCATCGCCCGGTACATGTTCGGCCTGAGCTGGTGGGACGAGGCCCGACGCTGGCTCGCCTGAGGAACCGCCGCGCCCTTCCCGCAGCACGAGCGCTGCTGGCACCGAGGACGACCCGTCCAAGCCGGCTGTGCTCCTGTACGCGAGCCGATGGTGGCAACGACTCGGCAAGCAGTCGCCGACGGTTCAGGTGATGGGCAAGATCTTGGACGGCGATTCGCTCAGCCCCAGGCGACGAGAAGGTCGAGCGCGGCGCCGCGCCGGGCGCGGATCAACCGCACCTCGACGCTCAGGAGATGTGGTCCTGAGTGACGAAGTCGATCAGCTGCTCGACCGGGGTCAACAGACCGCGCTCCAGATCCGACCAGCTGGTCACCGTGGCGAGGATCCGCTGCCAGGCCCGGGCGATGTCGGCGTGGTCGCGGTGCGGCCAGCCCAGCGCGGCGCAGGTGCCGTGCTTGATGTCGGTGCCGCGAGGCACGTGCGGCCAGGACGGCAGTCCCAGCTTGGCCGGCTTCACGGCCTGCCAGACGTCCACGAAGGGGTGCCCGGCCACCAGCACGTACGAGCCGTACGGACCTTTCGCCACCCCGGCCGCGATCCGGGACTCCTTGCTGCCGGGCACCAGGTGGTCGGCCAGCACCCCCAGTCGGCGCCCGCGTTCGGGGCGGAACTCGGCCACGATGTCGGAGAGGTCGTCGATGCCGCCCATGAACTCCACGAGCACGCCGACGTGGCGAAGGTCGTCACCCCAGATCTTCTCGACCAGCTCGGCGTCGTGTCGGCCCTCGACGTAGATCCGACTCGGCAGCGCCACCTTGGCCCGTTCGGTCGGACCGGCGACGGACCCGGAGGCCGTCCGGCCCGGTGTGCGACGGGTGCCCGCGGCCGGCGCACGCGGTGGCACCTTCACCAGCACCGGCTTGCCCTCCAGCAGCAACCCGTACCCGATCGGGAAGCTGCGGCGCTTGTCGCCGCGACCCTCCAGCACCACCAGACCGTTCTCCCAGCGCGTCACCGCCCCGCAGAAGCCGGTGGTCGAGTCCTCCAGCACCATCCCGCGCTCCAGGGCGATCTCGGGCACGACCTTCTTCGCCTGCTGCTGCCAGCCCTTGGCGAGGACGTCCGTCGCGTAGCGGTCGGCCGGTGGCTGGTCGGTGCGGTTCTTGGGAGGCACCGTCGCAGAGTAGGCGGGGTCGGCGGCCGATTCGGGTACGGCACGCGGTCGCCGACGGACTTGTCGGCGATCGGGACCCCGGGTGCCGCAACCGGGCCACGTCGGGTTGCATGGACCCATGGCGATCCTGCCGATGTTCCCGTTGGGCACAGTGCTGTTCCCCCACATGCCCCTGCGGTTGCGGGTCTTCGAACAGCGCTATCTCGTCATGCTCAGCACCCTGCTGCAGTCCGAGGTGGCCGAGTTCGGGGTGGTGCTGATCGAACGGGGTCAGGAGGTGGGTGGGGGAGAGCAGCGGTTCGGGATCGGTACCGTCGCCGAGATCACCACCCTCGGCACCCAAGACGGCTTCATCGGACTGCTGGCCCAGGGGCGCGCACGCATCAGGATCGATGCCTGGCTGGATGACGACCCCCACCCGCGGGCGGAAGTGTCACCGGTGCCCGACCTGATCTGGGATGAGCAGTGGCGCGAGCTGCTGGCCACGGCCGAACGCTCCGTACGCCGCAGTCTCGCGGTGTCCAGCGAGTTCTCCGAGCTGACCTGGCCCGCCGACATCGGCATCGAGGGGGACCCGGTGGCCACCGCGTGGC
>DATDAP010000099.1:0-2931 GCA_036525335.1 Microlunatus sp. | reverse complement strand
CTCGCCGGCCATCTCCAGGGTCAGCTCGATCGGGAAGCCGTACGTGTCGTGCAGCTGGAACGCCCGGTCGCCGGACAGGGTGCTGGCCGACTCGGACCGGGCCTTGCTCACCGCCAGGTCGAACAGGTGGGTGCCCTGGGTCAGGGTGCCGCGGAACGCCTCTTCTTCGGCGTACGCGATGTCGGAGATCCGGGCGAAGTCGGTCGCCACCTCCGGGTACGACCCCTGCATGGCGTCCCGGCTGACCGGGAACAGCTCGCCGAAGCTGGGCGCGTCCATGCCGAGCAGGCGCATCGAGCGGACCACCCGGCGCAGCAGCCGGCGCAACACGTAGCCGCGCGCCTCGTTGCCCGGGGTGACCCCGTCACCGATCAGCATCAGCGCGGAGCGGACGTGGTCGGCGACCACCCGGAGGCGGACGTCGTCGCCGCGGTCGGCGCCGTAGCGCTTGCCCGCCAGCTCAGCCGCCCGCTCGATCACCGGGTAGACCTCGTCGATCTCGTACAGGTTGTCGACGCCCTGCAGCAGGTAGGCGACCCGCTCCAGACCCATGCCGGTGTCGATGTTCGGACGGGGCAGCGGGCGGACGACGTCGAAGTCGTCTTTGGCCCGGACCGCCGACAGCTCCTCCTGCATGAACACCAGGTTCCAGATCTCCAGGAACCGGTCCTCGTCCACGACCGGGCCGCCGTCGGGGCCGTACTCAGCGCCGCGGTCGATGTAGATCTCGCTGCACGGGCCACCCGGTCCGGGGATACCCATGTGCCAGTAGTTGTCCAGCAAACCGCGCCGCTGGATCCGCTCGTCCGGCAGCCCTGCGATGTTGGACCACAGGGCCGCGGCCTCGTCGTCGGAATGCAGCACGGTGACCCAGACCTTGTCCGGGTCGAACCCGAGTCCGCCCGCCTCCTGGGCGGTGGTGACCAGGTCCCAGGCGTACTTGATCGCCTCGGCCTTGAAGTACTCGCCGAAGGAGAAGTTGCCGTTCATCTGGAAGAAGGTGCCGTGCCGGGTGGTCTTGCCCACCTCCTCGATGTCGAGGGTGCGGACGCACTTCTGCACGCTGGTGGCCCGATCGAACGGCGCCGGCTCGGCCCCGGTGAAGTACGGCTTGAACGGGACCATGCCGGCGTTGACGAAGAGCAGGGTCGGGTCGTTGTAGAGCAGCGGTGCCGACGGCACCACGACGTGGCCGCGGGAGGAGAAGAAGTCCAGGAAGCGGCGCCGGATCTCGGCGGTTTGCATGGTGTGTTCCTCGCAGGTGTGTCGACCCGGATCGGGGCCGACGGTCGGTCGGGTGGCTACTGGGGCAGGCCGATCGTCTCGCGGAGTTCCGCCTCACGCTCGGCCGACGCAGCTCGAACCCGGGCCACGAAGGCCTTGGTCGCGTCGCCCGCCTCCACCACGGACTGCTGCACCCGCTCGACCAGGGCCTCGGGGCTGTGCTTGTCGATGTAGTCGCGGGCCTTGACCACCACGTAGATCGTCACGCCGGCGCCGACCGCGAACCAGAAGACTCGTCCGAACATCGCTCAGCCCTTCTGTTCCAGCTCGGCCGGACGGCTGCCACCGCCGGTGAAGCCGGCCTTGATGCCATGGGCGAGCGAGGCCACCTTGATGATGGGGGTGCCGATCGCGCGGGTGAGCAGGCCCGAGACCTGGGCCGCGTTCTCTGACAGCGACGCCGCGTTCTTGCTGAGCACCGCCACCTCGTCGGTGACCTGTCCGAGCCGACCGATCTCGCCGTTGGTGACCCGCACCGTGTCCTGCAGCTCGGTCAGGATGGGCACGGACTCCTCGCCGATGTCGTGGACGGTCTGCCGGAGCTCGTCGAGCACCCGACCCGTCTTCCACAGGGGCACGGCGACCATCCCCACCAGCGCGACGAAGGCGACGGCGGCGATCAGGCCGGCGATTCCTCCAAGAGTCATGCGGGTTTTCCTCTGCTTCGTGGGTCTGGTCAGGTCGAGGAGAACCCTACCCCGGAAGAGTGGTCAGCCTCGCCCGAGTAGTTCCTCGATCCGGGCGAGTCGAGCCGCCAGGGCTGCTTCGGCGCCGTGGTCGGTCGGGCTGTAGTAGCGGGCGTCGGCCAGCTCGTCGGGCAGGTACTGCTGCTCTGCGATGCCGTGCGGGTGGTCGTGGGCGTACTGGTAACCCTTCCCGTGCCCGTACGTCTTCGCCCCCGCGTAGTGCGCATCCCGGAGGTGCGGCGGGACCAGTCCGATCTTGCCGGCGTGCACGTCGGCAAGGGCGGCATCGACGGCCATCACCACGGCGTTCGACTTGGGCGCCAGGGCCAGGGCGATGACGGCCTGGGCGAGGTTGATCCGTCCCTCGGGCATACCGATGAAGGCGACCGCGTCGGCCGCCGCCACAGCGGTCTGCAGGGCCGTGGGGTCGGCCAGACCGATGTCCTCGCTGGCCAGGATGACCAGGCGCCGGGCGATGAACCGGGGGTCCTCCCCTGCCGCGATCATCCGTGCCAGGTAGTGCAGGGACGCCTGCACGTCGGAGCCCCGAACCGACTTGATGAAGGCACTGATCACGTCGTAGTGCTGGTCGCCGTCGCGGTCGTAGCGAATCGCCGCCTTGTCGACGGCCTGCTCGACGATGTCGGTGCTGATGGTGGTCACCCCCACCGCCGCCGCCCCCGCGGCGGACTCCTCAAGGTAGGTCAGGGCCCGGCGGGCGTCGCCGCCGGCGAGGCGCAGCAGGTTGGCCCGCGCGTCGTCGTCGAGCGCGTACGATCCGCGCAGTCCGCGATCGTCGGCCAGGCCGCGGTCCAGCAGTCCGGAGATGTCGTCGTCGGTGAGCGGCCGCAGGGTGAGCAGCAGGGAGCGCGACAGCAGGGGCGAGATGACGGAGAAGCTCGGATTCTCCGTGGTGGCGGCGATCAGGGTGACGAGTCGGTTCTCCACGGCCGGCAGCAGC
>DATDAP010000098.1:0-12257 GCA_036525335.1 Microlunatus sp. | reverse complement strand
GTCGCCAGCAGGCCCGGCGTCCCCAGCAGCGGGTCGTCGACGGGCGGCTCCGCGTCGAACACGTCGATCGCCGCACCGGCCGGCCGGCCGCCGGCCAGCGCCTCGCGCAGCGCGACCCCGTCGACGATCGGACCGCGGGAGGTGTTGACGAGCAGCGCTGTCGGCTTCATCGTCGCCAGGGCCTCGACGCTCAGCAGATGGTGGGTCTGGGCGTTCAGAGGCAGGTGGATGGTCACCACGTCGGATCGGGCGAGCAGCTCCTCGAAGGACACCGAGGCCGCTCCCGACTCCGCGGCCCGCTCGGGAGTCAGCGTCCTGCTCCAGGCCAGCACCTCCATCCCGAACGCGGCTCCGACCTCGGCGACCTTGCCACCGATCCGGCCCAGTCCGAGCATCCCCAGGGTCGCCCCGGCGAGATCACGCCCGAGGGTGGACTGCCAGCCTCCGGCCCGCAGGGCGTTGACCTCGGCCACCAGGTGCCGGCTGTGGGCCAGGATCAGCGCCCAGGTGAGCTCGACTGTCGACGTCGAGATCCCGTCGGTGTGGCTGACCACGATCCCCCGCCGGATCGCGGCCGCCACGTCGATCACGGGGTTGCGGCGGCCGGTCGTCACGATCAGCCGCAGCCGATCGAGTCGGTCGATCACCTCACCCGGCAGTGGCGTCCGCTCTCGCATCAGCACGACGGCCTCGTAGCGCGCCAACCGCTCGGTCAGGGCGTCGGGGTCGACCACGTGATCGGTGAACACATCCACCCGTCCCTGGGCCTGCAGCCGCGACCAGTCCGCCAGCTCCAGGGCCGCGCCGGCGTAGTCATCGAGCACCGCAATGTCCACCAGCGTCACTATGCCCCATGGCTCTGACAGTCCCGGTCCCCTCGGGGCGGGACTGTCAGAGGGCGGCCGGGGGCAGCCGGATCCCGCGATGGATCTCGTACGCCGTCGCCACCCCGGGCGCATCAGGATCGTCCACGATCGGCTGATCCGCCATGAACAAGCCGATCGCGTGCGCGAGCTCGTCGGGATGGGTGAAGTTGATGGCGTGGGCCGCGGTGTCGATCACCACCATCAGCACGTGGTTCTCCGTCTGCGCCGCGATCTCGACCAGGCGGGCCGCACCGGGCATCAGCGGATCGCGCTGCCCGACCACGGCGAGGGTGGGCACATCCAGCGCGAGCATCCTGTCCAGGGCGGGGAATCGGGTCAGCGTCCTGAACATGTCGACCGTGCGGCGGATGCCGTACCGGAGGTAGTCCGGCACCACCACCGGGAACAGGCGGACCGGTTCCCGGACGCCGTCGACCGCCAGCTGCCGCATCGCCCTGGGCAGCGGCTGGTTGTGGATGCCGCCGGCCGGGGAGACCAGGACGGCCCGATCGATACGTTCACGGTGACGGAAGGCGAACTCGCAGATGACCGCGCAACCCATCGAGTTGCCGACCATCGTCGCCTTGTCGACTCCACGGTCGTCCAGGAACGCCGCCAGGGCGTCGGCCAGCCCCTCCATCCCCAGGGGAGGCTGCGGACGTCCGCTGCGGCCGGAACCCGGGAGATCGGGCACCAGGGTGTGGAAGGTGCCGGCGAGCCGCTCGGCCGTCGGCACCAGATAGCTCCCGGAGAGCCCGAACCCGGCCACGTGCACCATCGCCGGCCGATCCGCGGTGTCCTCCGACTCGCGGTAGAAGAGCGGGACTCCGCCGATCTCGGTCCACCGCTCAAGAAGATTCATGGTGCTCGCTCCGCTCGCACGCGGATCGCGCTCGAACCCGACGGTGTCGTCCCTCTTCGCGAAACGAAAAACGTGTTCCGCTCATCGATCCTCCATCCGTCGGCGCGCGATCCGGCACTTGTTCGCCATGATCGCACCCGCCGCGTGGCCGCTGCCTCAGTAGGGTGACCGACAGGAGGTCCCGATGAGTGCACCCGTGCCCGACACCCCGCCCTATCGCTACACCGCCGCCCTGGCCGGACGGATCGAGGCCTCGTGGCAGGACCGCTGGTCCCGCGAGGGAACGTTCCGGGCGGCCAATCCCGTCGGCGACCTGGCGCCGACCGACGGCGCACCGCCGCCGGCCGACAAGACCTACGTGCTCGACATGTTTCCCTACCCCTCGGGCGCCGGGCTGCACGTCGGGCACCCGCTCGGCTACATCGGGACCGACGTCTGGGGCCGCTACCTGCGGATGACCGGCCACAACGTGCTGCACACCATCGGCTTCGACGCCTTCGGTCTGCCGGCGGAGCAGTACGCCATCCGCACCGGCACGCACCCGGCCGTCACCACCGCGCAGAACATCGAGCGCTATCGGGCCCAGTTCCGGCGGCTCGGCTTCGGTCACGACGACCGGCGCAGCGTGGCCACCACCGATCCCGCGTTCGTCCGCTGGACGCAGTGGATCTTCATCCGGCTCTTCGAGTCCTGGTACGACTCCGCCCAGCAGAGAGCCAGACCGATCTCCGAGCTGGTGGCCGAGTTCGCCGCCGGATCGCGTTCGGTGCCGGGTCACCGGAGGTGGGCCGACCTCGACCGGATCGAGCGGGCGACGCTGCTCGACCAGCACCGACTCGTGTACTCCGCGGAGGGCCCGGTCAACTGGTGCCCGGGCCTGGGCACGGTGCTGTCCAACGAGGAGGTGACCGCCGACGGCCGCAGCGCGATCGGCAACTTCCCGGTGTTCAAGCGCACCATGCGGCAGTGGATGATGCGGATCACGGCGTACGCGGACCGGCTGATCGACGATCTGGACCGGCTGGACTGGCCGGAGTCGATCAAGATCATGCAGCGCAACTGGATCGGGCGATCGACCGGCGCCCGGGTCCGGTTCGCCGTGGTCGGCTCTCCGGAGTCCATCGAGGTCTACACCACCCGGCCCGACACGCTGTTCGGAGCCACCTACGTCGTCCTCGCCCCCGAGCACCCGCTGGTGGACGCGATCGTCGCCGACGCCTGGCCCGCCGGGACGGACCGCCGCTGGTCCGGTGACGCGGCCACGCCCGCGGGCGCTGTGGCGGCCTACCGGCAGGACGCCGCCCGGAAGTCCGACCTGGACCGGCAGGAGAACCGCGAGAAGACCGGTGTCTTCCTCGGTGCATCGGCGATCAACCCGGTGAACGGCGAGGCCATCCCGATCTTCGTCGCGGACTACGTGCTGAGGGGCTACGGGACGGGCGCGATCATGGCCGTGCCAGGTCAGGACACCCGGGACATCGAGTTCGCCCACGCTTTCGGCCTGCCGGTGGTCCGGACCGTCGCTCCGCCCGATGATCATCCGGCCGAGGAGGCGTTCAGCGGCGCGGGTGAGGTGATCAACTCCGCCAACGACGAGGTCTCGCTGAACGGTCTCGGGATCGACCCGGCCAAGATCACCATCACGGAATGGCTGCAGGACAAGGGCTTCGGGCATCCCGAGACCCAGTACAAGCTGCGGGACTGGCTGTTCTCCCGGCAGCGCTACTGGGGCGAGCCGTTCCCGATCGTGTACGACGCGGACGGGGTGGCGCACTCCCTGCCCGACGAGCTGCTGCCGCTGACCCTGCCCGAGATGGCCGACTTCTCGCCGACCCGACTGGATCCCCAGGACTCCGCCTCCGAACCTCGGCCGCCGCTGGGTCGGGCCGGGGACTGGGCCACCGTACGGCTGGATCTCGGCGACGGTGAGCAGACCTACACCCGTGAGCTGAACGTGATGCCGCAGTGGGCGGGGTCGTGCTGGTACGAGCTGCGCTACCTCGATCCCACCAACGGCGACACCTTCTGTGACCCTGCGAACGAGCGCTACTGGATGGGTAAGGATCCGGGGCGTCCCGACGACACCGGCGGGGTGGACCTCTATGTCGGCGGGGTCGAGCACGCCGTCCTGCACCTGCTCTACGCCAGGTTCTGGCACAAGGTCCTGTTCGACCTCGGCCACGTCTCGAGCGAGGAGCCGTACCGGCGGCTGTTCAACCAGGGTTACATCCAGGCCTACGCCTACGCCGACGAGCGCGGGTCCTATGTGCCCGCCGGGGAGGTCGTCGAGGATCCGCCGGGAACCTTCGTCCACCGGGGCCGACCGGTACGCCGCGAGTACGGGAAGATGGGCAAGTCCCTCAACAACGTGGTCACGCCGGACGAGATCTGCGAGACCTACGGCGCCGACGTCTTCCGGGTGTACGAGATGGCGATGGGCCCGCTGGACGTGTCCCGGCCGTGGCAGACCCGGGACGTGGTCGGCGCTCAGCGCTTCCTGCAGAGGCTCTGGCGGTTGGTGGTCGACGAACACGCCGGGGACCTCCTGATCGGCGACGGGAGTCCGGACCCGACCACGGAGCGACTGCTGCACGTCACCATCGACGCGGTCCGCCGGGACTACCAGCAGCTGAGCTATCACACCGCCATCGCCAAGCTGATCATCCTGACCAACCACCTGATCAAGTCCGGTGGTCAGGCACCACGGTCGGTGGTCGAACCGCTCGTGCTGATGACCGCTCCCCTCGCCCCGCACGTCGGCGAGGAGCTGTGGCGGCGCCTCGGCCATGACAGCTCGCTGGCCCGAGGTCCGTTCCCGGTCGCCGATCCGACACTGCTGACCGTGGACACCGTGGACTACCCGATCCAGCTCAGGGGCAAGGTCCGGGCCAGGATCGAGATCGCCGCCGACGCCGATCCGGCCACGGTGGAAGCCGCCGCCCTGGCCGACGAGCGGGTGATCGCCCTGCTCGCCGGCGCGACCCCGCGCAAGGTCGTCGTGGTGCCGGCACGGATGATCTCGATCGTCGTGTGAGCGCGGTGCGGTTCGAGCTCAGTGGTGGGCCGCTCGATGCCGGGCCAGCACGTCGAGTCCGAAGTCGGTGGACGGATCCCGCCACACCGAGTGCGCATGGTTCGCGCCCCGTTGGGTGTTGTCCCACTCGATCAGCAGCCGCGGACCCTGCAGGCGGTAGTAGTGCGGCCGACCCGGCTCCGTCGGGCCGGCCCACGCGAAGTGCACAGCATCCAGCGTGGCGTCGTCGGCGTACGCCGGCGCCGGCGACAACCCGTCCGGCACCCGGTCCAGGTAGGTGCCCAGCAGGGCCTGGAGGATCTCGCGCTGCTCGGTGTCGAGATCGGCCGCGGCGATGCCCTTGGGCGCTGCCGAGTAGGACACGGTCACGTGGTCCTCGGGCGTCAGTCCGGCGGTCTCGTCGATTCTGTCGCTGAGGGCCTGCAACTTGGCCTGCTCGACCGGATCGGGGAATCGCTCGTCCCGCCAGACGCCGGCCAGCGGGATCACCTGATCACCGTCGGCCACGACCGTACGGTTGGCGGTGACGAAGTCCGACGGCGCCTTCGTCAGCAGGACCGCCAGCCGCGAGGCGTCGCCGCGGAGGGACCGGACGAGCTCCCGTCCGAGATCCTCCACCCGAGCGAGCGGGCGGTTGACCGCCCCGCCGAGCAGGGGCGACGCGGCCGGGTCGGCCCCCAGGAACTGCGGAGTGGACGAGACCAGGACGCCGTCGACCACCAGGTTGTTCAACGAGACGTGGTGGCCACCGAACCGCCAGCCCCACGGCGCCGAGCCACCGGGTTCGCCGAACACCCGGAGGTAGTACAGCCCCGGGTCGCGGCCCCGCTCCCGGTCGAACCGGGTCACGAAACCCTCGATCTGGTCCAGCACGTTCTCCAGTCCCATGGTCGTTGCCACGGTGACGTACGCGGGCGTCGAGAGACCGGTGGAGACCAACCTCATCGCCGCCCGCTGCTGCGCCGGTCGTTGCAGGTGGATGGTCAGCCCGCCGTGGTCGGTCGGGGTGTAGAACCAGCGCCGCCGCTCCTCGTCGGTGCGATCGGCGGCCGGCACCGAACCGACCGCGATCCGCCGCTGCTCGGCGTCGAGCTGGTCCAACCACGACCAGGCGGCCTCGGCCATCCGGCCGGCCACCTCGCGTCGTACGGACCTCTTGTCGCCGACTCCCCTCACAGCCAGAATGTAACGCCGCAGGCCCGGCCGGCCCAGACCGGGCACCGGCGACCCGCAGGAGGAAGCACGCCACGCACCTGGTCGACTTCGCGGCCCGGATCCCCGAGCTGCTGGACGAGAACGGGTTGACGATCACCCGGCTGAAGCGTCTCGCCTGAGGTGTCGCGGCCGCTCAGCTGTGGCGGAGGCCGGCGGCTCGCTCCAGGCCCAGCTCGGTGACCGAGATCGCCCGCATCTGGACCTTCCTGATCTTGCCGGTGACGGTCATCGGGAAGTCGTCGACGATCTTGACGTAGCGCGGGATCTTGTAGTGGGCGATCTTGCCGCTGCAGAAGGCTCGAAGGTCTTCCGCGGTGAGGGTGTCGGCGCCGGGCCGTAGCCGGAGCCAGGCCATCAGCTCCTCGCCGAAGCGCTCGTCGGGGACACCGATCACCTGGGCGTCGACCACATCGGGATGGGTGAACAGGAACTCCTCGATCTCCCGTGGGTAGATCTTCTCTCCGCCCCGGATCACCATGTCCTTGATCCGTCCCACGATGTTGAGGTAGCCGTCGTCGTCCATCACCGCGAGGTCACCGGTGTGCATCCAGCGAGCACCGTCGATCACCTCAGCGGTGAGATCCGGCTCGTTCCAGTAGCCGAGCATCACCGAGTAGCCCCGGGTGCAGAACTCCCCCGGCTCGCCACGTTGCACGGTCAGCCCGGTGGTGGGATCGATGATCTTGACCTCGAGGTGCGGTCGGACGCGGCCCACGGTCGACGTCCGACGTTCGAGGTCGTCGTCGATGCTGGTCTGGGTCGACACCGGTGACGTCTCGGTCATCCCGTAGCAGATGGTCACCTCGGCCATCCCCATCTCCTCCACCACGCGTTGCATCACCTCGACCGGACACGGGGAGCCGGCCATGATGCCGGTCCGCAGGCTGCTGAGGTCGTAGTCGGCGGCGTCGGACAGGCCGAGCTCGGCGATGAACATGGTCGGCACCCCGTACAGGCTGGTGCACCGTTCGTCCTGGACAGCCCGCAGGGTCAGCGCCGGGTCGAAGCCGGGCGCCGGGATGATCATGGTGGCGCCGTGGGAGGTGCAGCCCAAGTTACCCATGCCCATCCCGAAGCAGTGGTAGTACGGCACCGGGATGCAGACCCGATCGGCCTCGGTGTAGCCACAGCCCTCGCCGACGGAGAAGCCGTTGTTCAGCAGGTTGTGGTGGGTGAGGGTGGCGCCCTTGGGGAACCCGGTGGTGCCGGACGTGTACTGGATGTTGATCGGGTCGTCGGCCGACAGGTGGCGTGAGCGCTCGAGCAGCACGCCATGATCACCGGAGCGGCCGACGGCCAGCATCGTCTCCCAGCTCGGATCGGAGAGGAAGATCACCTCGCGTAGCTCCGGACACTCGGCGCGCACCTCGGCGACCATGGCGCGATAGTCACTCGTCTTGAAGCCCGGCGCGCTCACGAGCACCGAGATACCCGCCTGCTGCAGCACGTACGCGAGCTCGTTCCTCCGGTACGCCGGGTTGACGTTGACCAGGATCGCCCCCAGCTTCGCCGTCGCGTACTGGACGAACACCCACTCCGCGCAGTTCGGCGCCCAGAGGCCCACCCGATCACCCTTACGCACCCCGAGCTCGTCCAGACCGACGGCACACGCGTCGATCTCGGCGACCAGCTCGCCGTACGTGAACCGACGACCCGTCGCGCACTCGACCAGCGCCTCGTGGTCGGGACCCACGCGTTGCCGGGTGCGGTCCAGGTTGGCACCGATGGTGTCGCCGAGCAGTGGCAGCAGGGAGGTGCCACTGGCGTACGAGGGTGCAGCGTTCAGGACTCGACCTCCGGCTCTGGTCCGATCACATCAGACCGCCGTCCACGCTGCGCTGGTAGACCTCGGGTTCCTCCGGCACCAGCACCGGGGTCTCGCGGTTCAGGCTCTCGCCGGCGAAGAACGGCTTGGCCTCGGCGAAGAACGACCAGACCACCATCAGCACGGCCCCGATCAACAGCGCGCCGATGCCCACCACGAACGTGCCGCCGATGCCGAACAGCACGGTGTTGCCATACTCCGGATCCCACATGTCGTAGGCCGACTGCACGAACGCGTAGAGCAGCATCAGGGCCCCGAGCAACGGCAGGATGCCCTTCAGGAAGAGATTGCGGGCTGAGCTGGTCAGCTCCTTGCGGAAGTACCAGACACAGGCGAAGCCGGTGATGCCGTAGTAGAAGGCGATCGCCAGCCCGAGCGAGGTGATCGAGTCCTGCAGGATGTTGTCGCTGATCAAGGTCATGCCGATGTAGTAGGCGCTGGCCACCACACCCATCATCAGGGTCGAGAAGGACGGAGTGCTGAAGCGCGGGTGCACGGTCTTGAACCGGCTCGGCAGGGCTCGGTAGGTGGCCATCGACAAGGTGCCGCGGGCCGTCGGCAGGATCGTGGTCTGGGTCGAGGAGACGGCCGACACCAGCACCGCGATCACCAGCACGATGGCCATCGGCCCCATCACGCCGTCCTTGAGGGCCAGGAAGACGTCATCGGCGTTCGCCTCGTTGCCGAGTCCCAACCCGTCCTCGCCGACCCCCGCGTACGCCATCGCTGCGACAGTGACCCCGACGTAGGTGACCAACAAGATGGCCGTCGAGATGATGGCGGCCTGTCCCGGGATGCGCTTGGGGTCCCGGGTCTCCTCGTTGAGGGCCAGGCATGTGTCCCAGCCCCAGTAGATGAACAGGGCCAGCAGCACGGCCTCGATGAAGCCCGAGTAGTCGGCGAAGGCGAACGGGTTGAACCACTGCCAGGAGAAGTGCTCGGTGGCCGGCGCCTGGCCGGTGGCAATCCGGTAGATCACGAACACGACGAACAGAACCAGCGCCAGATACTGCAACCCGAGCAGGACGACCTGCAGTCGCTCCCCGATCTCCAGCCCGCGATAGCTCACCCAGCACATCAAGGCGATGAACACGACGCCCGTCGCCGTGACCACGAGGGTGCTCTCGGCCAGCTCGTCCTGACCGAAGATCAGCCAGAAGTAGATGCCGCCGATCTGCGCGAGGTTGGCGAGCACGACGATGCCGGCCACCGCCACGCCCCAACCGCCCATCCAACCCACCCGCGGTCCGAACGCCTTGGTCGCCCAGGTGAACGTGGTGCCACAGTCGGGGATCTCCCGGTTCAGCTCCTGGTAGGCGGCGGCGATGAACAGCATCGGGAGGAAGGCGATGATGAACGCGATCGGCGCCTGGGCACCCACCGCCAGCACGACGAACCCGAGGGTCGCGACCAGGGAGTAGACGGGTGCGGTGGACGCGAGTCCGATGACGACGGACCCCGCCAGGCCGAGAGTTCCGACGGCCAGCCCTTTGCCACCCGTCGCCGTGACTGACTCTGTGCTCATACGCGGAACCTAGGAGCCTGGAGACCTGCCGTCAATGATGTGGTCGGCGAGCCCACGAAGCGAAGATCTTGTTGCCCACCGCAGGAATTCCGGTGGCCGGTCTCGCTGCCCAGTGCTCACCCAGGAAAGCACTAGCGTGGGGCCATGCCCGCAGCCGCCAGCCGTCGTGGCACGGCGTCTCGCCGCGACCTGCTGATCGACACCGCGCTCGGCGTGATCGCCGAACACGGGGTCGCCGGAACCACCCACCGGAGGGTGGCCGCTGCCGCGGGGGTGCCGCTAGGCTCGACGACGTACTATTTCGCCGATCTGGGCGACCTGCTCGGTGCGGCGTTCGGCAAGTTCGCCGACCAGATCTCGGAGCGGTTCGAGTCGCGGCTCTCGCCGGCCCGGTCGGCGCAGGAGGCGATCACCGCCATCACCGACTTCATGGTGCACGACTTCGACGATCCCCGCGAACTGGCGCTGAGTTATGAGTTCTACGCCTTCGCGATCCGTCGGCCCGAGATCGCCGGCCTGGTCGAGGCCTGGTTCGCGCGCAGCCAACAGGCCCTCGCGCCCTTCTTCGATCCCGTCACGGCGCGTCTGATCGACACCTACGTGGAGGGACTCTTCACCTACCGCGGGTTGGCCCGCGAGTCGAGCGACGGCCCGGAGATCCGTCGTGCGCTGGAGCTGCTGAGCGGTCTTCCGGCCGAGGAATAGGTTCGCTCTGAGCGCAGTTGTACATACGTACACAAAATCTGTACGATCGTACAAGTGCAGTCGCCAGCTACTGTTCCATCACGACACACCGAGGTTCTCCGTCATGACCACGCTGCGCCCCGAGCGCATCGATCACACCCAGCGCAGCGACCACAGCGCCGACGCCGCCCGCGTCTGGCGGAACGCCATGTTCGTCGTCTTCGCCGCCTGCGGGTTCGCCCTCGCGGCCTGGGTGTCCCGCACCCCGGCCGTCCGGGACGTGCTCGGCGCCTCCACCGGTCACATGGGGTGGCTGATCTTCGCCATCGCCGGCGGCGCCATCTTCGGTCTCGTCTCGGCCGGTGCCCTGATCGGTCGCTTCGGCGCGCGACCGGTAATCCGGACCGCGTTGCTCACCGCGGCACTCGGTCTGGTCGTGGTCGCGGTCGGCGCGAGCCTGGCCTCCTCCGGTGTCGTGTTCGCCGGGCTGCTCGTCTTCGGCTTCGGCTTCGGCACCTGTGACGTGTCGATGAACGTCGCCGGGGCAGCCAGCGAGCGGGTTCTCGGCCGCACGGTGATGCCCATCTTCCACGCCATGTACAGCATCGGCACCCTGACCGGCGCCGCTCTGGGCGTGCTCGCCACCATCCTCGGGGTCTCGGTCGCCGTCCACCTGAGTGTGGCCGCGGTGATCCTGGTCACCGCCGTCATCCCGGCTGTCCGACTCGTCCCGGAAGGTGTCGGCCGAGCGAGCGGCACGCAACCCAAGCTCACGACCACGGAGCGGCTGGCCGTCTGGAAGGATCCGCGGACCCTGTTGATCGGTCTGATGGTGCTCGGCATGGGCTTCGCCGAGGGCGCGGCCGAGGACTGGCTGCCGCTGGCCACGGTCGACGGCTACGGGGTCAGCGAGACAGTGGGTGCTGCGATGTTCGGCATCTTCGTGGTCACCATGACCGTCGGACGCCTGTTCGGCGTGCTGCTGATCGACCGCTTCGGACGGGTCGCCACACTGCGCGCCTCGGCCCTGGTCGCCGCCCTCGGGCTCACCATCACGATCTTCGGGCCCAACGCGGTGACGGCCTCCGTGGGTATCGCCATGTGGGGTCTCGGCACCTCGCTCGGGCTGCCGGTCGGCATGTCCGCCGCGGCCGACGACCCGCGGACCGCCTCCGCCCGCGTCAGTGCGGCGGCCACGGTCGGCTACGCCGCCTTCCTGTTCGGACCGCCTGTGCTGGCCATGCTCGGCGAGCACATCGGTCTGCTGCACTCGTTCATCGCCGTGCTGGCCCTGGTGATCGTTGCCGGGTTGATCGCGCCGGCGGCTCGGCCGCTGGCCGGGACGACTGTCTGAGGCGACTGCGACGCTGTCCCCTCTTGTAGTCCACGACGAAAGGCCGGCCATGACCAGCACCCTCACCAAGCGTGTCCTCCAGCCCACGCGCGTCCCGCCGGTCCCGTACGCCCAGGGACTGGAGGTCACCGGAGCTCAGCGGCTCGTGTTCGTCTCCGGACAGGTGGGCACCGACTCCGATGGTCACTGGCTGGCGGGCATCGAGGCCCAGGCCCGAGAAGTGATCGGACGGATCACCGCCGTCCTGGCGGAAGCGGAGCTGGGTCTCGACGACATCGTGAAACTCACCATCTACCTGACCAACCCGGCCGACTTCGAGGGCTTCATGCCGGTTGCCGCCGAGCTGATGCCCCAACCGCAGTCGGCCATCACCGCCCTGGTGGTGCCGTTCCTGTCCTCGCCCGAGCAGCTCTTGGAGATCGAGGCCATCGCGGCCGCGTGACCGACGCGCATTCGCCGACCGCTGGCGGCTCCCCCGACGGGTCCGCAGGCCGACCCGCACGGACAACTGTCACGGCATGCCGAGAACCGCCGCAGGCGGAGTCCTGGGGCGGTCGGCGTGATCTTGGTTGGTTCAGCCCGAGTCGATATCACTCAGTGGAGGTCGAGGGGGTCTTGGGGAGTCCAGTTGTCGCCCGGAAACGAACAGCCGCCGTCCCGGGCGATCAACGCCAACGTCTGCGCCGGCGAGGCGATCCGCCGGGACCGGTACAGATCCAGCACCGCCCCCTTCGGCGCCTTCACACACCACGCCAGATCCGCCTGATCGGCCAGGACGAGAGCATTCGCTACCGACACGGGAGTGCCGTCGCCGTAGTGGGCGACCCCCTGCCCAGCCAGGTAGTCGGCGTAGGACATGACGATCAACAACGTGGTCGGGATACCGCCCGAC
>DATDAP010000097.1:0-16159 GCA_036525335.1 Microlunatus sp. | reverse complement strand
CTCTCACTGTACGCGCTGAAGGTATTCGGCACGGACCTCGGACTCAGATTCACATCCCCGAGAGCAACGCCATTGGTGACGCCAGTGTATGTGTCGCAGGTGTCGAGCGAAACTCTCCTGTGGTAACGCTCTCGACTCGTTGTCCAGACTCTTCAGCTTCCCTCAGACACCGGGTCCCGATGCGACATCCCCTCCGATCTACCCTCGGCCGGATCCGACATCGCGCTCCGCGGCAGCCAGGTCGCCCCCGGCGGCCGGGAGATGCGGCGAGTCAGCACCGCGCGCTGGACCGCTCCGGGCCCGAAGCGCACGACCGCGGCATCGATGGCCTGGTCGGCGTCTCGCCACCCGTGCTCCGGCTCGATCAGGGTGGGCTGGAGGCAGGCCTTCTCCACCGGCACGAGGCCCTCGACCCGGACCCCCACCCGGCGGATGCGCGCCCGATCGAGACAAAGGCGCTGGTACAGCCCGAGGGCGGCGGTGTAGATCTCCTCGGTCACCGCCGTCGGAGACGAGAGAGTCGCGGACCGGGTCAGCTCGGCGAAGTCCGCGAACCGTACGGAGATCGTCACCGTCCGGCCGACCAGCCCGGCCTTGCGTAGCCGACCGGCCGTCTTGTCGGCCATCCGCAGCAGCTCGCGCCGCACCACCTGCACTTCGTCGCTGTCGGCTCCGAACGTCTCCTGCGAGCCGATGCTCCGCTCCGGCTCGCTGATCACGACCCGGCGTCCGTCGCGACCCCAGGCGAGCTCCCGGAGCATGCCACCGGCGTGCGGTCCGAAGGTCCGCCGCAATCCGCCGCGTGGGGTGTGAGCCAGGTCGCCGACGGTGGTGATGCCGAGGTTGTGCAGTCGTTCGGCGGTCTTGACCCCGACACCCCACATCGCCTCCACCGGCAACGGGTGCAGGAACGCCTCGACCCCATCGGGCGGCACCTCGACGAGCCCGTCCGGCTTGGCCTGCTTGGAGGCGACCTTGGCCACGAACTTCGTGGGCCCGATGCCCACCGAGCAGGAGATCTGCTGCTCGTCGGCCACGACCGCCCGCACGTACTCCCCGATCTCCACCGGGGAGCCGAACATCCGACGGGCGCCGGTGACGTCCAGGTAGGCCTCGTCGATCGACGCCGCCTCCACGACGGAGGTGACAGAGCGGAAGACCGCGCCGATGCCGGCGGACACCGCGCTGTAGGAGTCGAAGTCCGGGCTGAGGAAGGTCGCGGTCGGGGCCAGGCGAATGGCTTGCGACGACGCCATCCCCGAACGGACTCCGAAGGCCCGCGCCTCGTACGTCGCCGACAGCACCACCCCGCGAGGATAACCGCCGACGATCACCGGTCGGCCGCGCAGCTCGGGGCGGCGACGGAGCTCCACCGAGGCGTAGAACGCGTCCATGTCGACGTGCATGATGATCCGGGCGGTCACCCGGTTATCGTACACATATTCTATTCGTCGAATGGACACGTTCTGCCATCATCGGCGACATGAAGGTCGTCTTCGCGGCGCTCGGCGCGTACGGGCACCTGTTCCCCATGCTGCCGCTCGCGGTCGCCTGCCAGGACGCCGGGCACGAGGTGGTGGTGGCCACCGGCGCCCCGTTCCTGAACCGACTGCCGCTACGGACGGTGCCGGGACTACCGGCCGCGGTCGACCTCGCGTGGGCCGAGCAGGAGGTACGACGTCGCCACCCCGACCTGCACGGCTTCGAGGCCACGCTGGCCATGTTCGGTGATGTCACGGCGGGGGCCACCACTGCGACCATGCTCGAGGTGCTGACCAGCGAGCGCGCCGATCTGCTCGTGACGGAGCCGCTGCATCTCGGCGCCGCGATCGCCGGCAACCTGCTGGACATCCCGACTCTGGCCTTCGCGATCGGTCTGGTGCCGTTCATGGCCGCGACCCTGCACCCGGTCACCATCGGCTACCAGCGAGAGCTGTGGCTGGAGCGCGGACTCACCCCGCCCGATGCGAAGCTGCTCGGCCAGGCCGTCCTCGATCCGTGCCCGCCGTCGCTGCAGATGCCGTCCGACGAGATGCCGTCCGACGAGGCACCGCGGATCCCGATCCGGTCGGTGGCCTGGCGCGCCGCGGAGACCCCGCTACCGGGCTGGCTGACCGCCGGCGCCGTCCGACCGCGGGTCTACCTGACCCTGGGCACGGTCTCGTTCGGCGCTGTCGAGGTCCTCCGTCGCGCGGCCTCGGAGATCGCCTCCCTCGATGTCGACCTGCTGGTCGCCGTGGGTCCCGAGGGGGATCCGACGTTGCTGGGCGAGTTGCCGAGCAACGTGCACGTGGAGCGGTTCGTCCCCCAGGCGGAGGTGCTCGGCCGGGTGGATCTGATCGTCCATCACGGTGGCACCGGCACGGTGCTCGCGGCTCTCGAGGCCGGGCTGCCTCAGGTGATCCTGCCGCAGGGTGCCGATCAGCCGTTCAACGCCGACCTCATCTCCCGGTCCGGAGCCGGACACCACCAGGCGAACGAGGACCACGCGCCCGGCTCGATCGCCTCGCTCGTCGGTCCGCTGCTGGGAGAGTGCCCTGAGCGGGAGACCGCGGTCCGGATCGCCGTCGAGATCGCCGCGATGCCGGCCCCGGCCGATGTCGTACCGGAGCTGGTGGCTCGAGCGGCTAGGGCCTGACCGCGAAGACGTGCAGGTGCGGGGCGAGCGCCTGGAAAGCTGGATCCTCGGCGACTTCGGCCTCCAGCTCCAGCAGCTCGGCGTGGGCTCCCGGCTCGGTCTCGAGGACGGACTCGGCGACGTGACCGGAGATCGTCCCGACACCGTGCGTGGCCCGCACCCCGAATCCGGCGGCCGCGACCAACGCCAAGATCCGTTCACGATCGAAGCGGTCGGGATCGTTCCAGGCGCGTCGAGCCTGCGTGATGTGACCGGACAGGGCCTGCGTCAGGACCGCCGCGTGCCGCTGGGCCACCAGCAGGCTGAGCGCTCCGCCCGACCGGAGGACGCCCGCGACCGCCGCGAGGGCCTGCTCGGGGTCGTCGACCACCTCGAGCACCTTGTGACAGATCACCAGGTCTGCGCCCGCGGCGCCCACCATCTCGATGAGCTCTGTCGCATCACCCTGGATCGCCGTCACCAGGTCGGCCAGACCCTCCTCGGCCGTACGCCGCTCCAGCGCGGCCAGGGCGTCGGGACTGGGATCCACCACCCGCACCCGGTAACCCTTGGCTCCCAACCCCATCGCCATCCCGCCGGTCCCCCCGCCCAGATCCACGACGTCACGGCCGGGGTGGTCGACCGACCAGACAGCGAGCTGTGCGGTGAGGAGGTCGTCGAGGTGCGACTGGGACACGGGTCGGCGGCGACGCAGGTCCGGCATTCGTCCTCCTCGATCTGGGCTCACCCGTGAGGCTATCCGGACGGCAGCAGGGTCACCCACCGGCGGCCGGCAATGTCATGCGTCAGCCCATCGGGAGGCCCGGCACGCACGGGGGTCGAGGTCCGTCCGCGCCGGGGCCAGCCCGGGCACGCAGGCGCGAATCACTGCGTCGATCCGACCACCACCGCGACCAGGTCTTCCCCAAGCCCTGAATCGAAATCGCGTTCGAACTAGGAGCCACGCTACACGGCGCCGCCGACACCTCGTCGAGCATCGCCGCCCCAGCGTGTCGTGTCGTGATCGGAACGTTGCACCGGTCCGTAGGTCACGGAGCGGTCACCCACCCCATCCCATGTCGAACACCTCGAACGTCGTCGCCATCGGTACGCCGAGTCGGGTGCCGGCGGGCCGAGCCGCACCCTCCAAGAACTCCCGCGGGTCGAAGAACTCCCAGCCGAGCCCGTCGATGTAGGCCCGGTGAGCCTCCAGGGAAGCTACGCCGCGACCGAACGTCCCGGTCGTCTCGGCGGCGTGCCGACTGTTCGGCGATCCCGCGGCCCAGACCTGCTTGACGCCACCCCAGGGCTGCAGTCCCGCGGCGATCTGGTCGTGGAACACCCACCGGTTCCCGGCGTCGCGGACCGCGTCCAGGGTGGCTGCGCCGACCGCGATGTGGTCGGCCTGGTTGAGTGACTGACCGCCCCAGGTGGGTCGGAAGTTGTTGGTGATCACGATCTCGGGCCGATGCCGGCGCACCGCCGCACAGATCACCGTGCGCAGCCCCACGCCGTACTCCAGCACCCCGTCCGGCTGGCCCAGGAACTCGACCACGTCGACGCCGACGATCCGACCCGACTCGACCTGCTCTGCCTCCCGGACGACCCGGCACTCGTCCGGGCTCATTCCGTCGATGCCGGCCTCGCCGCTGGTGACCATCGCGTACACCACGGTCTTGCCCTGCTCGGTCCAACGGGCCACGGCCGCAGCCGCACCGAACTCGAGATCATCAGGATGCGCCACCACGCACAGCGCGCGATCCCAGCTCTCGTCGACGGGGATGAACGGTTCGGGTGCGGTCTCGTCGGTCATGTCCCGGAGCCTAGCCACGCCGACTCAGACGCAGCGCAAGCCGTCACGTACCTCAGGCGCAGCGCAAGCCCCGCGGCCGCGAGTGCTGGAGCGGGGAGACATCGGACACGCTCTTTCGTCCGGTGTCTTCCCGCGACGAACGAGCGGCCCCAAGGCGCGGGCGAGCAGCGCCGTCAAGAAGAGTCGAGCAGCGCCATTAGACAGAGTCCGTGTGGCCGAGGGAACGGTCAGGGGCGACCCGGTCACGGACCAGCCGTTTCAGCGGAGCGATCTCGGGGAAGCCACCGTCCCGCGTACGGTCCCAGAGCAGCTCGTCGTCGATCTCGATCCGGAACACACCGCCGGTCCCCGGCACCAGAGCGATCTCCCCGAGATCGGTGGTGAACGTGGTCAGCAGCTCCGAAGCCAACCAGCCGGCGCGGAGCAGCCACCGGCACTGCGTGCAGTACGTGATCACCACGCGCGGCGCGGACCCGGACCCGGTCACACCGACCACCGGCTCCGTCACAGCCGCAGACCCGCGAGGTGTGGGCCGATGTCGGCGGCGGCCTCGTCGCCGTACGCCTCGGCGAACCGGCGCTGGAACGAGCCGTTGAACCGGTACTCCTGGGTGCCGACCACCGCGATCACGTACGCGGACAGCATGGAGCCGACCTGGGCACAGCGCTCCAGGGACACACCCCAGGACAGCCCGGCGATGAAGCCGGCGCGGAAGGCGTCCCCCACCCCGGTCGGATCGGCCTTGGCCGTCTCCTGGGCGATCGGCACGTCGATCGGCTCCTGACCCGCCACCTCGACCCGGGCCCCACGTCGGCCGCGAGTCATCACCCGCACACCCACCCGGGACACGATCTCGTCGTGCGACCAGCCGGTCTTCTGGGTGATCAGGGTGTCCTCGTAGTCGTTGGAGAACAGGTAGTCGGCGCCGTCGATCAGCCGGGTGATCGACGGTCCGTCCAGCCAGGCCATCTGCTGGGACGGATCGGCGATGAACCGGTAGCCCCGGGCCCGGCACTCGTCGGTGTGCCGCTGCATCGCCTCGGGGTCGTTCGGGGAGATGATCACCAGATCCAGCCCACCCACCTTGGCGGCGATCGGGGCGAGCTCGATCTGGCGAGCCTCGGCCATCGCCCCGGTGTAGAACGAACCGATCTGGGCGTTGTCCGCATCGGTGGTGCAGACGAACCGGGCCGTGTGCTTGGTCTCGGACACGTGGATCGGCCAGGTGAGCACGCCGTGCCGGTCGAGCCAGGCGCGGTACTCACCGAAGTCCTCCCCCACCGAACCGACGAGCAGCGGGTTCAGGCCGAGGGCGGCGAGGCCGAACGACACGTTGGGCGCGATCCCGCCCCGCTTGATCTGCAGGTCCTCCACCAGGAAGCTCAGCGAGATCTTGTCGAGGTGCTCGACCACCAACGACTCGGCGAAGCGGCCCGGAAAGGTCATCAGGTGGTCCATGGCGATGGATCCGGTCACGGCGATCTGCACCGCCGCAGCGTAACGGCCCGCGGTCGCGATGCGACGTTAGGCTGACCAACTGTGACGGTGGCGCGCGCGAGAGGAACGGCAGACGGTCCACCCGTCGTCGTGGTGGGTGGTGGCCTGGCTGGACTGGCGGCCGCCGTCCGCCTGGCCAAGGCGCGCCATCCCGTCCGCCTGTACGAGGCCACGGATCGGCTCGGGGGGCGCTGGGCGTGCCGGACGGAGGAGTTCGCGGGCGGCACGGTGGTGCTCGACGACGCACCGCCGGTGCTGGAGTTCCCGGCGCCGTGGCGCGACCTGTACCGCAAGAGCGGCCGCACCCTGGCCGAGGAGTTCGACCGCTCGGCCGCCGCTCTGTCGGCCGCAGAGCCGGCCACCTACGTGTTCGCCGACGGCACCGAGCTGCGCTGGCCCACCGATCGGGGAGAGCTGTTCGCCGTGCACGAAGAGGCGTACGGCACCGCGACCGCCGACCGGTGGCGCACCCTGGTCGACCACCTCGACGACGTCTGGCAGACCGTACGCAAGCTGGGCTGGGAGGCCGAGCTGACCGGCCGCGCCGAGCTCACCGGACCCGTCCGGCGCCGGATCCGGCAGGAGCGGACCATCGCCGAGCTGGCCGACGAGATCGATCAGCCCCACCTGGCTGCGGTGCTGCGCGCCGGTGCCTACCGCCAGGGTGGCGAACCCGAGACCACCCCGGCCTGGTGCGCTGTGTCCCAGTCCATCGAGCGCCGTTTCGGGCGCTGGACCCTGCAGTCGGACTGCGTCGACGACCACCGGGACCGGACCGGGCGTACGTCGACGCTGATCGATGCGCTGATCGAGCGGGCCCGGCTGCGGCGCGTCGACATCCGCCTCGACGAGCGGGTCGATCAGCTCGACCTGGACCAGGGCCGGATCCGCGGGGTGGTCACGACCCACGCGCGAGTGGCCGCGGCCGCCGTGGTGTGGACCGCCGACCCGTGGCAGCTGCAGGCCGCCGGGCTGCCTCGCTTCCGGTCCCGGGCGCTGCGGAAGCGGCTGCGCCATCTCGCCCCGGCGCCAGCCCCGACCGTGACCCACGATCTGCTGCCGCCCGCCGCCGACTGGGCCCGCGGACGCGTCGAGGAGACCATCCGCCTCGACGGTGTCGGGGTGCCGACGGTCACCTACCGGCGACCGGTCACGGCCGGCACGCTGTGCAGTGTCCACGACTGGCAGAGCCGCCACCCGGATCCGGGAGCCGGTGCGGCCTGGCACGGTTTCGAGAGCTGGCTCGACCGTCCTCCCATCCGCAGTGGCCTGGATCGCCTGCTGCTCGCCGGCCCCTGGTCCCCGGCCGGCAACAGCCCGGCGGCCACCGTGTTGTCCGGTGCGCTGGCCTCGTACGCGGTGCACGAGCTGATCGGCTGACACTCGCTCGACCGACTCCCGGCGCGCGAGTAGAGTGAGTCGTCCGTTTTCGGCAGTCACGCAGGTAAGGCCAGGTTCTTCTTGAAGCAAGCGACGCTGGAGCACGAGCTGGCCGTCGAGCAGGCGCACGTGGATCTCGTTTACGCCCGTCTCGACGAGGCCACGCGCTCCGCCCAGCAGGTGGCCTCCGAGGGCGCGAACCTCTACAAGTCGGACCGGGGCAGCTTCGTCCGCGAGGAGGACGGCACCGGCCTGTACGAACGCGACGTGTTCGCCTTCCAGGCCGCCAAGCGTCTCGCGGTGCTGGACGCCGAGCACGAGGGTCTGGTGTTCGGTCGGCTGGACCGCACCGACGGTGAGATCCGCTACGTCGGCCGGATCGGCGTCCGCGACGTCGACTACGAGCCCCTGGTGATCGACTGGCGGGCCCCGGCGGCCGAGCCGTTCTATCGAGCCACTCCGGTCAACCCGATGGAGGTCGTGCGTCGTCGGGTGCTCCGCTGCTCGGGCGACCGGGTGATCGGCATCGAGGACGACCTGCTGGGCGAGGGCGCCGACGCGGAGCTCGTGGTGGTCGGCGAGGGTGCCCTGATGGCCGCGCTGAGTCGGGCGCGCGGACCGCAGATGCGCGACATCGTCGCCACCATCCAGTCCGAGCAGGACGAGGCCATCCGGGCACCGTGGCAGGGCTTCACGATGATCTCCGGCGGTCCCGGCACCGGCAAGACGGTCGTCGCGCTGCACAGGGCGGCCTTCCTGCTCTACTCGCACCGCCGCCGGTTCGAGAACGGTGGGGTGCTGGTGGTCGGACCCAGCCAGGTCTTCATGACCTACATCGAGCGGGTGCTGCCGTCTCTCGGCGAGGATGCCGTCACCCTGCGGTCGATCGGGGCGGTCGCCGCCGACGTGGTCGAGCTCCGCGGCGAGCGCGCCGACGACGCGGCCGTCGCGACCATCAAGGGCAGCCTGCGGATGGTCTCTGTGCTGAAGCGGCTCGTGAACGAGCCCTGGCAGGACGTCCCGCTGGAGCTGTTCGTGACCATGCAGGGTGACGTGCTCCGGCTGGGAGCCGACGAGCTCGCCCGGATCCGGGCCGAGGTGCTGGCCCACACCAAGCTGAACGCCGGCCGGGAGCCCGCCGAGCGGGCGCTGCTCGCCGCGCTGTGGCGCAAGCGCGGTGACATCGACCTCGAGCGGGAAGACTTCGACGAGCGGGTCACCGACAGCGCGGCGTTCGCGGTGTTCACCAACGCCTGGTGGCCGCGGGTGAACGCGACCGACACGCTGGCCCGGCTCGCCTCTCCGACCCTGACCGCGCGGCTGGCCGCCGGCATCCTGAGCGCCGACGACGCGGAGCTGTTGAGTGCGTCCTATCGTGATCGCCAGGGCGCCCGCGACTGGACCATCGCCGATGCGGCGCTGCTGGACGAGCTCGTCCACCGACTCGGGCCGCTACCCGAGCCCGAAGAGCGTGAGGTCTCGCTGTTCCTCGAGGACGACTCGGAGGTGACCGAGCTGGTCACCACGATGGAGCGGCTGGCCCCGCAGCGGGAGGTCGATCCGTTCGCCACCCCGCACGACACGTTCGCCCACATCCTGGTCGACGAGGCGCAGGACATCACCCCGATGGGCTGGCGGATGCTGCGGCGCCGGGGTCCGAGCGCGAGCTGGACCATCGTCGGCGACCCGGCGCAGAGCTCCTGGCCCGACCAGCACGAGACCGAACGAGCGCTGACCGAGCTGACCGGCAGCGCGCCCCTGCGCCGATTCCGGATGAGCACCAACTACCGGTCCCCGGCCGAGGTGTTCGATCTCGCGGCGAAGGTCGTGGTGCACGCCTACCCGGAGGCCGATCTGCCGCAAGCGGTCCGCTCCACCGGCGTGGATCCCGAGCTGCGCACGGCCGACGAGCTCGGCAGCGGCGTCCGCGACGCCGCCCAGGCGCTGCTCGCCTCCGTCGAGGGCACCGTCGGGGTCGTCGCGCCGCCGTCCCTGGTGGCCGAGGTGAACCGGGCGCTGGACCAAGGCGTCGGTGGTCGGGACGAGCGGGTACTGGTGGTGACGGCCCTGCAGGCGAAGGGGCTGGAGTACGACGGCGTGCTGGTCGTCGACCCGGACACGATCGTGGCCGAGTCCGCCGGTGGACTGCGCTCGCTCTACGTGGCGTTGACCCGGCCCACCCAGCGGCTGATGACGCTCGACCTCGGACCGGATCCGGCCTGGCGCAAGCACCTCGCCTGAGGTCGCTCCCGCGGGTCAGCGCACGCGGGCGAGGGACTCCACGCCGGCCAGGATCTCCAAGGTCGCGGTGGAGCGGTTCATGGTGATGAAGTGCAGACCCGGGGCGCCGCCCTCCAGCAGCTGCCGGCTCAGCTCGGTGGCCAGCTCGACACCCACTCGACGGACGGCGGCCGGGTCGGCGCCGGCCGAGTTCAGCCGATCCACCACGAAGCGGGGCAGGTCCGCCCCGGACAGCTCGGCGAACCGCTGGATCTGGTTCAGCCTGGTGACCGGCATGATGCCCGGGATGATCGGCAGGTCCGAGCCAAGCGAGCGGACCCGATCCACCAGCTCGATGTAGCGCTCAGCGGTGAAGAACAGCTGACTGATCGCGAACCCCGCCCCTGCGCGCTCCTTCTCCACCAGCACCCGGGCGTCCAGCGCGGCGTCCTTGCGCTCGGGATGCAGGTCGGGGAAGGCGGCGACCCCGATGCAGAAGTCGCCGAGGTCGCTGACCAGCTCGACCAGCTCGGTCGCGTTCGCGAGTCCCTCGGCGTGGCGCACCCAGGGCTGGGTCGGTCCCCCGGGCATGTCCCCGCGGATGGTCAGGATGTGCCGGATCCCCGCATCGGCGTACGACCCCACGACCCGACGCAGCCGGTCCCGCGACTGGCTGGCGCAGGTCAGGTGGGCCATCGTCCGCAGGGTGGTGTTCTCGGCGATGGCCCGGGTCACGTCGATGGTGCGGTCGCGGGTCGAGCCGCTGGCGCCGTACGTCACCGACACGAAGTCAGGCCCGAGGGCCTCCAGCCGCCGCACGGTGTCCCACAGCACCCGCCCCTGGTCGTCGTCCTTCGGCGGGAACAGCTCGAAGGACACCAGCGGCCGATCACCGGCGTCCAGCAGCTCGGTGATGGTCGCCGGGCGTGACGCGTACGAGAGCCGACCGACCATGCCCGCCACCCTAACGACGGGTCTGGGGCAGGCTCCGTAGGCTCACCATGTGGTCGACGCCCCCGCTGTCTCACTGATCCTGGATCCTCGCCGACCCCTCGGAGCGCCGTTCCGGGCAGCGATCGACGACCGGATCACGGGCTTCCTGGCGCGGCAGGCGGACCGGCTGGGTGACCTGCAGCCCGAGATCGGTCCGCTGCTGGCCCTCACCTCCCGGCTGCTGGCCGGGGGCAAGCGGCTGCGTCCGGCGTTCTGCGTCTGGGGGCACGTGGCCGCTGTCGGCCTGGAGCCCGAGGAGACCGCGCTGGACGCCGTGCTCGCGGCCGCCGCCAGCCTCGAGCTGCTGCACGCCAGCGCATTGGTGCACGACGACGTGATGGACGACTCCGACACACGCCGGGGCGACCCGTCCGCGCACCGGCAGTTCGAGAGTCTGCATCTGGCCGACGGTCGACTCGGAGATCACGAGACCTTCGGCCGGGCCGGGGCGATCCTGCTCGGCGACCTGCTGGTGATGTGGTCGGTGGAGATGCTGGAGCAGGCCGCCCTGCCGACCGCCTCCCTCCCCGGGGCGCTCGCCATCGCGCAGGCCATGCGCACCGAGGTGACCTGCGGGCAGTACCTCGACGTGGCGGCCCAGTCGCGCCCGCTCGGCTTCGACCTCGACCACGCGTTGGCCGCGGCGATCCGAGTGGTGGAGTACAAGTCGGCGCGCTACACCGTCTACCGGCCGGCCCAGCTCGGGGCGGTCATCGGGGGCGGATCCGCGGACCTGGTGGACGCACTGGCGGCCTACGGCTCCCCCCTCGGCCGGGCCTTCCAGTTCCGCGACGACCTGCTCGGCGTCTTCGGCGACCCGGAGGTGACCGGCAAGCCTGTGGGCGACGACCTGCGGGAGGGCAAGCGCACGGTGCTGATCGCGTACACGATGGCCCACACCGACGACGCCGGCCGCACCCTGCTGACCGAGCGCCTGGGCGACCCGGAGCTGGACGCGGACGGGGTGGCCGCGCTGCAGCGGGTCATCGTCGACTGCGGCGCGCACGAGGCGGTGGAGACGATGATCGCCAGCTACTTCGACGCAGCCGTCGCGGCCCTGGCCGACCCCTCGGTGAGCACCGCCGGTCGGGACGGGCTGACGGCGCTCGCGTCGGCGGCGGCGCACCGAAGCACCTGACGATGCCGTGACAGACCACGGGCTCAGTGGGCGACTCGCCGCGTTTTCGAGTCCTCAGGCCCGTTGAGGCGTCTGTTTGTCGCTCCGCGCGGGTGCCGCTACGTCAGCACCAGGGCGAAGGGCGGATCCTGGGCGGCTCGCTCCTCCAACACGGCCAGGATCCGCGGCCAGAGACCGGGGCGGGCCATCGCGAAGGTGGCGTACCGGCGCCAGATCAGGGCGGTCGGCTCGGTCAGGTCGGTGAGCACGTCCCACAAGGCATCCAGGTTGGCACCGGTCCAGTCCGGCAGGTCCAGCGCCCGACGCAGCTCCGAGTAGAAGTCGCGGGTCCGCTCCACCTCGGGCAGCACCGCCACCCGCCAGCCTGCCGCGACCAGCTGCGCCTCGACGCCGTCCTGCGGCGCCAGGACGCGGTACACCCCACCTCGTCCCGACGCCAGATCGGTCCGCGCAGGATCGGATCCCGGCTCGGTCACCGCTGCACCCGGGCGAACGTCTCGTAGTGGTCGGCGGTGTAGAACAGCTCCCGGTCGCGATCGCCGGTGACGATCCGCCGCGCACCACGGTCCGGCTCTCCCGGTGTCTTCACCGTGTACTCCAGGTAGTAGCCCCGCGGCTCGCTCGGCAGCACGCCCTCGAAGTTGTTGAAGGTCGCGCCGTCCTTGGCGTACGGGAACGGTCCGCCGGCGTCGATCAGGGCTACAGTCTGCCGAGCCTGAACTGGCAGATCCGCCAACCGGACCCACGCCAGACCGTCGCCGCTGCTGGGCAGTGGTTCGGTGCCGGTGGAGGCCCGGGCGGTCGCAGCCGGCGTGGTCTCCGGAGCCGGGGTGGGGGGCGGCGCACCACCCGACTGCAGGTAGGTGTACGCCAGCAGCAGCACGACCGCGACGGCGGTGATGATGCCACCGACCTTCGTGACCGTACGGTTCACGCGGACACGCGCCTCAGCGCGCCGAACCCGTGTAGCCGGCGGCGCCCAGGGTGTACTGCTCCATCGCCGGCTCGGCCCGCCAGGCCCGCCGCAACCGCGAGCTCAGCTCTCGCGCCGCGGCTTCCGGGTCGCCGGCCAGGGTGAGGGCCCGCACCACGCACACGCGCCGAGCACCCGCGGCCAGCACGTCGTCGAGGTTGTCGAGATCGATCCCGCCGATGGCGAACCAGGGCTTGGCGGCCAGCTCGCTCGGCGGAGCGACCCGGGCGGCGTAGCGCACCAGGTCCAGACCCACCGGCTCGTAGTCCGGTTTGGTGGAGGTCGCATACACCGGTCCCACGCAGAAGTAGTCGGCGTCGGCGTCCGCGATGGCCCCTTCGGTCTGCTCCGGTGCATGGGTGGAGCGTCCGATCATCGCCCAGCGATGCAGGTGCCGACGCGCCCGGCGGGAGGAGCCGTCCGTCTGCCCGAGGTGCAGCAGGTCGGCCGAGAACCGCTCGGCCAGCTTCGGCGAGTCGTTGACGCAGACGATCGCCTGGTGGCGCTCCGCTGCCCGTCGGGCCACCTGCAGCGCCTCGAGCTCGTCTCCCGCGTCCATCTCCTTCTGCCGGATCTGGAGGATGTCCACGCCACCGGCGAACACGGCCTCGCAGAACTCCGCCAGATCACCCTGCTCGGTTCGTGCGTCCGTACACAGGTAGAGCCGGGCCAGGCGCAGTCGCGCCTGCAGTCCCATCAGCACCGTCATGTCCACACCCTCATGTCCACACCCTCATGTCCGCGACCCTACCGATCTCCGGATCGGCGGCCCGGAGTTCCTAGACTGGCGGCATGACCGACGCCGCGCTGCCCCCGACCGCCGACGTGGTGGTGATCGGCGGCGGGCTGATGGGCCGGTCCTCGGCCTGGCGGTTGGCCGCCGGAGGTCTGGACGTGGTCGTGGTCGTCGGCGAGACCGCGGCCGCGGCGTCGACGGTGGCCGCGGGCATGCTCGCCCCGGTCACCGAGACGACGTTCACCGAGGAGCTGTTGCTCGGACTCAACCTGGCGTCCATGCGGCGCTACCCCACCTTCGCCGCCGAGGTCGAGGAGGCCAGCGGGCTGCCCAGCGGATTCCGGGCCGGCCCGACCCTGTCGGTCGCCTACAACGCCGACGATGCGGCGCGGATGGCGACCTTGGCCGACTACCTGAGCCGGCTCGGCCTGGAGTCGGCCCGACTGACCAGTCGCGAGGCCCGCAAGGTCGAGCCCCTGCTCGCCCCCACCATCCGCGGTGGCCTGCTGGTGCCCGGTGACGCCAGCTGCGACAACCGGCAGCTGCTGGCCGCGCTGGCGGTGGCCGGAGAGCGGGTCGGGGTCCGGACGGCCGCCGGCTTCGTGCACCACGTCTCCAGCGCGGCGGACCGGGTCACCGGGGTGGTGCTGGCGGACGGTTCGACGATCGCGGCACCCACCGTCGTGCTGGCCAACGGCGCCTGGGCCGGCCAGGTGACCGGTATCCCCACGGTCCCGGTCCGCCCGGTCAAGGGTCAGATCCTGCGCCTGGACCCCGGCCGCTTCCCGCAGCCCGGGGTCGTCGTCCGCGCCTTCACCCGCGGTACCGAGATCTATCTCGTGCCGCGCGACGGTGGCCGTGAGCTGGTCGTGGGTGCGACGACGGAGGAGCTCGGCTTCGACCGACGGGTGACGGCGGGCGGGGTCTACGAGCTGCTGCGCGACGCCCGGCTGGCCATCCCGATGAGTGCTGAGTACGTTCTCGCCGAGACCTCCGTCGGCTACCGACCGGGCACCCCGGACAACGCCCCGATCCTGGGCCGGGGCGGCCTCGGCGGGCTGGTGCTGGCCACCGGCCACTACCGCAACGGGGTGCTGCTCACCCCGATCACCGCGGACGTGGTCGCCGAGCTGGTGCTGCACGACCGGGTGCTGGACGTGGCTGCACCGTTCGGTCCCGAGCGTTTCGAGACGCTCGCCGGGCCGGTCCGGACGGAGTCCCGCTGATGCGGATCTACGTGAACGGCGCCCAGCGCGAGGTGGCCCCCGGCACGCTACTGAGTGAGGTCGTCGGCGGCGGTGAGCCGACACCGCGACGGGGCATCGCGGTCGCAGTGGACGGGTCGGTCGTGCCACGCGCGCGGCTGGCCGAGACGACGCTGGCCGAGGGTGCCAAGGTGGAGATCGTGACGGCGGTCCAGGGTGGTTGAGATCGCGCGACGTGATGCGGCGATCGGCGACCCGGCCGATCCGCTGGTGATCGCCGGCCGCACGTTCACCTCCCGGTTGGTGATGGGCACCGGCGGCGCACCGAGCCTGGAGGTGATAGAGGCGGCACTGCTGGCTTCGGGTACCGAGCTGACCACGGTGGCGATGCGGCGGGTCGATGCCAGCGCACCGGGATCTGTGCTCGACGTGCTGGACCGGCACGGCATCGCCATCCTGCCCAACACCGCCGGTTGCTATTCGGCCGCCGAGGCGGTGCTGACCGCTCAGCTGGCCCGGGAGGCGTTGGAGACCCACTGGGTGAAGCTCGAGGTGATCGCGGACGAGATCACCCTGCTGCCCGACCCGATCGAGCTGCTGGACGCCGCGGAGCAGCTGGTCGCCGACGGGTTCGTGGTGCTGCCGTACACCAACGACGATCCGATCCTGGCCCGGAGGCTCGAGGCCGCCGGCTGCGCGGCGGTGATGCCGTTGGGGGCCCCGATCGGCTCCGGGCTCGGGATCCGCAACCCACACAACATCGAGCTCATCGTGGAGTACGCGTCGGTGCCGGTGATCCTCGACGCCGGCATCGGTACGGCGTCGGAGGCCGCCCTGGCGATGGAGCTGGGCTGCGACGCCGTGCTGCTCGCCTCGGCGGTCACCCGGGCCGAGCGGCCGATCGCGATGGCCGAGGCGATGCGGTACGCGGTCCGCGCCGGCCGCCTCGCCCGCCGGGCCGGACGGATTCCGGTTCGGCGCTACGCGGAGGCATCCTCGACGGGAGAGGGACGCATCGACTGACCGCGGCCGCGTGCGGGAGACGGGACCGGACCGGACCGGGCCGGCCACGGCGCGGCGTACCCGAGCGGGAGCTCCCCCGTGCCTAGACTCGGCCGGAAGGCCACCGAGTCATCCAGCACGGGGGCCGACTTCCCCACCGTGTTCGGAGCAGGCGTGACCATGACGAGTGTCGGTGACCCCCTCGTGGGGCAGCTGCTCGACGGTCGCTACCAGATCACCCACCGGCTCGCCCGCGGCGGCATGGCCACGGTCTACATCGCCACTGACATCCGGCTGACCAGGACCGTGGCGGTCAAGGTGATGCACATCGGATTGGGCGACGACGCCGAGTTCGCCCGCAAGTTCGACCGGGAAGCCCGGTCCGCGGCCAAGCTCTCCCACCCGAACGTGGTGTCGGTCTTCGACCAGGGCCACGACGACGGGCGCCCGTACATCGTGATGGAGTACGTCGAGGGCCGCACCCTGCGGGACATCCTCAACCACGAGGCGCCACTGCCCCCGGAGCGGGCCCTGGAGATCATCGAGCCGGTGCTGGGCGCTCTCGCCGCCGCCCACGAGGGCGGT
>DATDAP010000096.1:0-6408 GCA_036525335.1 Microlunatus sp. | reverse complement strand
GGGACCACGGCTGCCCAGTACTCGTTGAGCATCGCGATGACCTCGGTCGGGGCGCGCGCTTCGCTGAAGGTCACGAAGGCCGCGAGATCAGCGAACAGGACACTGATCTCGCGCTCCTCGCCGCCGAGCTGGGAAGCGGCCTTGCCGTCGCCGCGGCGGATGCGCTGGGCGACGACGGAGGGCAGGTAGGGCCGGAAGGTGGCGTCGAGCCGGCGGAGCTCGCGGGCTGCCTGCAGGAGGAGCCTGAGCTCGTCGCTCGTCGCCCCCTCACGGCGTAGGCCGGCCAGGACGCGCTCGGTCGAGTTGCCCTGTTCCTCGGCAGCGGCCACGGCGGCGATCCCCTCCGCGTGCCAGCGGTCGACGCGGGCCAGTGTCGCCTCGAGGTAGAGACCACCGAACACACCGGTCAGAGATCCGCTGCGCGCGTACTCGCTCCGCGCGCCGAGCGCGATCGCGGCGAAAGCGAGGAGCATGAGGACGTGCCACTGCCACCAGCTGAGGTGCCAGTTGCGGCTCAGCGACACGGCGATCATCGCCTCGGCCAGCAGGACGAAGGCTGCTGCGACCGACAACGGGACGATGCCACCACGATGCCGGTAGATCTCGACGTAGCGCCAGGCAGCGAAGCCGAAGAGCGCAACAGCGACGACGGCCATCAGCCGGAGCGGCCCGAGGGCCTCCTGCGAAGGCGGTGGGCCATCCAGCGGCGGCACCCGCGCCAGAGAGAAGATCGCCCATCCTGCTATCACGGCCGCGGTCCCCCCGAGCAGGACGTTGCGCCTGCGAAGCACGGTCGCCGCTCGCGGACCAGCCAGTGGGCTCACGGATGCGGCCGCGAACAATGAGGCGATCACCAGACCGATCGGCGTTGCCACGACGAACCCCACGTTCGGCTTTGGGAGCAGGACCGCGGGCGTGGCGAGCGCGTGGATACCGAGGAATCCCGCGCTGGCGAGGAACGCGAGCGACACGAGGATGAGGCGAGCGTCGCGATACCGGGTGGCGGCCAGGTTCGTCAGATAGGCAAGTGCCATGCTGGCGACGGCAGTGACGAGGACCAGCCAGAAGTGGCTCGGGTGGTGCTCCCACCGCAGGTCGAGCTCCGGCCGGGCCAGGAGGAGCGCCAGCCCGACGATCGGTAGCACAAGACCGGCTGGCCAGGCCAAGGGCGGGGTCACGACCGACCAGCCGCGCCGGTCCCATTCGCCATGGCTGGAGCCTAGAGATTCGGATCGAGCCAGTCGAGAGACTCAGAACACAGCACGCGCCGCACGTCGGCTGATGCTGAGAAGCCGCCGACCGGCCGAGGTCATGACCGCCAAACTGCCCCTGGCCCCGGTGAGTCGAAGGCCAAGCCCTTCGGAGTACGGCGGACGACTTGGCCAGTGGTGGGTCAAGTCACTGGCAACACCTGTTGACAAAGTCATAGGGACGTCAGCCATGCGCGGGCGCTGGGTTGGGCGTGCGTCATCCCTGGTCAGAGCATGGTTGAACGGGTGGAGCCAAGGGGACTCGAACCCCTAACCCAGGTTAGTGCGCTCGCCACCACCCGCGCTTCTACAAGGCAGCTGGGGGCCTGCTGTGTGCTCGCGTGAACGATTTCCAGCTGAGTCCGTTGCACGACAGCGCAATGACCTACATCTGTCCGAGCACCCAGTCGGGCTGGCTTTGGTACTGCGACAACCACGACACACACGGCAACGCGGACAGTCAGGACGAGGCCGAGGAGTACGCCGAGGTTCATCGCACGCCTTCGCAGAAGAGCAGGACGACGAACCCTGCGACGCAGTTGTGTGGCTGCGCACGCCACATGAACGCTCCGACGACGCGGAGGCCACCTCCTGATCCGTAGGGCGCATGTGATCGGCTTGCTTGTGCCGCCACGGCCAGATTGAGTGTGAGTCCCATCAACGCCGACTGCAACGTGCCGCGGTGGGCCGCAAGAGAGGACTGGACCCATCTGCGGCCTGATCCGGAGGCCGTTCGTCGTCGAGTCAGGGTGGCGTATCCGGATTCGATCGCTCCCACACGGATTCAGCCAACGCGAACGCGCTGGCAACGTACGAAGCCGCCGCCGTCACGTCGTCGGCCACCTCGTCGCCCTCCTCACAGTGGTGCGCGGCGGGCCGCCACTCGAACAACGTGAGGTCGTCCGACGTCAGCGCCAACTCGGCCGCCGAACCAGGGGTCACGTCGGCAGCGCTCGGCAGCGCCCGGTAGATCACGGCCTGTGAGAGAAGAATGCGCCACGCCACCGGTCGCCGCTCCGGGTGGAACCCGCGGAAAAAATCGAACATCGGCTCGAGCGCGACGCGAACGCGTTCGTCCTCATTCTGTCGACGGAGGAATGAGCCGAACCGGAGGACGTCTGCGCCCGCTTCACCCTCGAAACCCGAATCCTCGGCGACGAGGGCGTCGACAGCCTGCTCGACCAGGCCGACGTAGACACCTTGACGGGAGCGCGTCGGCCCGCCGTCGAGCGGATGGTCGGGGTCGTAGCGGAGCGACGGTGTTGCCGCGGCCAGCACGAAGTCGTCGCTGAACGACATCGACGCCTGTCGGGCGAGCAGGTACCAACGGCGAAGGCCCGCATCGAGGCTGAAGTCGATCGTCGTCAGCTTCGCCTGACCGAGGCGAACCCACGCCAGCGGCGCGAGCATCCGGTACACCGTCGACTGTAGGAAGTAGTCGTCGTCCGGGTCGTCGAGCCAGCTGCCACCGGGATCGAGGTGTCCGTCCCGAGCCGCGCGGGCGAGGTCGACGACGCGAGCGGCGGCTGATTCGGCGGCGACGATCGAACCGAACCGCAGGGGCTCGATCTCCCGGTAGAGACGTTTGGCGGCCTCGTATTCGTAGTCGCGTCGTGCCTGTCGGGCCGCGGCATGCTCGCCGAGGTCGGCCCGCAATCGCTCGAGGCTCGCCTGGTTGAGGCGTGTCGCCGCGAACGACCAGAGTGCGACGGCGAGCGAGCTGCCGGCCGTGACCAGCGCTGCGATGACCGCTGGCTCCACCTCACGTCCCCCGGCCGCTGGCGTCGAGATCCGCCAACTCCGCGGAAGCGTCCTCGTTCCCCAGCTCGACGGCGCGCACGAGCCACCTGCGAGCGGAGACCACGTCGCCGCGCGACCGGGCGGCCTGACCGAGGCTGAGGGATGCCAGGGACGACCCGGCGTCGCTGGCCCGCTGCCACCATGACACCGCCGTGTCCATGTCACCAGACTGCGCGGCGAGCACGCCGAGATCGTTCATCGCGTTGGCGGAGCCGGCCTCGGCGGCTCGCTCGAACCACCCGATTGCGGTCTCGAGGTCGCCGGCATGCTCAGCTTCGATTCCCAGGTTCCGCATCGCCTGGTGCTCTCCGAGGTCGGCAGCCTGCACGAACAGCTCGTGGGCGAGCTCGGCATCGCCGGCGACCTGCTCGAGCACGCCGAGGTTGTACACCGCGCGGCCCTCCCCACCGGCCTCGATGGCGCGCCGGTACCACTGGCGGGCCTCGTCGAAGTCGCCGCGCCTTCGAGCGAGCACCCCCAGGTTGCTCATCGCGTCGGCGACACCGTTGTCGGCCGCGACGGTCAACCAGCGCCTGGCGGTGTCGAGGTCGCCCGCCGCCTGGGCGAGGAGCCCGAGGTTCAGCGCGCCGGTGACGTCGCCGTGGTCGCTCGCCCGGGAGTACCAGGTCCAGGCTTCGTCGAGCTCACCGGCGACTCGCGCCGAGTTGCCCCGCGCCACCATGACCGCGACATCGGCTGCCGCGTACCTCGATGGCGCCGCGGCACCAATCCCGGGCTCGGTCACGCCGGAGTCGACCGGCGGTCTTGACGCGATCATCGAGAGCAACGAGGCGCGGGTGACGCTGACGACGAGATCCAGCGCCAGCCCTCCGCGTGGTCCATCGTCGTCCTGTTTCCAGTATCCGTGTGCGACAGCATTTCGAGTGGCGAGTCCGTGTTTCTTGTACCAGGCGAGCGCCGCGGCGTCCGGTTGGTCGGCGTCCGACGCGAGCTTGTCTAGGGCTCGGGTATAACCATCTGCGTCAGTCCGGCCGACGGCGATGTCGAGGCATGCGAAGAGCATCCGGAGTCGAGTGACCGCCGAGAGACCCAGTCGGTGATGGGCGTGACGAAACATCGAGAGCGCCCGTTGCACCTCGGGATCCAGCGTGCCATCGCCATGGTCGAGCAGCGCCCAGATCCGGACGATCCGATCGACGTGCTCGATGCCGAGGAGCTCGGTGGGATCCCAGATTTCCTTGAACACCGTCTGTCGGAAGATGGTCGGCAGCCGGATGCGGTCGCCCCCAGCGCCTAGGACGTACTCGCCGAGGAGTTCCGGATCGGCAAACTGATCCAGGCCGGCGAGTCGCAGGACGGCGACGGCGAGGTCACGTCGCCTGCGGACCGGCTCAATGAACCTGTCGATCGAGCTCAACGACCACGCCTCATGCTGCGAGCGATTGATGCGCCACGCCAGGCAAGGTGTCGGCATCGGAGCGGCGCCACGCACCGCCAGGTCTGCCAGCCAGTCGCGCCGGATGTCGGGATCCTCGATCGAGGTGATCGAGGACGGCTCGAGCCAGGTCAGCGGAAATCCACAGTCGACGACCTGGCGCGACAGCACCGGCATGGACAGACCGGCGAGGGGTGCAAAGACCGCGAGCTCACCCTCTTCGACTGGCGGCAGTGCCGCCGTGAGCCCACCCGCTGAGAGCACGTAGCTTGACGACGACGGAGCGACGCCGTCGACACGGAGCTTGACGCACGGTCGGGTGGACGTCGGCTTCGCCTTACCCAGGTCGGCGCCTTGTTGGCCGAGCTCGACGGGTCGGGCGTCGATGCCCGTTCTGACTTCGTCGGTCGTGAGCCCGTTCGACACGAGCGAATCGACCGCGACTATGGCGCTCGCCAGCATGGCCCGGGCGCTGCCAGCGTCGGCCTGCGCGCCGTCCGCTCGGCCGTGGATGGCAACGCTCCGGGCCGTGTACAGCGACTTCGCCATAGCGGCGACTGATGCTCGGTCGTGATCGTCTGTCCCCAACAGGTTGGAGACCCGCCGCGCGAACGCCGCGGTGACGCCCGAGGTGACGTCGGGAAGAAGGAGCGACTCAAGCGCCGTCGTGCAGAGCACGAGCTGGGAGTCGTCGTCGAGCGACGGCGCACCTGAGGAGCACAGCGTCTCGATTGCCGCGCCGACGTCGCCGTCGTTTCGTTTGACAGCCGGGAGCAGCGCCGCAGCGCGGGCCAGCGCATCCCGCGACACGGGGGCAGACGCGGCGTACGACAGAAAAAGCAGCTCCTGATCGGCGTCGCCCTGCACGGTCCACCCCATCGGGGTCGAGTCTTCGATGTCGATGAGCCGCAGCGACAGCAACGGATCCGGGATGACTACGTGGGGAAGCGCGACGGACAGGGCCCGCCACGCCATCCATGCCCCTACCCGATGGCCGATGTAGGCCTCGGTGAGGAATGACATCACCGTCGGGAGCCACGTCTCTGAGTCGATCGAGATCAGAGGTTGCTCACCCGCGGCCCGGGCGGCGCTGAACTCGCGGAACCCGTCGGGTAGCTCCACATCGTCGACCTCGGTGAGAAGGAAGACGGGCCTGGTCGCGCGGTAGGCGCGGGCTGAGTCGGAGAACGAACCGAGCAACAGATCGTCGTACTCCTCGAAGGGAACGGCCCACAGCAAGTGGTCGCCGAACGCCGTGCGGTCGTCGGTTTCGATGCGCAACAGCGGGAGATGCGTCATCAGGCGGACATCAGCCATCGGATCCCCCTTGTCGGCAGTTCGGTTTTGCGCACAGGTCCTCGGCAGTCTCTCGTATGCTGCCTCAGCGGCCGGAATCGGGCCGTCAACCCGTACGCCGAGATCCGCGGACCGCACCGACGAGCCGCAGCCGGGTTGCCGGCGCGAACCGCCAGCTGTGCACCAAGGCTGCAACGAGCTGCTGAACTTCCATCGGGCGTTCGTGGAGCGCGCCAAGGCCGCAGGTGTTCCTGTCACATCGGTTCATCTGACTCGGAAGGCGTGTGGGTCACTGCTGGTGGCGCTCGACGTGCATCCGCGGGTAGCTATGCAGATCCTTCGGCACAGCAAGATTGCGGTGACCATGGAGGTGTACAGAAAGGTGGTGAGCAGCTCCACCCAGGGGGCCCTGCGCCGGCTTGGAGAGCAGCTTGATTCGGGGTCAGCGTCGTGACTGTTGCTGTACTTTGCTGCTGTATCCGACTGTCGTGGCGTTCATAGTTTCGCTGAAACTGGCTTTGACTAGGGTGGAGCCAAGGGGACTCGAACCCCTAACCCCCTGCTTGCAAAGCAGGTGCGCTACCAATTGCGCCATGGCCCCGCGGTGAAACCGACGCCCGATCGTACGACAGGCAGCGGGAGTGACGGAAACTCGCCGCTCACGGG
>DATDAP010000095.1:0-4267 GCA_036525335.1 Microlunatus sp. | reverse complement strand
ACCGCGGTGCGGGAGTACCTGGACGACGACGTGCCGCTGATGGTCGACGCCAACCAGCAGTGGGACCGAGCGTCGGCGATGCGGATGGGTCGGATCTTCGAGGAGTTCGGTCTGGTCTGGATCGAGGAGCCGCTGGATGCGTACGACGCGGAGGGTCACGCCCAGCTGGCCCGTTCGCTGGACACCTCGATCGCCACCGGTGAGATGCTGGCCAGCGTGGCCGAGCACGCCCGGCTGATCGAGGTCGGGGCGGCCGACATCGTGCAACCGGACGCGCCGCGGATCGGCGGCATCACCCAGTTCCTCAAGCTGGCTGCGCTGGCGGAGTCCAAGCAGCTGGAGATCGCCCCGCACTTCGCGATGGAGATCCACTGCCATCTGGCGGCCGCGTACCCGATCGAGCCGTGGGTCGAGCACTTCGACTGGCTCGATCCGTTGTTCAACGAGCATCTGGAGACCCGGGACGGTCGGATGTGGGTCTCCGACCGGCCCGGACTCGGCTTCACCCTCAGCGAGCAGGCCACCGCCTGGACCGTCGCCACCGCGGAGTTCGGTCAGCGTCCCTGACCTGGTCCGTTTCGGACCTGACCGCTCACCACCTGATCCGCAACCAACTTCCCCGCTGGGGAACGTCGAGGAGGACGTGATCATGACCGCACCCGCCGTGGTGAAGGTGGCTGTCTACCCGGTCGCCGGGCACGACAGCATGGAGCTCAACCTGAGCGGCGCGCACGCGCCGTACTTCACCCGCAACCTGCTCGTGCTCGAGGACTCGGCGGGCCGGATCGGGGTCGGTGAGGTGCCGGGTGGGGAGAAGATCACCCAGACCCTGATCGACAGCGAGCCGTTGCTGGTCGGCTCCCGGGTGCCGGATTACCGCGCGACGCTGGAGCGGGTCCGGACCACCTTCGCCGACCGCGATGCGGCCGGTCGCGGTCTGCAGACCTTTGACCTACGGACCACGATCCACGTGGTCACTGCCGTCGAGGCGGCCCTCCTGGACCTGCTGGGACAGTTCTTGGAGCTGCCTGTTGCCGCGCTGCTCGGGCCTGCCGGTCAGCAACGGGATGCCGTCAAGATGCTGGGCTACCTGTTCTACATCGGTGACCGGACCAAGACCGACCTGGACTACCGGTCCGATCCGGACGCGGCCGATGACTGGCACCGTCTCCGGCATGAGGAGGCGCTCACGCCGGAGACGATCGTCGCCCTAGCCGAGGCCACCCAGGCGCGGTACGGGTTCCAGGACTTCAAGCTCAAGGGCGGGGTCCTGTCAGGCGCTGAGGAGGCGAAGGCGGTCACCGCCGTCAAGCAGCGCTTTCCTGATGCACGGGTGACTTTGGACCCCAACGGGGCCTGGTCGCTGGCCGAGGCGATCGAGGTGGCCGGGGGTCTGCATGATGTGCTCGCCTACGCCGAGGACCCGTGTGGCGCGGAGGACGGATTCTCTGGACGGGAGATCATGGCTGAGTTCCGCCGTGCCACTGGCCTGCCCACCGCGACCAACATGGTCGCTACCGACTGGCGGCAGCTGAACCACGCCCTCGCGCTGCACAGTGTGGACATCCCCCTGGCCGACCCGCACTTCTGGACCATGCAGGGTTCGGTCCGGGTGTCGCAGGTGTGTGCCGACCACGGTCTGGTCTGGGGTTCGCACTCCAACAACCACTTCGACGTCTCCCTGGCGATGTTCACCCACGTGGGCGCGGCCGCCGTCGGCGACTACACGCCTTTGGACACGCACTGGATCTGGCAGGAGGGGATCGACCGGATGACCACCGAGCCGTTGCAGATCGTCGGGGGCGAGGTCAGGGTGCCGGACAAGCCCGGCTTGGGTGTCGAGCTCGACTTCGACCAGGTCGAGTCCGCGCACCAGCTGTATCTGGAGAAGGGGCTGGGCGGTCGCGACGACGCCGCCGGTATGCAGTTCCTGGTTCCCGGCTGGACGTTCGACAACAAGCGACCTTGCCTGGTCCGGTGACGCGAACCTCACCGCCGTCTCCGGTAGTGTCTGACCGCTGATGTGGGCGCAGCTGCTAGCCGGTCCCGGCCGATTCGGCCCACCGGTTGAGGTGCCAGCGCCGGACCCGGCCGATCTGGCCGACGGTCAGGTGATTGTGGCGACCCGAGCCGGCGGGATCTGCGGCAGTGACCTCCCGCGATTCCTCGGCCGCCCCTACGTGCAGCCGGGCGACCTCGGCGGCACCGCGACCCGGGCCCCCGGTTTCCCGATGCACGAGATCGTCGGAAAGATCATCACCAGCCGCCACCCCGATCACAGAGTGGGGGATCTGGTGGTCGGCTGGGCGTCGTCGTACCTGGGCCTGGCCGAGCTTGTCGTCGGTGACGGCGACGAGCTCGCCACCTTCGACTCAGCGCTCACAGATACCACGGCGGTGATGCTGCAGTCGCTGGCCTGCGTGCTCTACGCCGTCGAGCAGCTCGGTGACATCGAAGGCCAGCGTGTGGCGGTGGTGGGTCAGGGACCGATCGGCTTGCTGTTCAGCCATGTCCTGTCTGCCCGCGGCGCCTCGCATGTGGTTGGTGTGGATCTCGTCGACCGCACCCAGGTAGCTGAGCTTTTCGGCGTCAACGAGACCGTCACCGCGCACTCCACCCTCTGGTCGGCGCGGCTCCCAGCCACAGATCGTCCCCAGGTGATCGTCGAGGCCGTCGGTCACCAAGTGTCCACGCTGCAGGACTGTGTCCAAGCAGCGGCCGTCGGCGGTCAGATCTCCTACTTTGGAGTGCCAGACGACCCGACCTACCCCTTGCAGATGCGGGCGTTCCAGCTGAAGAACCTCACCCTGCGCTCGGGAGTCACCCGTGAGCGCCGTCGTGTCCTGGCCGATGCCGGTCGCTACCTCACCGACCACCCGGAGCTGGCCGAGAGCTATGTCAGCCACATCTTCACCCTCAACGACGTCCAGGCCGCTTACACCGCAGCCACACGCCCGCGCGTCGGCCAGCACAAGATCGTCGTCCGTACGGTCTGAAGGTCCTTGTTCACTGCCCTGGAGGACCAACAGCTGTCCCGACGTTGGGCAGGTCACGCCGCCGCTCGCCATCCCGAGCGAACCTTGCCGTGGTGGGACCGAGCTTGTTCGTTTCCTGCTTGGATGTCGACGCCGGCGCCGGCTCCGTAGTTACCGTCGGGGGGCCGCGCAGGGACGCTATCGGGTCGTGACGAGCGGCGCGGTGCTCTCTCGGACGACCAGGTGCGTGGCCAGCTCCACGCGGCGTGGTCGTGTCGGATCGAGCACCATGTGCGTCGCGGTGGCCGCCATCTCCTCCAGTGGCTGGTGCACAGTGGTCAGGCTTGGCTGCACCCACTCGGTGATCGGCAGATCGTCGTACCCGACCACCGACAGATCATGGGGGACCGACAGCCCGAGCTCGTGGGCTGCCCGGACCACACCCAATGCCTGGGTGTCGGAGCCGGCGAAGATCGCGGTCGGACGATCAGGCAGAGCGAGCAGGTCGAGTGCGTGTCGGTACCCGCCGGTGAGTTCGAAGTCGCCCCACCGCACCAGGGCCGGATCGTTGGCGAGCCCAGCTTCGGCGAGGGCGCTGCGGTAGCCGTCGATCCGGGCCCGGGAGCACAGGACATCGGAGGGCCCACTGATCACACCGATCCGGCGGTGTCCTAGTTCCACCAGGTGCCGAGTGGCGGACAGACCGCCGTGCCAGTTGTTCGATCCCACGGTCGATACGCCCTCCGGGGTCTGGCCGTCAGTGTCGACGATGACGAATCGGATGCCTCGGCTCTCCAGTTGGTGCTGCTGAATCGGATCCAGCTTCGACATCACCAAGACCACGCCGGTCGGCCGACGTGCCAAGAGGGCGTCGACCCACGGGGATGGTGAAGGTGGTGAACGGTGTGTCGGCCAGCAGCGACTTCGGCATCGACAGTCCGTCGGCGACGATCATGCCGATGCCGCCGCCGACCGCGGACAGTGCGTGGAAGACGGTCACGGCAACCAGGGACCAGTAGGTGGTGGCGCGGAGACGCTGTAGCGACATCGTGGTGTCCCTCATGTGGATGGCTCTGACTTGTTGACCTCGCGCAAAGTCGTCGTGGTCGGTAGGCGGGGAGCCGTCCGGCGCGTCGGGTGTGGAGGTCCAAGCCTGGAGCGGTGCCATGGTCGGGTTCCGCTGCGGGCCGGAGGGCGACTGGGTGAGGCTGGGGGAGTGACCTCCGGTGCGGACCGGCGCTGTGTGTCGGCCGGGGTGGTGTCGAGGTTGTAGGTGATCTCGTCGATGTGGA
>DATDAP010000094.1:0-7236 GCA_036525335.1 Microlunatus sp. | reverse complement strand
CCGCGCCCACCCCTCGGGCGAGTCCTCCCAGGTCTCCTGTCGGCCGAAGACGCTCAGGTCCATCAGGTGGTAGCTCCAAGCCATCGCCTCGGTGCCCCGGCCGGTGCTCCAGTACGTCTCGTACACCTGGTCGTCCACCCGCAGGTAGCAGGCGATCATCCCGAAGGACCGCCCGGCCAGGAGTGAGTCGGCACCCCGGGCGCAGTACCAGGGCAGCGTGTTCTGCACGAAGTCGGCGTACGGCCTGCTTTCCTCGTACGTGCCCTCGGTGATCACCGCCAGCGTGATGTCTCGACTGTGGAGGTATGCCGGGCGCTGGACCTGTGCGGTGAAGAAGGTGCAGCCCTCACACTGCTGGTCCCACGTGTTGCCGTCGTGCCACATGTGGAAGTAGACGATCAACTGGCTGCGGCCCTCGAACACCTCGATGAACGGCACCTCGCCGTCGGCTCCGACGACGGTCGCATCGGCGGGCACCGGGGTCATCGGCAGCCGACGTCGGGCCGCCGCGATCGCGTCACCCTCGTGCGTGTGCGCCTTCTCCCGGAACAGCAGCACATCCAGCTGCGCCTGCCAGCTGGCACGGTCGACGACCGGTGGTGCCGCCTCGCCATCGACGGGAGTGAACGGAAGTCGAGCCATGGCGGGAGTCCCTTCGTGACGGCCGGTTCATCGTGAAGCCGGCACACTCACAGACCTCGGTCATCCGCAGATCTCATCGGGGCGGTGGTAGCGACGCGGCATCGCTCAGGTCGGCGTCGCACTCCACGGGACCGCCACCCCGAGCTCGGTCACGCCCAGATCACGATCGTCAGACTCACGGCTCGCTGTTTCGCAAGGTTCGACGGCCGTCTCGTGCCTCACAACCCAGCGTCGCGGGCCCGCACGATCGCCTCTGCCCGCGTCGCCACCTGGAGCTTGGCGAAGATGCTGGAGACGTGGTTGCTGACCGTGCTCGTGGCCAGGCCGAAGCGGGCGGCGATGGCGGTGTTGGACATCCCGCCCGCAATCAGCTCCAGCACGTCCCGCTCGCGCGGCGTTAGCTGGGGAAACGGGAGGTCGTGACTGCGGGGCGCGGTCAGGTAGGTCAGGGCGCGGCGGGCCACGCCGGGGCTGAAGATCGCCTCGCCCCCGGCGACGGCGGCGATGGCCCGGATCATGCTGTCCGGTGAGGCTCCCTTGAGCACGTAGCCCAGGGCACCGGCGCGCATCGCTGCGAACACCGACTCGTCGTCCTCGAACATGGTGAGCATCAAGATCGCGACGTCGGGTGCCGCCTTGGAGATCTGCCGGGTGGCTTCGATGCCACCGATGCCTGGCATCTGGACGTCCATGACCACCACATCGGGCCGCCGGGTGACCGCGGCGCGGACGGCTTCCTCACCGGTCCCGATGGCCTCGATCAGCTCATACCCACTGATCGTGGACAGCAGCGCGCGGAGTCCTTCGCGAACGATCGTGTGGTCGTCGGCGACGACGATCCGCAGGCTCATCCGGTGGCTCCGCCGACGGTGACGTCGTGTGCGGCATGCCCGCGAGGCTCCTGCGGGTCGGCGACTCTCGGGATCGGCAGCCGGACGTCGATCCGACCACCCGTGCGGTCGGTGTGGACGGTGCACTGACCGCCGAGCTCGGCGGCACGCTCCTGGATCGAGGTCAGTCCGACGCCGGGCTGCCAGCCGCCACCGAGGTTCGACCCGTCATCGTGGACACCGATGACCAGGGCGGACTCGTCCACGGCCAGAGTGACGCTGGCGGAGGACGCACTGGAGTGCCGGGTCACGTTGGTGAGGGCCTCGGTCACGATCCGGTAGCCGGCCACCTCGACCGCGGCAGGCAGAACGGGAAGCGTCGTGCTGGCGCTCACCGTGATCGCCAGGGGCGCGCCGTCGGCTCGCCTGGTCAGCAGCATCGCGTACTCCTGCAGAGCCCCGGGCAGACCGAGGCTGTCCAACGCGGGAGGCCGCAGGTCGTAGACGAGCCGTCTGATGTCGGTCAGCGCGCTGGACGTCTGGTCGCGCAGCACACCGATCAGCTCACTGCTGCGCCCCGGGTCGGACTCCACCAGGCGCAGCGCGGCTTCGGCGTTGAGGACGACACCGGTCAGCACAGGTCCGAGACCGTCGTGCAGGTCTCGACGCAACCGGCGTCGCTCCTCCTCCCGGGCGTTGATCACCTGCTCCCGGGACCGGCTCAGCTCGTCGGCCAGCAGACCCGCGCGCGCCGCCACCGAGATCGGCCCGGCCAGCAGGTCGAGCACCCGCTGATCCGCCGCGGCCGCCCTCGCCTCGCCGGGGCGCAGCTGTACCACCAGCTGCCCCAGCGCTTCGTCGCCCCAGGTCAGCGCCGTGACGTGGCGGGCGGCCAGCGGATCGATCTCACCGACCTCCGCCACCTGCCGACCGCGCACCGTGATCGTGCCCGACGGAAACCGCAGGGTGCTGCAGAGGGACGCGAGCACCTCGGCCAACTCGTTCCCCTCCGGTCCGCCGGACTCGCTGAGGCGGGCTCCGACCGCGGCCAGGGCGCGGACCGGGTCCTCCCTGGTCCCGTACACCGCCCGGTTCACCAGTCGCTGGACCCACACCCGCAGGGGATTGAACGCCACCACGACGAGCAGCGTGGCCAGCACCGACGAACCGAGGGCCGCTTGATGACGAACGACCTGGTCCAGCACGGTGACCACGACCAGATAGGTGCCGATCACCCCCGCGGTCAGCAGGAGGTAGAGCAACGAGCGTGAGAACACCACCCGGATGTCGAGCAGCTGGTTGCGCAGTACCGCGACCGCGATGGCCATCGGGACCAGAGCGATGGTCAGCAGGATGAAGGTGCTGTCCGGCAGCAGCGGTTCGAACACGAACGTCACGACCACGACCAGGAGTGCGAGCAGCACCCAGAGAAGCTGACGACGTACCTGTTCGCTGCCGTTGCGGAACCTCACCAGCAGCGCGCTCAGGGCGGCCAGGTACGACAGCGGCACCGTGATCGCGACGACGACACCGGGCCAGCCGAGACCGAGCACCGCCTGATTGGCTCCGTAGCCACTGACGCCGACGGAGGACGACATGTCCGACATCACTCCGAGGGCACCCAGGATCGGTGCACCGATCGCCGGCAGGATGAGCACCGGTCGCCACCGTTTCGAGGGCAACCGGCCGTCGGGAAAGAGCATCAACGCGACGGGGAGGAACAAGGACAGAGCCCACGTCCAGCCGGTGTTGCAGATGGATGCCACCAGGCGCCACCAAGCGTCGGTGCTGTCGCCCGGTTCGACGCACGCCAGCGCGGTGATGCCAGCCGCGGTTGAGGCGTAGCTGATGCCGCCGCCAAGCAGCAGCCACCCGATCGGGTTGCGTGGCCGGAGTGCGGCGATGGGCCAACCGGACGCGGCGAGCGTCAGCCCGATGGCCGCGTTGGACATCACCAGCAGGTTGTTGAGCGCAGCCCAACCCAAGCCCGAGGCGACACCACACACCACCGCGATGACAACCTCGGCGGCACAGACCGCGAACAGGGCAGTAGCGGCGACCCCGGCGCGGGTGACGGTCATGCCCACCATCGTCGTCGCCACGACCCCCAGAGGGATAGGGGCAGGCCCCTACGCGAGCGTGAGGAATCCCGAGCCGACTGGGCGGATGCCGTCTTACCGCTGGTGGTGCGCAGGGGCGACGCTCGGTCCAGCAGCGGTCGGGACGTCCGGCCCTGACCCCGAGGAGGGAACCCATCATGCGTACTGTCCGTTGGGCGGCCGCGGCCGCCACCATCCTGATGTCCTTGCTGAATCTGCCGTTCGTCGTCGACGACGGCGGCGCCGGCCTGCCGACCGTCGTGAACTGGCTCATCAGCCTGCTCGGCGTGGTCGGGATCGCCAGCGCGATCGGTCTGTTGCGCCACGCCGGGTGGGGACGTCCCGCGGTGCTCGCCGTCGGCGCGATCAACCTGGTCGGAGCCGTGGCCGCCCTGATCGCCGGCATGGAGGGCGCGATCATCGGCCTGGTCGTCAGCGGCAGCATCGTCGTCCTCGGACTCCTGACCCGATCCGGAGATCGATCCCGGGCCGCGGCGCCCTCACCGTCCGTGTAGCTCGCAAGGCGTCCAGCTCGTGTGACGCCCCACGCACCACCCCGGCTGGGCGGCTGAGGTGCCCGGTCGCCGGAGACGGCGATCAGATGTCGGCCCAGGTGATCGTGACCGTTCCGTTGGACGACGTCTGCTGCGCAGTCGATGCGTAGCGCTCGGCGATGGATGTGGAGGTCATCTGGGTGCTGGCGATCGAGGAGCCCGACCCGCCGCCACCACCGGCCGAGGTGCCCTTCGCCCCACCGCCGCCGGAGCCACCGGCCACGCCGCCGCCACCCCCGCCACCGTTGCCGCCGAGACCCGAGCCACCCTTGCCGCGCAGCCCGGCACCGCTGGCGTTGGTGGCCGGCTGGCCCCCCGAACCACCCCAGAGATCGCTGCCACCCTCGCCCTTCTGGCCACCCCAGGCGTGCCCGCCGTCGCCGCCGTTCCCGACCGCCCCCGAGTCGCCGCTGGCCGCGCCGTTGCCGCCGCCTCCTGCGGCGACGATCAGGGTCTGCTCGTTCGAGCCGTCGTTGTTCGCGAGCTGGATCGTGGTGGCACCGCCACCGGCGCCGCTGGTCCGCAGGTGATCGCTCGCTCCGTTGCCGTTGCCGCCGGTCAGGCCCAGACCACCCCAGCCTCCGCGCGGGTCCGAGGAGCCCGATTCGCCTTCCTGGCCCACGCCGCCGACGCTGATGGCGACGCGCTGACCCGGCGTCACGGCGATGGTGCCGGTGACCACCGCACCGCTGCCCTCGACCTCGTCGTCCGGCCACACCGAGTCACCACCGCCGTCTCCGCCGGTCGCCACGACCGTCATCGAGTCGGTGTCGGGCGGCACGTTCACGTACTGCACCGCACCGGTGTACTGGTAGGACTCCGACCACGGCGCACCTCCCACCCGGGTCTGTCCGGGGCCGAACGACGCCGCGAGCTGCCCCTGCGAGCCGACCGCCAGCGCGCCGCCGATCACCCCCACCACGGCGAGTGAGCTGAGGGTTTTCAGCAGGATCTTCTTCGTACGGTTCATCGGAACTCCTTGAGCTGGGGAAAGACCGGGCCGGTCTTGACGCACGATCAGCGTCGACCGCAGCTCTCCAACCTCACTCCAAGTCGACTCACACGCGATCCGGCGCTGGTGGTAGCCGTGAGCACTAGCGTCGAGGGCATGGTCCTGCTGCTCGTGGCGCGCCGGCTCCACTCCCCCAGCGCCGATGCCACGCCGTAACCGGGTGGATCCCTGGGGCGATCTGCACGCGGTCGCCGACCGTGGTCGCTTCACCGGCAACCGAGGCTGTGTCGTGGACGACGTCGAGCGGGTGGTCCGGCACCACGCGGGCACGCTGTGGATCACCTGCACGTTGCGCTATCGCGACCACCGCTCTCCGCTGGCCGCTCCGCGGCGGTGGACCCCGCTGTTCTTCCTGGACGACGCGGTGGCACTGGCGGCCGGACACCGCCCGTGCGCGCAGTGCCGACGTGAGGCGTACCGCGACTACCGCGACGCGGTCAGCGCGTCGGTCGGAGCTTCCGCACCGTTGCGCTCGACCGAGCTCGATGCCCGGCTGAACGCCGAACGGCTGCGTCGTGGCCGGGGGCTGGACCGGGCCGCAGACCGGCTGACCTGGTCGGCGCCGTTCGAGGAGCTGCCCGACGGGGTGGTCGTCGTCGACCGGACAGGGACCGCACTGCTGATCCGGGGCGACCAGCTGCGCCCCTTCACCTTCGCCGGCTGGGGCTCGCCCTCGCCGCGCCCGACCGCGGGAACGGCGACGGTCCTCACCCCGCCGACCTCGTACGCCGCCCTCGCCTTCGGTTTCGAGCCGCTGCTGTCGGACTGAGCCGACGGCGTCAGACCGTCACAGCCTGCTGAGCAGACGCCGTAGAGGTGCCTCGATCATCGGGAGGTTGGCAGCTGTGCCGGTCAGCCGCAGGTAGGCGCCGACGGGTAGGTGGGCCATCACCGGGGACCGCCGATTCTCCATCAGGGTGGCGAATTCCGGGGCCGGCCGGTCGATGTAGCGCGGCACCCGTTCGAACCACCGGGCACTCCGTCGGGCCACCCGCTGGACGCCACGGAGGTCATCACGCCGACCCTCGTCGTACCGTGTCAGGGCGCTGTCGAGATCAGACTCGGCGGCCATCGCGTCCGCCAGGGCCATGGCGTCCTCCATGGCCAGCCGGGTGCCCGAACCGATGGTGAAGTGGGTGGTGTGGGCGGCGTCACCGAGCAGGACGACGTTGCCGACCCGCCAGCGCTCGTTCCGAACCTCGACGAACTCGGTCCAGGGGTGGCCGTCGAACGGGCTGGTCCGCAGCTGCAGGCGGTGACCGTCGAGGGATTCCACGAACAGCTCCTCGAGTCGGCGGATGGTCGCTGTCCCATCCAGGGTGGCGAATCCGAGACCGGCCCACGTCTCCGGGGTCGTCTCGACGACGAACGTGCTCGCGCGGTCTGCGTACCCGTAAGCGTGCCCCCACACCCACCCGGCCGGTGTGTCGACGAACGGGAACGTGAAGGACGTGAACTCCTTGTCGGTGCCGAGCCAGATGAACTTGTTCCGGCCGCGGACGCGTCGGGTGCCGAAGCTCCGGCGATCTCGCAGTCCGCTGTTCACTCCGTCCCCGGCGACCACCAGGTCGGCGGCCAGGGTGTCAGGATCGCCGGCGAAGCTGCCCGTCCGGAAGGTGGCACCGGCCCGTTCGGCCTGGGACCCGAGGAGCTCCAGGAGCCGCCGACGTCCCATGCTGTAGCCGTACGAGGGCAGGCGCACCTCGGCGCCCCGCACCGTCACGATCTGGTCCTGGTAGCGATACGCCTCACCACGTACGACCGCGGCCGTCTGCGGGTCGTGAGCGTCGAGGGACGTCAACAGACCGTCCCAGAACACGACTCCCCAGCCGAAGCTCTCGGCCGGAGTGCGTTGCTCCAGCACCGTCACCCGGTGACCCGCCCGGCCGGCGAGGATCGCGAACATCAGTCCGGCAGGCCCGCCGCCGACGCAGGTGATGTTCATCGCTGCGCCTCGGTGGCGGCGGCCGGTGTCGACCGGTCGGAACGCGAGATCGCCCGTACGACCCACTGCTGGGTGACGCTCTCGGCCCGCCGGACGAGCGAGACCGCCGGCTTCTCGATCCGGAGATCGATGACCTCGCGGGCCGTGGCTCCGA
>DATDAP010000093.1:0-3708 GCA_036525335.1 Microlunatus sp. | reverse complement strand
GCTTCGGCACGGCCGACGAGCCGAACGGGCTCGGGCTGTCCCGTCGCCACCTGACCCGGGCCCTGGATGCGTCGCTGGGTCGGCTCGGGGTGGACCGGGTCGACCTCTACCAGGTGCACGCGTACGACCCGTGGACCCCGTCGGAGGAGACCGTCCGCACCCTCGACGACTTCGTCCGGGCCGGCAAGATCAGCTACTGGGGGCTGTCGAACTTCACCGGTTGGCAGCTGACCAAGATCGTCGACACCGCGGTCGCCCTGGGCGCGACCCGACCGGTGACGCTGCAGCCGCAGTACAGCCTGATCGTGCGCGAGATCGAGTGGGAGATCGTGCCGGCCGCCCAGGACGCCGGCCTCGGGCTGCTGCCCTGGAGCCCGCTCGGTGGCGGCTACCTGTCGGGCAAGTACCGGCGCGGCGAGCGGCCCGCCGGTGACACCCGGCTGGGCGACAACCCGGAGCGCGGGATGGAGGCCTGGGATCGGCGCGGCACCGACCGGACGTGGCGGATCATCGACGCGCTCACCGAGGTGGCCGACGGTCGCGGTGCGAGCATGGCCGCCGTGGCGCTGGCCTGGTTGACCGACCGGCCTGGGGTCACCTCGACGATCCTGGGCGCGCGTACGGTCGAGCAGCTGCGCGCCAACCTGGAGGCCGCAGACCTGCACCTGGACGCCGACGAGACCGCGGCGCTCGACGTGGCCAGCGATCTGGGCGTGAGCGACTACCCGTACGGCGAGATGGGGGAACAGCAGCGCAGCCGGCTGCTGGGCTGAGCTGTCGGCGCCTTGCAGGCGCCCTCTCGCTCGGGATGCAGCTCTTCGCTCGTTGCAACCCGAGCGAAGAGCGCTATCCCGAGCGAGAAGGTGTGGCCAGAGGGGCGAGGAGGGCCGGCGGTCAGAGCGTGAAGGACGCCCGGAACCGCTCCAGGGCGAGGTCGGAGTCCGACGACGCGAACGCCTCGAGGCCGACCACACCGGTGTAGCCCTGCTCCGCAAGGGTCCGGGCGATCGTGGGGTAGTTGATCTCTCCGGTGCCGGGCTCGCAGCGGCCCGGCACGTCGGCGACCTGGATCTCGCCGATGGCGTCGCCGCAGCGCCGGACCAGCTCGATCAGGTTCCCCTCACCGATCTGCGCGTGGTAGAGGTCGAGCATCAGCTTCAGGTGCGGGCTGTTCACCGCCTCCACCAGGGCGAGACAGTCGGCCGCGCGGGCGAACGGCGTACCGGGGTGGTCGACCGCTGTGTTCAGGTTCTCCAGCACGAAGGTGACGCCCTCCCGCTCGCCCAGGGCCGCGACCCGACGCAGGGTGGCGGCCGCGGCCAGCCACATCGCGCCGCTGACCACCTCGACCGGACGCACCGGCAGGCCGCCCTCGCCCAGCCCGGTGCCGTGCAGGTTGAGGGTGGTGATGCCGAGCCGCCGCGCGACCGGGATCGCCTGGGCCGCGGTGGCCAGCAGCTCGTCGGCGCCGTCGGCGTCGGTCAGGGTGCCCCGCAGGTAGCCGGTCATCGAGGTGAACCGGGCCCCCGTGGCGACCAGGGCGTCGATGTCCTTGCTGCTCCAGTCCCAGATCTCCACCCCGAACCCGGCGGCGTCGATCCGCTCGACCCGCTCGAGCAGAGGGAGCTCGGTGAACACCATCTCGGCGCAGACCGACAGGCTGTACGCGCTCATCGGGCACCGACCAGGTCGGCCGGGGTCCGACCGGCCACGGGCGCCGGTGCGTGGGTCCGGACCGAGTCGATGCAGGCCATGGCGATGGCCAGCGCCCGGTGAGCGTCGATGCCGGTGACCGAGGGTCGGCGACCCTCGCGGACCGCGGCGGTGAACTCGCCGAACTCCCCGGTGTAGGCGTCCAGCAACAGCTCGGTGTCGCTGCGGGTGGTCTCGTACGCGGCTCCGGTCGCGGTGAAGAGCCGGGCACTGGACCTGGCCCCGTCACCGATGGTCACCATGCCCCGCGACCCGAACACCTCGCCCCGGACGTCGTAACCGTAGGCGGCCGAGAAGCTCGCCTCGGCGACCGCGCGGGCACCGTTGGCGTAGGTGATCACCACCACGGCGGTGTCCAGCAGACCCGCTGCCGCGTACTCGGGAGCGATCAGCGCACCGGCCGTCGCGTACACCTCGATCGGCTCGGCGCCAGGGTTCAGCCAGCTGAGGATGTCGAAGTCGTGGATCAGCGTCTGGGCGAAGATCGTCCACGGCGGTACGCCGGCGGGATCGGCCAGACCCGGATCGCGGGTCAGCGATCGGAGCAGCTGGATGTCGCCGAGCGAGCCGTCGACCACGGCGGCGTGTGCGTCGGCGAATCCCCGGTCGAAGCGTCGGTTGAAGCCGACCTGCAGGGCCACGCCGGCCCGCTCCGCGGCCGAGATCGCCCGGTCCACCTCGGCCAGGTCCATGCCCATCGGCTTCTCGCAGAAGACCGGCTTACCGGCCGCCGCGGCCAGCTCCACCAGCTCGGTGTGCACCACGGAGGCGGCGGCGATCACCACGGCGTCCACTCCCGCGTCGTTCACCAGCAGGGCCGGATCCTCGTACGGGGTGCCACCGAGCTCGTCGGTGAGAACCGCGGCCGCGCCCGGCCGCGGATCGGCCACCGCGACCAAGCGCGCCCTCGGCACCCGCTGGGCGATCACCTGCGCGTGTGAGGCGCCGATCCGCCCCGCTCCGATCAGACCGATCCCGACGTGTGTTGCCATCTGTTGTTCCTTCACCGTAGAAGCGACCCTAGAGCGCTCTAAGTGTCGCGAGATGTCCGGACAAAGTCAAGATTTGGCTCGAGAAGGAGGATCGGACACGCCTGAGGGTCTGAACTCGTGTCCGATCCTCCTTCCCGGCGGCGGCGGAACTCAGGCGGGGAGCCCAAACCAGTGCTCCGGCTCATCCAGAGTCCAGCGATCCCGGCTCCGGTCCCGGGCAAGACCGTCCGCCCGCGCCGCCCGCAGTCGGTCGGCCAGGGCTCGGCGGTGTTGGACGAGATCGGACTTGTCGGCGCGGACCACGACCAGCCCGGCTCGCTCGAGCCGTTCCTCACGAGCGTTCTCCTCGCGGTGCTGGTCCCGATCACGATGCTCGTACCGGCGGCCGGTCGACCAGCTCGCCCCGTCGTACTCGATGGCCAGCGCCGACTCCACTTGGAGCAGGTCGGGCACGCCCAGAGCTGACCGCTGGCGTCGAAGACCGCCCGATTCGGCTCCAGATCCATCCAGCCCAGTTCCGTCACGCAAAGATCCGGAGTCGGGTCGAGTGTGCTCACGCCGTGCACGTACGCCGCAGCCCACCCGGCGATGAAGCCGCCGTCGGAGATCAGAGGGGGCGTCCACGATGCGCTGGGTGGGCGTGGTCAGCTGATCGGGGTCGGCTCGCCGGTGATAGCCGTGGGCGGTCCGCTGGAACCCCGAACCGGCGATTGCTCGGCGGGCGACACCGGCGGTGCGCAGATCCCGCCTCGTGTGCGGCACCCGCGTCTCGTACCACTCGTCGGAGAATCGACCCACGCCCGGCAGCGTGCCACGGGACCACCCCCGTGGAGTGGTATCCACAGGTGCATCGAGAAGGAGGATCGGGCACGTACGAGGGTCCGATCCCGTGTCCGATCCTCCTTCTCGGCGGCCGAAGGGTCCAGGGCCGTCCGCTCGTCTACCCTCAGCCCATGGACCAGGCGGGGGACCCGGGGCGGCCACCGTCGGCCGACCCCGGCAA
>DATDAP010000092.1:0-5773 GCA_036525335.1 Microlunatus sp. | reverse complement strand
CTGGAACCGCAACTTCATCGACCACATCCAGATCGACATCCCCGAGACCCTCGGTCTGGACAAGCGGGCGATGTTCTACGAGTCGACCGGGGCGTACAAGGACATGGTGGTCACCCACCTGTTCCAGGTGCTCGCCTTCGTCGCCATGGAACCGCCGACCGCCCTGGAGCCGTTCGCCATCAGCGAGGAGAAGAACAAGGTCTTCCGGTCGCTGTTGCCGATCAACCCGCGCGACGTGGTCCGCGGCCAGTACGCCGGCTACCGGGACGAGCCCGGGGTTGCGCCGGACTCCGACACCGAGACCTTCATCGCCCTGCAGTGCGGACTGGACAACTGGCGGTGGGCCGGAGTGCCGTTCTACCTGAGGACGGGCAAGCGCCTCGCCGAGGGACAGCGGATCATCTCGATCGCGTTCAAGGAAGCGCCGCGGAGCATGTTCCCGGCCAACTCCGGGGTGGGCTCCCAGGGACCCGATCACCTGACGTTCGACCTGGCCGACGAGTCCAAGGTGTCGTTGTCGTTCTACGGCAAGCGACCTGGACCGGGGATGCGGATGGAGAAGCTCTCCATGCAGTACTCCACGAACGAGACCTCGTACGCCGCCGATGTGCTGGAGGCGTACGAGCGGTTGATCATGGACGCGATGCGGGACGACCACACCCTGTTCACCACGGCCGAGGGCATCGAGAGCCTGTGGGATCGCTCGATCCCGCTGCTGGAGGACCCGCCTCCGGTGAAGTCCTACCCGCCGGGCAGCTGGGGGCCGAACTCGATCCACCAGCTCGTCGCCCCGAACGCGTGGCGGCTGCCCTTCGAGCGGACCTGGCGGGAGAAGAAGCAGGGCTGAGGGAGTGTTGGCCCGCCCCCGCCGGGACCGCCCCCGCACGCCCGGTTACTCGGTGAGGGCGCCCGCCACCCGGAGGAACTCGTCGGCGGCGTGGGGGCCGATGCTGTCGCCGAGGCAGTAGGCCCGGTAGGCCAGGCGCTTCTCGGCGAGCGGGTCCTCACCGTGCAGATGGTCCAGAGCCTCGTCCAGGGTGGACAGATCCGGCTCGATCACGTACGCGACCCGCGCCATCGGGAACTCGGCGGTGAAGGCCTCGCCCGAGGAGAGGATCGCGCACATGGCGAACGGCTTGCCGGAGGCGAGGTAGTCCGACGCGATCGAGGACACGTCGGTGATCAAGGCGTCGGAGGCGTTGAAGCAGGCCGCGACGTCCCACTCCTTCTCGGCCTTCTTGCCCCACACGTGCTGCCGTCCACTCGCCGTCCGGTCGGCCGCCAGCAGCTCGTGGATGGCCTTGATCCGGGCCGCGTCGGTCCGGTCGTTGTAGCTGATCGGGTGCGGCCGGAACACCACGGTCGAACCCCGCTCCAGGGTCGCCCTGATCATGGCCAGTCCGTTGGGCAGCGAGCTGTAGTTGGTGCTGGGTCGACCGCCTCGCCAGGTCGGGGCGTACAGGATGGTGCGCGGTGTCCCGGGCGCCAGCGGCTCGTCCCGGACCATGATCGACTCGATCTGCGGCCGGCCGACGATCTCGAACCGGCCGGGCGGCACCTCGATGCCGTGCGCGGCGTACCGGTCGGCGCCCTGCTGCCCGGACACGAACAGCTTGCTGTAGGTCGCGTGCCGCGGGTGGTAGTTGGCCTGCTTGTCGGAGTCGCCGTGGTTGAGCCAGACGTGGGTCAGCGGATACCGCTGGAAGGTCGAGTTGGCCGGACTGCCCTGGACGTAGAACGCGGCCTTCATCGACGGCACCACCATGGAATCCAGGTGGTCCGACATCTTCTTGTCGGTGCGCGGCACCAGGATCGGCTTCTTGGTCATCGAGGCGATCTCGCCCACGGTGGCCGGATTCCGGGTGATCACCACGTACGGCTTTTTCAGCCGCTCCAGGTACGGCAGCCACATGCCGAGCTGGTAGCGGGCGCCCTGGGTGGCGGCGTAGTAGACGACGAAGGCCGGCGCGTACGCCCGCAGGGCGGCCGGGGTGTCCCGCTCGATCCGCTTGCTCGCCCCGGTCGCCCGCAACGCGTGGCGGATGGACAGCAGGGACAGCGGCACAGTGGCCAGGGCCGGCACGAGCAAGGTCCAGCCCGGGAGACCGACGGCGGCCAGCACGGCCGCGACCACGATGGCCAGCACGTTGCCGGCCGCGATCCAGCCCGGGGAGAACCGCGCTTTGGGCACCGGCGGGACCCCGGGCAGGTTGCGGACGACGACCTTGGTCGTGCTCAGCAGCGTCTTGACCAACGGCTCGGCCATCACCAGCAGCAACAGGATCGCCACGGCGACCCAGGCGGCGGCGACCTCTTCGGCTGCGGCGTCCTCCCGGGTGTGCAGGAAGACCCCGCCGACGGCGACCGCCAGCAGCAGCCGAACGCTGACGAAGTAGCCGAGCAGGCCGGTCTTCGGCTTGGGGTAGAAGTCCGACCAGCGTCGGACCAGGATCCCGATCAGGGCCGCCAGGCCGGCCAGCGCTCCGATCGCCTGTACGGTCGGTGCCTCGGCCGCTACCAGCACACAGACCGCGACGACCGCGCCCAGGTTGATCAGGTTGCGGACGCCGAAGTCGCCGAGCTCGGTCTGGAGTCGACGAAGGCGGCGTCGCCAGGACGACGACCCCGACGACGGCGAGGGTTTCTCCGACCGGGTGGACATGGCGACGACCCTAATGGCCCCGACCCGTTCCGCCGGGGATCGCGGCACCGCGCCGTCAGGTCGGACGCGAGGGGCCGACGCGATAGCATGAGGCAGTGCCACATCCAGCGAGCTCGCCCTCGCCTCGACGTGCAGATGGTCGCCTGAACCACGACCTCGATCCCCACGACCGCGGCCCGCAGGACGCCTGTGGCGTGTTCGGGGTCTGGGCCCCGGGCGAGGAGGTGGCCAAGCTCAGCTACTTCGGTCTCTACGCGCTGCAGCACCGCGGGCAGGAGTCCGCCGGGATCGCCGTCAGCAACGGCTCGCAGATCATGGTCTTCAAGGACATGGGTCTGGTCTCCCAGGTCTTCGACGAGTCCACCCTGAGCTCGCTCCGCGGCCACCTGGCCATCGGCCACGCCCGCTACTCCACCACCGGGGCCAGCGTCTGGAAGAACGCCCAGCCGACCTTCCGGCCCACCGCCACCGGCGGCATCGCCCTGGGTCACAACGGCAACCTGACCAACACCCTCGAGCTGCAGAGCTGGCTGGCCGAGCGGGACGCCCAGGAGGGCTCGCTCGTCCCCGGCGCCCTGTCGCACGAGGCGACCAACGACACCTCGCTGGTCACCGCCCTGCTGGCCACCTACTCCGGCTACACCATCGAGCAGGCCGCGATGGAGGTGCTGCCCCACCTGAAGGGTGCCTTCAGCCTGGTCTTCATGGACGAGGAGACGCTGTACGCGGCCCGCGACCCGCAAGGGGTCCGTCCGCTGGTGCTGGGCCGGCTCGAGCGCGGTTGGGTCGTGGCCAGCGAGACCGCGGCGCTGGACATCGTCGGTGCCTCCTACGTCCGCGAGGTCGCTCCCGGCGAGCTGATCTGCGTCGACGCCGACGGGCTGCGGAGCAGCCGGTTCGCCGAACCCGATCCCAAGGGCTGCCTGTTCGAGTACGTCTACCTGGCCCGACCCGACACCATGATCAACGGTCGCCGGCTGCACTCGGTGCGGGTCGAGGTCGGCCGCACGCTGGCCAAGGAGTATCCGGTCGAGGCCGATCTGGTGATCCCGGTGCCCGAGTCCGGCACCCCGGCGGCGATCGGCTACGCCGAGCAGTCGGGGATCCCGTACGGGCAGGGTCTGGTCAAGAACTCCTATGTCGGTCGGACCTTCATCCAGCCCAGCCAGACGATTCGCCAGCTCGGCATCCGACTGAAGCTCAACCCGCTCCGCGACGTGATCGCCGGCAAGCGGCTGGTGGTGGTCGACGACTCCATCGTCCGTGGCAACACCCAGCGGGCCCTGGTCCGGATGCTCCGCGAGGCCGGCGCGACCGAGGTGCACGTGCGGATCTCCTCGCCGCCGGTGAAGTGGCCCTGCTTCTACGGGATCGACTTCGCCAGCCGGGCCGAGCTGATCGCCAACGGTCTCTCGGTCGACGAGATCTGCCGCTCGATCGGGGCGGAGTCGCTGTGTTACGTGAGCCTGGACGGCCTGGTCGAGGCCACCGAGGCCGGGATGGACAAGCTGTGCCGAGCCTGCTTCGACGGGGTCTACCCGATCGAGCTGCCGCTGGCCGAGCGACTCGGCAAGCACGTGCTGGAGAGCGAGCCGGCCCTGCGCACCGGCGACGACGGCCTGACCACCGCCGCTGCCGGTGTCGGCGCCGCCGACGCCCTCGCCCGCCCGTGATGGCGGTGTGCATGGTCGCGCTGCCCGTGGCCCTCATCCTCAACTCCGCGGGTGATATATCCACCGCGCAGTCGTCCGAACTCAACTCCGCGGGTGATATATCCCCCGCGGAGTTGGGATCTGTGTCTGGAAGGCTCCGCTCGTGACCGAGACCAGTAGTCCCGATGGGTCTGAGAAGTCGGCGTACGCGCAGGCCGGGGTCGACATCGAGGCCGGGGACCGGGCCGTCGAGCTGATGAAGGAGTGGGTCGGCAAGACCCGTCGACCCGAGGTGCTGGGCGGTCTCGGCGGTTTCGCCGGACTCTTCGACGCTGCTCCGCTGGCCAAGCTGGCGCACCCGGTGCTGGCCACCTCGACCGACGGCGTCGGCACCAAGGTGGCCATCGCCCAGGCGATGGGGGTGCACGACACCATCGGCTTCGACCTGGTCGGCATGGTGGTCGACGACCTGGTGGTGTGCGGTGCCGAGCCCCTGTTCATGACGGACTACATCGCGTGCGGCAAGGTCGTGCCGGAGCGGATCGCCGCCATCGTCAAGGGCATCGCCGAGGCCTGCGTCCAGGCCGGCTGCGCGCTCGTCGGGGGCGAGACCGCCGAACATCCCGGACTGCTGGAGCCCGACGAGTACGACGTCGCGGGTGCGGCCACCGGCGTGGTCGAGCGGGACGCCATCCTCGGCCCGGACCGGGTCCGACCCGGTGACGTGGCGATCGCCATGGCCTCCTCCGGACTGCACTCCAACGGCTACTCGTTGGCCCGCCACGTGTTCTTCAGCGGTGCCGGCTGGGCCCTGGATCGCGACGTCGCGGAGCTGGGCCGCACCCTGGGTGAGGAGCTGCTCGAACCGACCCGGATCTACAGTCTCGACTGCCTGGCGCTGATCGGCGCGACCGAGGTGCATGCGCTGAGCCACGTGACCGGCGGCGGGCTGGCCAACAACCTGGCCCGGGTGGTGCCGGACACGGTCCGGGTCCGGATCGACCGGACCAGCTGGACCCCACCGCCGGTGTTCGATCTGGTCGCTGCCGTCGGCCGGGTGCTCCAGCGCGACCTCGAGGCGACCCTGAACGTCGGGGTCGGCATGGTGGCCCTGGTCGCCCCCGATGCGGTGGACGATGCCCTGCGCACCCTGGCCGATCGAGGCCTGCCGGCCTGGGTCTGCGGCGAGGCCGAGGCCGCTGAACCGGGCGTGGGCGAGCGGGTCGTCCTGGACGGTTCGCACCCCACGCACTGAAACGGTACGACTCCGCGCGAGTTCGGCCGACCAGTCGCCGGGTGGCTACTTGCAGCATTGCTCCTATTGGGTAGCCTTTGCCCCACGACTGTTCATTCATCCTGCGCCGTGGCCTGAGCCAGCGGCAGACGACAAGTGCGAGGGGGTCGACCCGACATGGGGCGCGGCCGTGCGAAGGCAAAGCAGACCAAGGTGGCCAGGGAG
>DATDAP010000091.1:0-6516 GCA_036525335.1 Microlunatus sp. | reverse complement strand
GGAGGTCTTGAAGAAGGCTCCGCTCTTTGCCGGACTCGAGGACGAAGCCGCCTCGGCGCTTGCTGCTGCCATGGGCACCATCAAGCTCAATCGGGGCGAGGTGCTGTTCCACGAGGGCGACAAGGAAGACCGGCTGTACGTCGTCGTGAGCGGCAAGATCAAGCTGGGCCGGAGCGGCTCGGCCGGGCGGGAGAACCTGCTGGCGATCCTCGGACCCGGGCAGATGTTCGGCGAGCTGTCGCTGTTCGACCCCGGGCCTCGGTCGTCCACGGCCACCGCGGTGACATCGTGCGAGATCCGGACTCTCGAGCACGACGAGCTGATGGGTTGGCTGGGCGGTCGGCCGGAGGTCGCACTCGGGCTGCTCGGTCAGCTCGCGGCCCGTCTGCGCCGGGCCAACGACGTGGTTGCCGATCTGGTCTTCTCCGACGTCCCGGGCCGGGTGGCCAAGCAGCTGCTGGAGCTGGCCCGCCGGTTCGGTGATCGACGCGAAGATGGTATCCACGTACACCACGATCTGACCCAGGAGGAGCTCGCCCAGCTGGTCGGGGCCTCCCGCGAGACGGTCAACAAGGCGTTGGCCGACTTCGCCGCCCGCGGCTGGATCCGGCTCGAGCCCCGCTCGGTCACCATCCTGGACGCGGAGCGGGTCGAGCGCCGCGCGCGCTGATCCACCGGCCTCTGCACCGAAACGACCGCGGCGCTCCCCGTCCCTGGGGTGCACCGCGGTCGCGGATCGGTGAGCGACGATCAGGCGGACCCGAGGGTCACCTTCGCTGTCCTGGCCTGGCCGTCGCTGGTGTAGCTGACCTCGACACTGGTGCCGGGGGCGTAGAAGCGGGTGGCGGCGATCAAGCCGTCCGCGGTCGTGGTCGCGAAGTCGTTGACCTTGGTGATCTGGTCGCCGGCCTTCAGCCCGGCTTTGGCGGCGGCGCCGTCGGCGGTCACGCTCTGCAGGGCGACCCCGTCGGTGGACACCGACTGCGAGTCCTGGCCACCGAGGGTCACGCCGAGCGCCGCGTTGGCGTAGCTGCCCTTCTCGATCAGCTGGCCGGCGACTCGTACGGCCACGTCGGCCGGGATCGCGAAGCCGATGCCGATGTTGCCGGCCTGGCTGCCGGAGCTGCCCGATCCCGTGCCGGCGATCGAGGAGTTGATCCCGACGATGTCACCGTTCAGATTGACCAGAGGTCCACCGGAGTTGCCGGGGTTGATCGCCGCGTCGGTCTGGACCGCGAGGTAGACCGCGTCGTTGCTGGTGCCCGAACGCACCGGACGGGCGGTGTTGGAGACGATGCCACTGGTCACGGTGTCGGAGAGGCCGAGCGGGGCGCCGACCGCGACCACCGCCTGACCGACCTGCAGGGACTCCGATTTCGCGAAGGTGGCCGGCACGAGCTTGTCGCTGGCCGCCACCTTGATGACCGCCAGGTCGTTCGTCTCCGAGGTGCCGACGACGGTCGCCTCCTCCGTCGTCCCGTCGTCGAACGTCACGCTGATGGAGCCGGCCTGGCTGGACTGATCCTGCCCGGACTGGTCCTGACCCGGCTGGTCCTCACCGCCCTGACCCTGCTCGCTGCTCGCCGCCGCCGACACCACGTGGGCGTTGGTCAGGATGTGGCCCTGCGTGTCCAGCACCTCGCCCGTACCCAACGACTCGCCCTGGCTGGTCATGACGGTGATGGTGACCACTGACGGCTCGATCGCCTTGGCGGCGGCAGAGATGGTGCCGTCCAGGACCGGGGTGTTCGCTGCCGGTCGGGTGGTCACGCTGATCGGCGAGGTGGCGATACCGGTCGTACCGCCGGCGAGGTAGGCGTACGAACCGATGCCCGCCCCCGCACCGATGATCGCGGACAGGGCTGCCGCGGCGACGACCACGCCGGTACGCCGCCGGGGCCGGGTGGTCACGGCGGGCTGCACCATGGTGGCCGTCCCGCCCCCGTACGACTGACCCGGGTATGCCCCGGGCGCCGGTGCGGAGCCCGTGCCCGAACCGAGCGGCGGCACGCCCGCCGGCGCTGGGAAGTCCTCGGCGCGGTAGGCGCCGATGGGCTGGGTGGGGTGGTACTCGGGGCCCGTGGGCTGGCCGAACGGCGGGGTGTTGAGGCTCGAAGGCCCGTGCGGTGTGGTCACGATGTCAAAGGTCCGCCGCGAACCTGTGGGCAAACTGTGCGATCCCGATGACTCCGCTACGGGTCAGGTCGCTGTCTGAGAGATGCCCCAGCAGAGGCTTAAGCCCTCGAGTGCGGGCCGAGATTCTGGAGCAGGAACCACGATAGTTGTGGATATCGGCACAGAACGCGGGCGCCTCAGGGAACGCGCGTCAGACGCCGCGCAGGTAGTCCAGCTGGGCGCGAACGGACTGCTCGGCCGCCGGCCAGACCGAGCGGTCGACGTCGGCGTACACGCGGGCGACCACCTGCGCCGGCGTCCTGTCCCCTCGCCGCAGCGCCGCGCGGACCTGGTCCAGACGCTGGCGGCGGTGCTCGCGGTAGAAGGTCAGCACCCCTTCCGGTTCGGTGACGACCGGACCGTGGCCGGGCAGGATCGCGGTGACGGCGTGCTCGCGGACGATGGCCAGCAGCACCTCCAGCGAGTGGAGGTAGGCGCCCAGGTCCCCGTCCGGGTGGGTGATCACGGTCGTCCCACGACCGAGCACCATGTCCCCGGTCAGCAGCCAGCGGCCGGTCGGTCCGGCGACGAGCAGCGAGGTCGAGTCGCTGGTGTGACCGGGGGTGGCCACCACCCGGACCGCCAGGTCACCGACGCCGAGCTCCAGCCCGTCGTCGAGTCGGCCGTCGGCGTCGCCGCTCGGGATCGCGTACGCCGGGTCGGCCGCCCGGACGCCGCTGCCGGTCAGCTCAGCGAACCGCGCGAGCCCTTCGCTGTGGTCGAGGTGTCGGTGGGTGAGGAGGATGTCGGCGACCTCGCCGGCTTTGGCGTGGACGCGATGCAGGTGGCCCTCGTCCAACGGCCCCGGATCGACCACGATGCTGCGTCCGGCAGCCTCGCCCGGGGTCCGCGAGCCGAGGATCCACGTGTTCGTGCCGTCCAGCGTCATGGGTCCCGGATTCGGCGCCAGCACCAGCCGGATCCCGGGCGCGATCTCGATCACGAAGTGGTCCCGACCTGCGGACGGGGATAGCGATAGACCCAGCCGTCGGCATCGCGGACGACGTCGGGCAGCACCGTCTCGATCACCCGGTCCCGGGCCTGGTCGACCGCTTCGGCCACGGAGCGCAGTCCGGCGAGCTCGATCAGGATCGACAGGGTCGGCGGCATCATCGCGATGTCTCCCGCCTCGTACCCGGCGACGGCCGCAGGAGGAGCAGTCCAGGCCGCCCGGTCCGTCTCGGTCGACAGGTCGGCAGCCGTCTCGCCGGCCGGGAGCGCGGCCAGGTAGAAGTGCGTGTCGTAGCGGATCGGCTGCGCGACCGGGGTGATCCAGTGGGCCCAGCGCATGAGCTCGGCGGCGGTCAGCTCGACTCCTGTCTCCTCCCGCGTCTCGCGGATCCCGCAGGCCAGCAGCGGATCGGGGGCGGAGCGATCGACCGGGTCGACTCCACCGCCCGGGAACACGACCATGGACGCCGCGAACGCCATCCGCGCGTGCCGATGCAACAAGTACGTCTCCAACCCGGACTCGCCGTCCCGGCACAACACCACGCTCGCCGCCGCCCGCGGCGCGGTCGGAGCTCGGGATGGTTCCAGGTGCTCCGCCAGCCGAGCGAGCGTCGCCGGCACCGCCGGGTCCAGCGACGCCAGCACGGTCAGGGAGTGGCTGGACATCGGGGTCAGACCGGGACGACGCTCGGCCGACTGCGGACCTGGACGACCAGCTCCACCTCGACCGGGGCGTCCAGCGGCAGCACCGCCACCCCGACCGCGCTGCGGACGTGTCGACCGGCGTCACCGAAGACATCGCCGAGCAGCTGGCTGGCCCCGTTGGCCACGATCGCCTGGTCGGTGAAATCCGGAGCGCTGGCCACGAAGACCACCACTCGGATGACCCGCGCGATCTCGTCGACCCCACCGGCCTGATCGCTCACCGCGGCGAGCGCGTTGAGCACCGCCGTCCGAGCGCACAGCGCTGCCGTCTCGGTCGACACCGCATCGCCCACCTTGCCGGCGGCGACCAGCCGCCCGGCCTGGGTGGGCAGCTGACCCGAGGTGTAGACGAGATCGCCCACCGGCACGGCCGGCACATACGCCGCGACCGGAACCGCGACCGGAGGCAGCTCCAGACCCAGCTCCGCGAGCCGGGCCGAAGGACCGTCTCCCATGTGGCGACCCGAGCCCATCGTTCAGGCCTGGATCGGACGCTTCAGGTACGCGACCAGGTTCTCCGGATTCAGCCCCGGCACGACCTGGACCAGCTCCCAGCCGTCCTGGCCCCAGTTGTCGAGGATCTGCTTCGTCGCATGGACGAGCAGCGGAACGGTGACGTATTCCCACTTGGTCATGGGTGGAGCCTCTCGGGAGTGAGGAGCGATTCAGGGCGACACGCTTTTCGTCGTCCGGAATCGCGATCGAACGAGCGAGACGTGCGGAGCTCCATGACCACTGAGCGCGGAGCGCGACAAAGGACAATGGTCATGGGTGGAGCCTCTCGGGAGTGAGGAGCGATTCAGGGCGACACGCTTTTCGTCGTCCGGAATCGCGATCGAACGAGCGAGACGTGCGGAACTCCATGACCACGGAGCGCGGAGCGCGACAAAGGACAATGGTCATGGGCTCACCCTACTGAGGTCGATTCGTCAGCCGGAACACAGACAGAAGGGGTGGCCACTCGGGTCGAGGAGCACCACGAAGGTGTCCGTCGAGCGCGAGTTGTCGGCCAGGGTGGCACCGAGGGACTGCGCGTACGCCACCGCGCTCGGCAGCTCAGGCACGTCCAGGTCGAGGTGGAACTGCTGGGGGACGTCGTTGTCCGGCCACGAGGGTGGCTGGTGGTCCAGAGCGAGCTGGAACGACATCTGCGGGCCGGTCTCGGTTCGGATACTCCACCAGTCCTCTTCGCGGCGGCTGATCGGCCAGCCCAGCAGGGCGGAGTAGAACTCGGCCAGCCGGGGTGGGTCGTCGGTGTCCAGGACGATGTCGCCGAGGGTGATGCTCGGCCGCGGTGACTGCTCCGTAGGCGTGCTGGCCCGCCCCGTGTCCGTCCCGGCCTGATCCGTGTGCGTCATGGCGCCATCGTGCCCGGCCCCACTGACAGCACCACCTTCCCGCGGACCTCTCCCGCGGCCAGGGCGGTGATCGCCGCAGCCGCCTCGGCCAGCGGGTAGACCCGGTCGACGGCCGGCGTCAGCCGACCCGCCGTGCCCAGGCCGGCCAGCTCGGTCAGATCGCTGTGCTGCTCCTTGGCGACGAGCATCACGAACTTCCGGCCGGCGATCGGCGTCCAGGCCAGGGCGCGCAGGGAGCGTCCGAAGGGGCCGAACACCGGGTTCTTGTCGTCACCGCCGACCAGCACGACGACCCCACCGGGGACGGTGAGGCGACGGAGGCGTCGCAGGGTCGAGCGTCCGCTGATGTCCAGCACGACGTCGTACGCCACCCCGAGGTCGGCCACGTCCTGCACCCGGTAGTCGACCACCTGCTCGGCGCCCAGCCCACGAACGAAGTCGGCCTTGGCCGCGCTGCAGACCGCGGTCACCTGCACTCCGGCGGCTGCGGCGATCTGCACGGCGAAGCTGCCGACCCCACCGGACGCTCCGATCACCAGGACCCGCTGACCACCGGTCACCGCGGCCGCCGTGTGCAGGGCCTGCCAGGCCGTCAGTCCCGACACCGGCACGGCAGCGGCCTGCGTGGCCGTCCAGCAGTCGGGTCGCAGCTCGAGCTTGGACTCCAAGGCGGTGGCGTACTCCGCGTAGGACCCCTCCCCGATCCCGAACACCTTGTCACCGACGCCGAGCCGGGCGACCCCGTCGCCGATCGCCACCACCCGGCCGGCGACGTCGAACCCCGGCACCACCCGCTTCGGCGCGCGCAGCCCGAACACCAACCGCAGCAGGTACGGCTTACCGGTCAGCAGGTGCCACGTCCCGTGGTCCACCCCGGCCGCCTCGACCCGGACCAGCACCCGTCCCGGTCCGGGCGTCGGCACCGGCTCCTCGCCCAGGCCCCACACGTCCACGTCGCCATACCCGAGCTGCCGGACCGCTCGCATGGTCGTCGGCCGTTGTTCCGCCATCACGCCTCCCCCGATTCGTACAAAGTACGCAGGTCCCACCCACGATAACCGGATGGCCCGGCCGCGGCAATCAGGGACACCCCGGACCGAAGCGCTGGGCGAGCGACGGCGTCACCCCGGAGCCCGGCTGGGCAGGCCGACCTAAGATCGGCGTCATGCTGTCTGCGTCTAGTGGTCACGACCGGAGGTTCGTCGGGGTGTCCGGCGCCCAGGCACGCACCTCGCTGCGTTCTCCTCGGTCGCGATGCGACTCGGCATCCCTCCCTCGTCGGCCTGGCGATGCACGCACCTGGACACCGGACACCCTTGACGAACTT
>DATDAP010000090.1:0-3985 GCA_036525335.1 Microlunatus sp. | reverse complement strand
GGCGTGCCTTCGTCCCGGAATCTGGCCTCATCAAGAAGGCTCACCTGTTAGGAGCGGTCCCAGGACCTAACGGGAACATCAACTGAGACTGGGCCTGTCTGCAACGTGCTGGCGCGAGTGCAGGGGCCGAGAAAACGACTTCACCAGCTGCGCCCGGAGAAGTCCTGGATCGTCGCTCGAGGACGCGGGTTCGATTCCCGCCACCTCCACCCCTGACCCACGAGGGTCGGCTCCGCACGGAGCCGGCCCTCGTGGTGCGTCTGCTGCCGGTTCGCGGTTCAATGGCAGCAGCCAACGCGGCTCCCGCGGAAGAAAGTGTGCTCACGTGTCCGAACAACCCAACATCTTGATCCTCTGGGGGGACGACATCGGAGTCTCCAACCTGAGCTGCTACAGCGACGGGATCATGGGCTACCGAACCCCCAACATCGACCGGATCGCTGAGGACGGCGCCCGGTTCACCGACTACTACGGCGAGCAGAGCTGCACCGCCGGTCGTGCGGCCTTCATCACCGGCCAGAACCCGTACCGGACCGGGCTGACCAAGGTGGGCATGCCCGGTGCCGACATCGGGTTGCGCCCCGAGGACCCGACCATCGCGACCGCGCTCAAGGCGCAGGGCTACGCGACCGGGCAGTTCGGCAAGAACCACTTCGGGGACCGGGACGAGTTCCTGCCCACCGCCCACGGCTTCGACGAGTTCTTCGGCAATCTCTACCACCTGAACGCGGAGGAGGAGCCGGAGCTCGACGACTACCCGACCGAGGAGGATCTGCCCGGTTTCCGGGAGAAGTTCGGGCCGCGGGGGGTCATCCACTCCTGGGCGAACGAGGACGGAACGCAGCGGATCGAGGACACCGGCCCGCTGACCAAGGAGCGGATGAAGACGATCGACGACGAGGTCGTACCGGAGGCGTTGCGGTTCATCGGCGACGCCAAGGCCGCCGACCGCCCGTTCTTCGTCTGGTTGAACACGACCCACATGCACTTCCGAACCCATATCAAGGACGGCAGTCGTGGCAAGGCCGGCCGGTGGCAGTCGGAGTACCACGACACGATGGTCGACCACGACGAGCTGATCGGTCAGGTGCTGGACTTCGTCGACGACCAGGGTCTGGCCGACAACACGATCGTCATCTACTCCACCGACAACGGTCCCCACATGAACACCTGGCCCGATGCGGGGATGACCCCGTTCCGGAACGAGAAGAACTCGAACTGGGAAGGCGCCTACCGGGTGCCCGCGTTGATCCGGTGGCCCGGGAAGATCGACCCCGGTCGGGTGCTGAACGGCATCGTCAGCCACGCCGACTGGTTCGTCACGCTGCTCGCCGCGGCCGGTGCTCCCGACATCGCGGACCGACTCAAGTCCGGGGCGGAGCTCGGCGGCACCAGCTACCGGGTGCACCTGGACGGATTCAACCAGATCGACTACCTGACCGGGGAATCGGACAAGAGCCCGCGGCAGCACTTCTTCTACGTCTCCGACGACGGGGACCTGACCGCCTTGCGGTACGACAACTGGAAGGTCGTCTTCCTCGAGCAGCGGGCGGCGGGCACCCTGCAGGTGTGGGCCGAGCCGTACACCGAGCTCCGGGTGCCGAAGATCTTCAACCTGCGCACCGATCCGTACGAGCGGGCCGACATCACCTCCAACACCTACTTCGACTGGCTCCTGGATCACGCCTGGGTGCTGGTGCCGGCGCAGGCGTACGTCGCTCGGATGCTGACGACCCTGGCGGAGTTCCCGCCGCGGCAGGAGCCGGCGAGCTTCACCGTGGCGAAGGTGCTGGAGAAGCTGACGTCGGGGGTGGCCAGCAATTGAGAGGTCCGCTGAGTCGGTGATCGAGGTCGAGCACTCGTCGGTCCGGCTGACCGGTGGCACCTTCACGATGGGCTCGGACGAGCACTACCCGGAGGAGGCGCCGACCCATCGGGTGCGGGTCGACGCCTTCGCCATCAGTCCGTACGCGGTGACGAACCGCGAGTTCGCCGCCTTCGTGGCCGACACCGGTTACCGGACCGTCGCCGAGCGCCCACTGGATCCGAGTGACTATCCGGGGGCGCCGGTGGAGAACCTGCTGCCCGGGTCGATGGTGTTCGTGCCGACTCGCGGACCGGTGGATCTACGGCACCTCAGCCAGTGGTGGCGGTGGAAGCCGGGCGCATCGTGGCAGCATCCGCTCGGACCGCGGTCCGACGTGTCCAAGCTCGCTGAGCATCCGGTGGTGCACATCGCGCACGAGGACGCGGTCGCTTATGCCAGTTGGGCAGGGGCGTCGCTGCCGACCGAGGCGCAGTGGGAGTATGCCGCCCGGGGCGGTCTGGACGGACAGCCCTTCACCTGGGGCAACCAAGCCCGGCCGAGCGGGCAGATCATGGCCAACACCTGGGACGGGCCGGACTTCCCTTGGCGGTCCACCGGAGAGTCAGGATGGCTCCGCACGGCCCCCGTCGGCAGCTTCCCGCCGAACGCGTACGGGTTGTTCGACATGGCCGGCAACGTGTGGGAGTGGACGCAGGACTGGTGGGCCGCCCGACATCCCACCGACGCCACCACGTCGTGCTGCGCCCCGCAGAACCCGCGGGGCGGGGACGAGCGGGGGAGCGTGGACCCCGCCCAGGCGCAGTTCGCCATCCCGCGCAAGGTGGTCAAGGGCGGCTCGCACCTGTGCGCGGACAGCTACTGCCAGCGCTACCGGCCGGCGGCCCGCCGGCCCCAGCAGATCGACACCGGGATGAGCCACGTCGGCTTCCGCTGCGTCTGGAACAACCCACCGGAGGTGGTCTGATGACCGAGATCCTGCCGTCCTGGCGACCAGGGCCGACGCGCGATGCCCTGCTGGCGTTCCTCGAGCGGGCCGCGACCGTGCCGGTGGAGGACCGGGTCGCGTACTTCGACAACGACGGCACGCTGTGGTGCGAGCGACCGACCTACGTGCAGTACGACTTCTTCGTCGACGTGCTCCAGCAGCGCGTGGCCGTGGACCCGGGAGTGGCCGATCGGGCCGAGTTCGCCGCTCTGATAGGCGGTGACCCGGCGGCGATCGAGGCTGTCGGGCTGTCCCGGATCGCCGCCGCCCTCGCCGGCCTGTTCGAGGGTCAGACCCCGCAGGAGTTCGCTGCCGTGACGCGGGAGTTCATGGTCCGGGCGGAGCACCGGACCCTGGCTCGGCCGCTCCGCACACTGGTCTACCAGCCGATGCTCGAGCTGATCGGGGAGCTGCGGCGCCTCGACTTCAGCGTCGGCATCGTCACCGGTGGCGGGACGGAGTTCGTGCGCGCCATCAGTCAGGACCTGTACGGAGTCCCGCCCGAGCTGGTGGTGGGGACGCGGATCGGCTACCGGTTGTCCACCGACGCTGCCGGATCGCCCGAGCTGCGGCGCACCGCCGACGTGGCCGGCGAGGCCAACGAAGGGGCGGCCAAGGTGTCGAACATCCAGTCCCAGCTCGGCCGCCGACCTATGCTGGCGGCCGGGAACTCCGGCGGTGACCGGGAGATGTTGGCGTGGGCCGCCGGCGCTCCGGGCGGCCTGGGGCTGTTGATCGACCACGACGACGTCGACCGGGAGTTCGCCTACCGCAGCCTGGCCGTCACCGTCGACGAGGCGGAGCCGATCACCGTCGTGGCCGAGCGTCAGGGGTGGACGGTGGCCAGCATGGCCCGGGACTGGGTGGTGGTCTTCGAGACACACGGGGACTCGCTGACCGCGCTGGCCGCCGAACAGCTCGTCAAGGCCAGGCAGAGCCACAGCGGCCGGGCCGCCCACACCGTTTACGGCGGTCATGGTCACGCACTGCGGCAGACCGTGATCGCCCTCGCGGCAGGACACGAGCTGGCTGAGCACGAGAGCCCAGGTGAGGCCACCCTCCAGGTGCTGATCGGTCGGGTTCGCCTCACGGCGGGTGACGTGGCCTGGGAGGGCGGTCCGGGTGGGATCGTGGCGATCCCACCGGCTCGCCACGCTCTGGCGGCGCTCGAG
>DATDAP010000089.1:0-7776 GCA_036525335.1 Microlunatus sp. | reverse complement strand
AGATCAGCCGGTCCGGGCGCTGGATCAGCCCGGTGAGCAGGTAGGGGGCGAGGGTGTTGACGGTCAGCACCCGCGGATGCCCTTCCAGGCTGGGATGGCGGCCGGTGTCGCCGTAGACGCCGGCATTGTGGATGACCGCGTTCATCCGGCCGAGCTGGTTGACCTGATCGGCCACGGACCGGATCTGCTTGAGGTCGGCGAGGTTGCCGACCACCACAGCCGCCCCCCTAGCGGCGAGGTCGGACAGGTCGGCGGCCCGGTGGTGGCTCCGAGCGTGCACGACGACTTGGTGGCCGCCATCGAGCAGGGTGGTGGTGGCGTTGCGGCCGAGGCCGTGGACGGAGCCGGTGATGAGGATGCGGGACAATGTCGATGCCTTCTGGTGGTCGGGGTGCGTGCTGTCTAGACCTTCGAGCAGCAGCTCGACATCGCGCTCTAGACGAGGTAGGGGTCGATCGGGGCGTTGTCGACGTAGATGCGTTGGTCGGTGAACTTCCCGTCGACGATCGTGAAGATCGAGCAGGCGTTGATCTTCACCTCGGTGTCGTCGTGGAAGCGCCAGACACTGGTGATCTCGAAGATCACGATGCCGTCGTCTTCTTGCCAGACGTTGATCAGCGGATGCGCCAGCGACTTCACCCTGCCGAGCAGGCCCCTCATCTGGGTGAGCATGGTGTCGCGGCCGGTGATGGTGGGGGCGTTGGCGAAGGTCTGGGTGATGTTCTCGGCGTAGTAGGCGCCGAGGCGGTCGAGGTCCTTCACCTCCATCGCCTGGAAGTAGTCGGTCAGAAGGTCGATGGTGGCCTGGTCGGCTCGGGGCATGGCGGTGTCCTTTGCTGGTGCTGTTGGCTGATGAAGCAGCGGGCGCGACGGAGTTGCCGGAGCGGTCAGTCGGCGGTGGCCGGCGGTTCAGGGCCGTCGCCGGCGCGGTGATGGAAGGCTCCGGGCTCGATGGCCAGGGCGGTCAGGGCGTCGAGCTGTGCCGTGTCGAGGTCGACGTCGGCGGCGGTGGCGTTGGCGCGCAGCTCGTCGACGGTTTCGGCACCGACGATGACAGAGGCGACGGCCGGGCGGGACAATAGCCACGCCAGCGACACCTGGTACGGCTGCAGCCCCCAAGCACGGCTGAGCCGGTCAAGGTCCCTGGCGATGCCGATTTCGGCGTCGCTGAACCCTGCCGACCCGAAGCGCTGGTCGCCGGAGACCTCACGGTCGAGGACCGCCAGGTCGGCTAGCAGCCCGCCGTGCAGTGGCGCGTACGGAACGATCGACAGCCCGAACCGCTCACTGGCGGGGCCGAGCTCCCTTTCGGCGGCGCGGTCGATCAGGTTGTACTTGACCTGGGTGGCGACCGGTGACTGCAGCCGGCGGTCGTCGGCGATCCACAGGGCCTGGGTGACCTGCCAGGCGGGATGGTTGGACAGGCCGACGTAGCGGATCTTGCCCTGCCGGATCAGATCGTCATAGACGGCGAGGGTCTGCTCCAGCGGCGTGTCCGGATCGGGGTCGTGGGCGTAGTAGAGGTCGATGTAGTCAGTTTCCAGTCGGCGCAGGCTCGTCTCGACCTGCCGGATGATGTGACGACGGGACAGCCCACGGTCGTTGATGTTGTGACCGACGATGCCGTTGGACTTGGTGGCGACCACCATCTCGTCGCGACGGCCGCGGAGAGCCCGGCCGAGGATCTGCTCGGCGGGCTCACGCTCGGCGGCGGCCGGGGCGCCGGGTCGGTCGAAGACCGGCATGTTGCCGTACACGTCGGCGGTGTCGACGAAGTTGATGCCGAGGTCGATGGCGGCGCCGACGAGCCGGTCGGCGTCCTGGACGGTCGGGGCGACCCCGAACGTGGCGGTGCCCAGGCAGATCTGGGACACCTTGACGCCGGTCGAACCGAGGACGGAGTACTGCATCATCGTCTCCTTCATTTCTGTGGTGATGAGGGGCTGGGCGGCCGACGTAACAGCCACCGACAGTGGCCTTCTCCGGTCAGGCGTTGTCGTAGGTGAGGGAGCTGGACAGCTCCCGGAAGGCGTCGGCCTGCGCCTGCAGGGTCTGAGCCTTCTGCTCGGCGACCTCCAGGATCGCGGCTAGGGCGATGAACCGGCTCGGTGGCTGCTCCAGGCTGGTGATGGTGAGCAGGGCTTGGGCGAGCTTGGCCGGATCCCCTTCCTGCTGCCCGTTCATGTCCTCGTACCACTGCACCCGTTCGGCGTGCCGGTCGGCGTAGTCGTCGATCGACGCGGTGGCGTAGGTGGCGGAGTCCGGGGTCAGCAGATCGGTGCGGAAGAAGCCCGGGTTGACGATGGTGGTGGCGATACCGAACGGCTCGACCTCGGGCTGCAGGGCCTCCATCCAGCCCTCCATCCCGAACTTCGCGGCGGAGTAGGCGGAGTTGAACTCGAACCCGGCCAGGCCGGCCCCGGAGGAGATCGACAGGATGTGCCCGGACCGCTGCCGGCGCATCCCCGGCAGCACCGCCCGGGTGACGTTCATCGGCCCGACCAGCCCGGTGGCGAGCTGGTCGTCGATCTGCTCGGGAGTCAGCTCCTCGAAGTAGCCGCCGTAGAAGTTCGCAGCATTGTTGACCAGTACGTCGATCCGCCCGAACCGCTCCACCGCGGCCTGCACGGCTGCGTCGGCGTCGGCTGGGCGGGTGACATCCAGCGGCAGGACCAGCAGATCCTCGGCGTCCCCGACCGCTGTCAGGACGGCCTCCGGTCGGCGTCCGGTGGCCACCACGGCATGCCCGGAAGCAAGCGCCGCCTGCGCGAAGTGAACCCCCATGCCCCGCCCCGCTCCGGTGATGAACCAGACCTGCTTCTCCGACATGCACACTCCTCGTCACATCAACCATGAACGTTCGTTCACTACGCTCAACTGTAAACGAGTGATAACGTTCCGTCAACGGGACGACGAAACGGATCGGTCGATGACGAGTACCAGCGCCACCACCGGCAGCCGCGGGCCTTACCGCACCGGGGTGCGCCGCCGCGAGCAGATCATCGGCGCCGCGACCGCTGTCTTCGCCGAGTGCGGCTATGCCGGCGGCTCCGTCCGCGCCATCGCCGACCGCATCGGCGTCTCACCGGCCTCCTTGCTCCAGCACTTCGGCAGCAAGGAAGGGCTGCTGATGGCCGTCCTGGAGGACTGGGACCGACGCACCGTCGAAGCGCAACTGACCGATGTGACCGGGTTGGACTACTTCCGTCGGCTGCCGGAGGTGATGGCCGCCAACGTCAGCAACCGTGGCCTGCTCGAGCTCTTCACCACCATGGCCGCCGAAGCCTCCAGCCCTGCCCACCCCGCCCACGCGTTCATCCAGCGCCGCTACACCGACAACCTCGCCACCTTGGCCGGCCACCTCCAACAAGCCATCGACGCCGGTGACGTCGCTGCGCTCAGCCCGGCCGAGGTCTCCATCGAAGTCCGCCTCATCACCGCCATCCTCGATGGCATCGGGCTGCAATGGCTCCTCGACCCCAGCACCGACGTCGTCACCAGCACCGCGACCTACGTCACCCGCACCATCACCGGATGGCGCTTGTCTCGTTAGTCCTGGCTGCAGCGTCGTGTGGGGAGCCATGCGCACGGTTTCCTATGACGGTGGTTGAGCGGGGCGTGTGAGACAGCGACTGGCTCCCGCCTACGGAGAGTTGGCCCCGGCCCGCGCCTGGTGGTGATCTTGCAGCCGGTGGGCCGCGGGTCCACGCTGCGGTATGGGCATCACGGCCGACCTCGACTACTCCTTTCCCCCACCGAACGCCTTTCAGCGCCTGATGCAACAGGTCGCGTCCTCACGCGGCGGCGCCTGGTTGCTCGCAAAGACTCTCCCTCACCTTGATGACGTCGTCGGTCGGCTGAGCAACGGACGGCAGAGCATTCCCGGCCTGTTCACCGGACTCCCTGTGGTGGAGGTGACTACAACCGGCCGGAGGTCCGGGCTGCGGCGCACCAGCCACCTCATCCCCATTCCGATCTCGGACACACTGGCCCTGCTTGGCACCAACTTCGGACAGCCGGCGACAACAGCCTGGGTCTTTAACCTCGAGGCTGACCCGCGAGCCAGCGTCGTCTTCCGCCGCGCCAGCGCGGAGGTCGTGGCTCGACCCGCCACGCGGGCTGAAACCGAAGAGATCATGGCCACCGCGTCTGGAATCGACGGCGGCTACGCCAAGTACCGACAACGAACCAGGGGGCGGCGGTCGATCAGGATCTTCGTTCTCGAGCCTTGGCCGAAGCGGTGACTGAACTGAGCGGGCGTCACCATCCTTCGGTGGACCGCGTGACAGCTGGCACGGAGGAGGTCTTCGCGTCCCTTCTTGCGGCCGCTGAGTTGCCATCGATAGCCGACGTTGACTCCTGATCAAGGCGACGCTGGAGGATGGTAGCGAGGTCTTGCTATGCCAGAAGCAGGGTGCTGCTGCGCTCACCCCGCTGCCGTGTCGACTTCCTCCGCCAGGACAAGGTTCCGCTGCCCGTCTTGCATGCCGCAGCTGACAGCGGCCATGCGCTTTGGCAGTTTGTGCCCGGTCGCCCATTGGCCGACCTCGTCGGGCACGGCGAGGCTGGCGAGGTGCTGTGGCGACGCGTCGGAGAGGCATTCGCGGCCGTTCACTCCGTCAAGTTCCCCGCACCGCTCCGAGGCTCAATCGGTGTCGATTCGCTGGAACTGGCGTCTACCTCGTTCGTGCTGCCTGGCTCGATTCGGGCATGGTGCCGATGGCGCGCCGTGTAGTCCCGTGCTCGATGGCTCGACAGCGCCAGCAGGATGAGGATGCTCATGCCGACGGTAGGCAGCGTCTCCAGCGTGATGACGTCAAGGTGGCGGGCGTTGTCGATGAAACCCGCCACCACCGCCACGACGCTGGACAGCATGAGGACTATGCGGGCCCAGTCGCGCCGGTTCACGACGGCAATGGCCAACACGATGTCGCCAAGCGCCAGGATGATCAACAGCACCACTGCTGTGGTGGTCAGATCTGCTGGGCCCCCGGCTTGAGATGGTGTCTGGGCCAGCATTTCTGTCGGCAGCAGGAAGGCGATGCCCACGAGCAGGAAAACAAGCCCGCGCAGGCCAGCGATGACGGCTCCGACAACGATCTGTGCCGGCCGCTTGTCACGGCTGTCGGTGCGCTCGATCGCGGACGATGAAGCGGCGCTGACGTGCCGGACGTCGATGACTGGTAGGTCCCCGTCCGTCCGGATCCTGTCACCACCGCCGTTGCGTGAGTGGTATCCAGTCGAGAAGTTGCGGACGACCTCGACGCCCACGCAACTTCTCCTCATCGTGCCTACGACATGGTCGCGCTCGACATCGATGTCCGCTTCGATCTTGTGAGTGATCTGCAGGGTGAAGAGAGACAGCCCGACGCTTCGGTCATAGCTGCCGGCCGCAACCCAATCGACGGCGTATCCGCCGGGAAGCATCCAACCGTCCGGGGCCCGCCAGAATCGGACATGGTGGCGCTTCGACGGGCTGCCGTCCACCTCTTGTTGGTAGGCAAAATCCTGCTGCCGGTCGAAAAGCAGAAGCGGGCTGACGGGAGCGCCGGCGTAGCTGCGTCGGCGGAGAGTCGACCGGACGATCTGCAGGCCGGTGGCCAGGCTGAGGTCGTCCGCCCGTCTCCAACCGCCACGGCTCATCACCAGATGCAGCTGCGCTTCATCCCCGCGCAACGCAAGGTTGATCGGATCGCCCAGGAGACCGTCGCTGGTGTGCGCCCGCCCGATGAAGTATCTGGGCACGTAGATGCGGGTCAGGATGCGGTGCAGCCGAGGCAGCAGGAGATACGTGAGCAGGATCCAGAAAATCACCAGTAGCAGCAGTGGCCAGCCCGGCCGAACACTCTCTCGGACCAGCAGGTAGGCCAGCCAGAGCGTCGACAACCCGGCGAAGGCGAAAAGTATGGCGTCCAGCCGGTTCAACATCGCCGTGGGTCGCTGACTCCCCCGACCCTGAAGCGCCTGGTCGGCGCCGCTGGTCATGTCAGGCGCTCGATGTTCACTCCGCCGACCTCGGTGTGGACAGTGATCTTGTGCGCGGAGGCGGGGTCCCGGTCGACTTCCACGCTGCTGGCGCCGACATCGGTGCGGACGTCGACATCGTAGGCAGTGGTGCCGGGTAGGCGGAGGTTGACCCCACCCAGAGTGGTCGAGATCCGCGACAGTGTCGGAGCCTCGACGAACTCCAGGGTCGTCCCTCCGGCCTCGGCCTCGATGATCACCTGATCGCAGGTGAGGCCACGTCCTTCGACGGCGCCGGCCTCGGTGGTGACGCGGAGGTTTCCGGCCAGACCGTCCAGCTTCACGGCGCCGGCCCGGGCGGTGATGTCGACCGACAGCGCCTCGGGCATGCGGATGGTGTAGGCGACGTCGCATCGTGCGTTGTCGTCGCCGCAGCCGGACTCGGTGAGCCGTAACGTCTGATCATTCACCTCGTGCGCCGTCCGCGGTTTACCGCTGGAGTAGCGGTGCTCCTCGCTGACGGTCACCGGGCCCTCGGCCACCACGATGGCCACGCTCGCGGCGCGAGCGCCGATCACCAAGGCGGTGAGGGACTGGTCGATCTGGTAGTTGAGCGTATCTGTGGTGACGGGACCGCCGAAGCAGGCGGTGAGGGGCAGCAAGGTGACGGCCATCAGAGCGGCCGCGGTTCGTAGTCTCATGACTGTCATCTCTCCAGGAGGGGTGCTCGTCGACTCGTAGCGGGTCTGGCGCGACCTCAGGTCCGGCCGCGGTTCACGTCTTGCGGTGGGTCGAGGCCAGGTTCACTGACCCGGTCATGCGGGTCCGGGTCCTAGCGGCGGCGTCCCATTGCAGATGCTCTTGCCCAGACGAACCAGTCGTGTGGGAACCGCCGGCAGGGATGGCTGCGATCATCGTCATGGTGGCGACAGCGACAGCGGTGACCCGAATGCTCGTCGACTGTGCGGTGCGGTCGACTCGCCAGCTGAGAAGGGCCGACAGCCTGACGCTGAGAGCCAAGATCAGCACAGCGCCGTTCAAACCGGTCTCCGCGAGAGCCCCGGGCAAATGACCTGCGACGGGCGGACCTGCCGCCGAATCGCCGGTCCAGATCCAGGTCGGATCCTAATGAGACAGCGTTACGGCGGCCGGCGCGCCGTGCTGAGGCTCCTCGACTCGTCCAACGATCCGGTCATGCCGGATGAGCCAGATCCCGACGGCGGCCACAGCCAGGCCGAGGCCCACACCCCAGGGAGGCATGGCGGCCTGGAAACCGATCAGTCCCCCGGCAGCCACGCCGATCGAGAGGCCCCGCGGCAGCACCCGAGCGCGCCACGACGCCGCGCCGAACAACATCCAGCCGAGAGAGAACAAGACCACGCTGACCAACCAGGCCACCCTCAGCAGGCTGCCGCTGGAGGGAACGCCGATGACTTGCGGCGCGACCTGCGTGAGCCACGGCATAGCGAACGCCTCGAACCACATGTCACCCGCGAGCCCCATCGTGCCGACCACGGCGGTGCAGAACGCGACGGCCCCGAAGACCCCCGCCTGGCCCGCCTGCCGCCCATAGACGGCGACAAGGGCTATCAACAACAAGGGGAAGCTGACGGCGTAGGCGGCGCTGAACAACAAGAAGGCCGGGTCGGTCATCATGGCGACCAGGTCGCTGTGGTCGGTGACGAGGTAGAAGCCGACGGAGACGACGGCGAACAGACCACCGGCCGCGGCGGCGATCGGCCCGGCATGGGTGGTGAGTGGTGACTCGGACATGAGCATCCTCCTGGGTAGAGTCCGTGCGCGTTCGGCGTG
>DATDAP010000088.1:0-8303 GCA_036525335.1 Microlunatus sp. | reverse complement strand
TCTACTGGATGGTGGTGAGCTCACTGCGACTGCCCACCGAGGGCCGCAGCACCGAGTTCATCCCGAGTCCGGCGTCGGTGCAGAACTACTTCGGCGTGTTCGCGGGGAACAACAACTTCGGCCGCGCGCTGCTGAACTCGGTGATCGTCGCCGGTACGACCACGATCCTCACCCTGGTGATCGGGATGGTGGCGGCGTACGCGCTCGCCCGGCTCAGCTTCATCGGCAAGTCCCTGGTGATGGGTCTGATCATCGCGTGCTCGATGTTCCCCGGGGTCACGCTGCTGATCCCGCTGCTCAAGATGTTCAGCTCGACCCCGCCGTTCGGCTGGTTCCCCTACTGGATCAACACCTATCAGGCGCTGATCGTGCCCTCGCTGTCCTTCGCGCTGCCGCTGGCCGTGTGGAACCTGACCGCGTTCTTCCGGCAGCTGCCGGTCGAGCTCGAGCAGGCGGCGATGGTGGACGGATGCACCCCCGGACAAGCGTTCCGCAAGGTGATCATCCCGTTGGCGGCGCCCGGAGTGTTCACGACGGCGATCATCACCTTCATCGCGGCCTGGAACGAGTTCCTGATCGCGCTGACCTTCGCACCCGACCCCGCCTACCAGACGGCGACGGTGGCGATCAGCAAGTTCACCGGCACCACCGGTTTCGACACCCCGTACGGCACCATCATGGCCGCCGGTGTGATCGTGACCGTGCCGCTGCTCCTCGCGGTGCTGATCTTCCAGCGCCGCATCGTCGCCGGTCTGACCGCTGGTGGCGTGAAGTAGCGGACTGAGTTCTCTCCCCGATCGGGGGCGGCACCCATCGGGGTGCCGCCCCTGCTCGGTTCTTTCCGGGGTGTTCGAGATCGCTGACGTCCCCTTTCGCTCCTCCGCGCCCCCTCCGCAGAGGGTCGTGAGGAGGTAAAAGGGGGGTCAGCAGGTTGGTCAGACCTCGCGGGTTTTCGGCGAGCTCTCCAGCGTACGAGCGGGATCGCGCTCGATCACCGGGTCGAGCACCTCGTCGATCTGGGCCAGCAGCTCGGCGGGCAGCGTGACCCCGGCGGCCGCGACGTTGTCGTGCACCTGCTCCGGCCGGGAGGCACCGATGATCGCGGTGGCCACGTTGTCGTTCTGCAGCACCCAGGCCACGGCCAGGGCGGCCATCGACAGGCCGGCGTCGGCCGCCAGCGGCTTCAGTTGCTGCACCCGCTCCAGCACGTCGTCGTGCAGCCACCGCGCGATCATGTCGGCCCCGCCCTTGTCGTCGGTCGCCCGCGACCCGGCCGGCAGATCCTGACCGGGCACGTACTTGCCGGTGAGGACGCCCTGGGCGATGGGGGACCAGACGACCTGGGAGATGCCGAGCTCGCGGCTGGTGGGCACCACCTCGGCCTCGATGACCCGCCAGAGTGCGGAGTACTGCGGCTGGTTCGAGATCAGCTGGAAGCCGAGGTCCTTGGCCAGCGCGGCGCCGTCCCGGAGCTGGTCGGCGCTCCACTCGCTGACACCTACATAGAGGACCTTGCCCTGGCGGACCAGATCGGCGAACGCCTGCATGGTCTCTTCCAGCGGGGTCTCGTAGTCGTACCGATGGGCTTGGTAGAGGTCGATGTAGTCGGTCTGCAGCCGACGCAGCGAGGCGTGGGCCGACTCCTGGATGTGCTTGCGGGAAAGACCGACGTCGTTGTGGCCCTTGGGGCCGGTCGGACCGAAGACCTTGGTGAAGATCTCCAGCGACTCGCGCCGCTGACCCTGCAGGGCCTCGCCCAGGACCGTCTCCGCCTTGGTGTTGGCGTACACGTCCGCGGTGTCGAAGGTGCTGATGCCGACGTCCAGGGCGGCGTGGACACAGGCCGTGGCCTGCTCGTTCTCCAGCTGGGAGCCGTGGGTCAGCCAGTTGCCGTAGGTGATCTCCGAGATCTTGAGGCCGGAATTGCCGAGGTAGCGAAAGTGCATCGTTTCAACCTACCCCGTTAACGTTCTCAAGCAACTGGTGGCAGGGGGAGCGAGGCTGTCAGCTCGAGTTTGCTGATCGTGCAGAACCCTGAACGCCGACGACGATGCGCCGAGATCGATCCGGAAACCGGCTACCTGTCCGACTGATCCTCCCAGCCGACGCGATGACCTCGGTGTGTACGTTGTAAAGATGACAGATGAGACCTCCATCACCGTGCGACGCAACATCGACGTCGCTCCGGCGCAGGTGTTCGACCTGCTGACCAACCCGGATCGGCACGTCGAGTTCGACGGATCGGGTTTCCTCCGCTCAGCCGATCACCCACAGCGCATCATGGCCGTGGGCGACACGTTCCGGATGAACATGACCGGTGATCACATGGGTGGTGAGTACCAGACGGACAATCACGTCACCGGCTACCAGCCCCACCAGCTGCTGGCCTGGAAGACCGCCCCGGCCGGTGAGGAGCCCCCGGGCTGGGAGTGGGTGTACGAGTTGACCCCGGCGGGGCCGGAGCAGACCGACGTGACGCTGACCTACGACTGGTCGTCGGTGACCGACAAGCAGCTGCTGAGGAAGATCACGTTCCCGCTGGTCAGCAAGGACGAGCTCGAGACCTCGCTCGCGCAGCTCGCCGCCGCCGTCAGCGGCTGAGGTCGCCCCTGGTGGGTGGCTCGCTGGGCCGGAGGCCACCGGGGCAACCGGTCTCGCGGAGTCGAGCCGGCTGCCCACCGTAGTGGCGGGCGAGCCGGGCTCGCGGTGATCAGCTCTTGTAGGCGGTGACGATGGTGGTGCAACCGTCGTCGGCGATCGAGAGCGCGACAGAGTCGATGCGGCTCTTCGTGGTCCCGGTGAAGACCAGGGTCAGATGGTCGTCGTCGTCCCAGTTCTCGTAGCCGCTGCCGTGCGCGATGTGCCGCGCCTCGTGCACGGTCAGGCACCTCTGCTTGAAGGCCTGCTTGAACAGCTTGTTGGCCTCCTTGGCGGAGACGGTGCCCTCCTTGGTGTAGGTGTGGGCGTCGGCGGGTGCGGTCGATGCGACCATGCTGCCGCTCAGGGTGAGAGCAGCGATGGCGCCGATGACGGCCTTCCGGGTGACGGACATTCCGAACCTCCTTGGTCGAATGCGGACACCGTGTCTACGCCCCACGAGGGCACGGGGTTGCCTGCTCTTTCGACGTTCTGCTCCGACCGTCACTCATCGGGCTGGGACGCCGAGAGCACTGATGTTCGGGCCTTCGAGCGACCGGCAGATGCCCCGACTCTACGTCCAGGTCGTGAGCTCTACGTCCAGGTCGTGGGCTCTACGTCCAGGTCGTGAGGCGACCCGCGTGCTGGACCAGGTCGTCCAGCACCCCGAGGTCGATGGCGTCGGCAGAGGTGAACGAGATGCTCGCCGACCCGACCTTGGTCTTACCCAGCCGTGGACCGTACGACCTCGACAGGTAGACGCCATCCTCGACAGCATTCACGTACAAGCTCAGATAGTTCTTCTGTCGGGCCAAGCCGACCAGGAACCACTCGACGAGCTTCCCTCTCGGACGGGGCTGCTCAGTGGCTCCGTAGCCGACGATCGACTGTCCGGTCCCACCCCAGAACAAGCCCTGCCACAACACTCGCGACGCCCCGGGCAGGGCTGCGCTGATCACCGCGTCGAGCCGGGCCAGCGAACCGTCCGGGTCGTTGGTCGCGATGAACTCGTCCACCGACATCGAAGTCGGGCCGAACGACGAACCTCCGCCCACCAGTCCAACCTAACCGAGATGCGGCCGGCTCGTCAGGTCGTGGGGACCAAGGGTCGCGAGAGGGCGTCCCACATCGCCGTTGACCCGCAGGGCGCCCCCAGCGGTCGCAGGTCGGTCAGGCGGTGGCTTCCTGGGCTCGTCGGGCGAGGACTCGATCGCGAGCGGCGCGAAGGTGTGTTTCCAGAGCCTTGGCGGCGACGGCTGGTCGTCCCTTGTCGATGGCATCGATGATGGCGGCGTGTTCTGCGGCGACCATGGTGGGTTGGGTGGCGCGGTGTGCCTGGAACTGGCCCATGGTCAGGTGGATCTCGCCGCTGATGAGCTCGTAGACGCGGGTGAGGCGGGGGCTGTCGACCCCTTTGATCAGTGCCCAGTGGAATAAGATGTCGGCCTGGACCTGGGCGGCGAAGTCGCCGGCTCCGACGGCGGCAAGGACTGCGGCTTGTGCACGCCCGACCTCGATCGGCAGTCGCTTGGTTCTGGCGAGGCGGGTGACCGCGGATCCTTCGAGAAGCTCGCGGGTGGAGAACAGGTCGCGGATGTCGTCGGCGGTGAGCTCGGGCACGACGGCGGTCTTGTGGGCGGTGCGGCGGAGCAGGCCGAGTGCGGTGAGGCGCTCGAGGCAGGCCTTGGCAGTGGGTCGGGCTACGTCGTACTCGTCGGCGATGCGTTGTTCGGTGAGTTTCTCGCCGGGTTGGATGTCGCCGTTGATGATCCTGGTGCGCACCGATTCGTAGAGGGCGTCGATCAGCGAGGACGGCGTGAGCCGGAACGAGCTGGTTGTCATGGTCTGCCAGCCTCTCCACCCAAGTTTGTCAGGTTGGTAAACAAGGCTACTGGAATAGCGGGGGTCGGTGCCCAAGGCGCGCTGGCGATCATGGGCGGATCCAGCCGAGCGAATCAGTCGTCGTCGTAGTCGGGCGGTACTCGCAGCCCACCATCCCGCGATATCCGCTGTCGGTGACGGCGGCGAAGAAGCGGTCCCAGTCGAGAGTGCCGGAGCCCGGCTCGCCGCGACTGGGCGGATCGGCGATCTGCACGTGCCCCACCGGCAGCGAGCAGTCGAAGGCGTCGGCCGGGTCGACGCCGTTCATTCCCAGGTGGAACGTGTCGAGCAGCAGTCTGAGGTTGTCGAGGTCGGCCAGGTGGTCGGTGGCGAACGTCTCGATGTCGATCATGGTCAGCAGCGGGTAGCTGCCGTTGAGTCCGGAGGCGAGCGGCTCGAGCAGCACGGTGCCTCCGATGGTCTCGACGGCTCTGGCGGCCGCTCGGTAGGCCTGTGCGGCGGGCTCCGCGTGATCAGGGGTGCTCGGCTGACCGTACAGAAGGTTGAACTTGGTGCAGCCGGTCGCCACGGCGAGGCTATGCAGGGTCGGCAGGCTGGCGGACAGCTCGGGGTGCCGCTCGGGAAGCGCGCACACGCCCCGCTCGCCGGCGGGCATGTCGCCGGCGTGGAAATTGATCGCGTCGACGGACACACCGGCCGCCTCGGCGGCGGCGAGCCAGGCGTCCACGGCGGCGGCCTGAGGGACGGGACTCGAGAACGGCCACCAGGTCTCGACGTTGTCGAATCCAGCATCCCGGGCCGCGGCGAACCGCTCCAGATACGGGTGCTCGGTGAACATGATCGAGATGTTGACCGACAGGGCCTGGCCGTGGTGTCGCATCGATATCTCCTCTGACGACCTTGACGAACTCTTGGTGTACGTGCAATCTTGTCATACAACCATTCACGTAATCCAGATCGTATGAGAGGCTGTTGATTGTGACTGTTGATGATCTGAGGTCGGACGCCGAGGCGCGATCGCCGGAGTGGTATCGCACCGCGACCCGTTGGACCCAGCTCACGTTCGTCGAGGACGACCCGCTGCACTTCGACGCCGATCTGTGGCTGCACATCATGCGCGAGTCCAAGTCGAACGCCCTGTGTCTGAGCGCCGGCGGCTACATCGCGTTCTACCCGACCAAGATCCCGTTTCACTATCGCAGCCAGTTCCTCGGCGACGCCGACATCTTCGGCGAGCTGGTCGACGGCGCGCGCAGCATGAGCATGAGCATCATGGCCCGCGTCGACCCGCACGCCATCCACGCCGACGCGGCCGCCGCCCACCCGGAGTGGCTGGCCCGCGACGAGAACGGCGATCCGGTCGAGCACTGGTCGTTCCCCGACATCTGGCTGACCGATGTGTTCTCCGGCTACCACCGCGACTTCATCACCGACGTCGCCCGGGAGATCGTCACCGACTACGACGTCGACGCGGTGTTCGCCAACCGGTGGGAGGGCTCGGGGTTCATCTCCTACAGCGACGCCGCACGTCGCGGGTTCTTCGACGCCACCGGTCTGGAGCTGCCGCGGCTGTCGAGGCCCGACGACCCGGCCTGGCCGGCGTACGGGGCCTGGCGCAGCCACCAGCTCAGTGAGCTGGTGGTGCTGTGGGACGAGGCCGTGCAGGCGGTGCGACCCAACGCACGGTTCATCCCCAACCGGGGCATGCTGTTGACCCGCGACCTGGACCGGGACATGGTCGACAACCACTACCCGGCGTTCTTCATCGACAAGCAGGGCCGCTCCGCCCACGAGGCGTCCTGGGCGGCAGGCCGGGTCGGCAAACGCAGCCGCGGCATGTTCCCCGACCGGCCCGTCAGTCTCATCACGTCTGTCGGGCCCGAGCACCACCTGCACCGTTGGAAGGACTCGGTGTCGGCGCCGGAGGAGACGAAGAGCTGGATCGTCGACGGCTTCGCCCAGGGCGCGAACCCGTGGTTCACCAAGTTCAACGCCGCCGTTCCCGACACCCGCTGGATCGAGCCGGTCGTGTCCGCTTTTGGGCTGCACGAGAAGACCGAGAGCATCCTGGCCCCACTTCGCTTCACCAGCGAGGTGGCCGTGCTGGACAACATCCGCATCGACCGAGCCCAGTCCCATGCCGCCTACCTGACCACCGATCCGCACGAGGACGGCTTCTACCAGGCCATGCTGGAGGCGCGGATCCCGTTCGAGTACATCTCCGACCAGGAGCTCAGCGCCGACCGGCTGGCCGGGGTCAAGGTGCTGGTGCTGCCGAACAGCACCAGTCTCAGCGACCAGCTGTGCCAGGTGATCCGCGACTTCGCCGCCTCGGGGGGCAGCGTGGTTGCGGGCTTCGAGACCTCGCTGCGCGACGAGAACGCCCAACCCCGCCGCGACTTCGCCTTGGCCGATGTCCTCGGCGTGACGCTGACCGCCCCGGCGCGGGGGCCGGTCAAGAACAACTACATCGCCCTGTCCGGCAGCCATGACATCGCGGCCGGCTTCGAAGGCGCGAGCCGCATCATCGGCGGCACCCACACCATCGGCATCGAGGTCGCCGACGACGTCGCGGTGCCGTTCCACTTCCTCCCCGACTTCCCCGACCTGCCCATGGAGGAGGTGTACCCACGGTCGCTGGAGGGCTCGCCGGCGGTGGTGGCCCGCCAGCTCCCCGGTCGCGGACGCTCGGTCTATCTCGCCTTCGACATCGGCGCGGTGTTCTGGGAGGCCCTGCAGGCCGACCACGCCCGGCTCATCGCCAACGCCATCCGCTGGGCTCTCGGGAAGACCCCCTTCGTCACCGTCGAAGGGCCAGGACTGATCGATCTCGCGGTCCGTGCGGACACCTCCTCGACCGCCGTCACGCTGGTCAATCTCACCAACCCCATGACGATGCGGGGGCAGCTCCGGGAGACCATCCCGCTGCGTGACCAACGGGTCGCCGTCGAGCTCCCCCCGGGAGTGACCGGCACCAGCGCGGAGCTGCTGCTGGCCGGCGAGCCGGTCACCGCCGTGGTCGTCGACGGCTGTGCCGTGGTGGAGCTACCGCCGCTCGAGCTGATCGAGACCGTCCTGTTCACCTGGATCAAGGAGAAGTCAGCATGAGGATCGCGTTCATCGGCCTGGGCGTGATGGGTGCGCCGATGGCGGCCAACCTGCTCGTCGCCGGGCACCAGCTCAGCCTGTCCAGGGTCACGGCCGGCCGCCACGATGCGCTGCTCGACGCCGGCGGCGAGGCCGCCGACACCGCCGCTGCCGCTGCCAAGGACGCCGAGGTCGTCATCGTGATGGTGCCCGACACCCCCGATGTCGAGGAGGTGCTGTTCGGCACCGACGGCGTGGCCGGTTCGCTGCAGCCCGGGACCCTGGTGATCGACATGTCCTCGATCTCACCGAACGCGACCAAGGACTTCGCGGCCCGCATCACCGCCGCGGGGGGCCGCTACCTCGACGCGCCCGTCTCGGGCGGTGAGGTCGGCGCCAGAGCCGGCACCCTGTCGATCATGGTCGGCGGCACCGACGCCGACTTCGTCCGAGCCGAGCCGCTCTTGGAGGTGCTGGGCGCCAACGTCTCCCACGTCGGCGAGGTCGGCGCCGGCCAGACCGCGAAGGTCGCCAACCAGATCATCGTCGCCCTGACCATCGAGGCGGTCGCCGAGGCCCTCACCTTCGCCGAGGCCGCCGGCGCGGACCCGGCCAAGGTCCGGGCTGCGCTGCTGGGCGGGTTCGCCTCTTCCAAGATCCTGGAGCTGCACGGCGACCGCATGATCACGAGATCGTTTGACCCGGGGTTCCGGATCCGGCTGCACCGTAAGGACCTG
>DATDAP010000087.1:0-11310 GCA_036525335.1 Microlunatus sp. | reverse complement strand
AACGATCGGTGTGAGGACCCCGGCCCGCCGCTCGGGTATTTACAATGTAAACTGATGTGACTACGCTAGGGAAGTCCATGGTCCGCATTTCTTCTTCTACGCATCGTAGTGAGAACGGACGGACTGGAGGAGAGGTTCTCGTCATGAGTGGATTCGACAAAGCCAAAGGCAAGGCCGAGGAACTGAAGGGCCAGGCCAAGGAGAAGGTCGGCGATGCGACCGACAACCAGAGTCTTCAGGGTGAAGGCGTCGCCGATCAGGCGTCCGGCAAAGCCAAGCAGGCCGCCGCCGACATCAAGCAGGCCGGCGAGGACATCACCCGCTAGTCCGTCCCCAAACTGAGCGGCGCCGCGCGTCGCTCCCCCTCGTGGCCCACCTGTTCCCGCCGGTCAGGTGGGCCGCACTTTGTCTGGGTGCTGGGAGGGTCCCGGTGCGCTTCGCCGGGTCGGCGTCCCGAGAACCCCGAGCCGGCGCGGATAAGGTGTGCCGAGCCGCGGGTGGATGGCACCCGACGCGACGATCCGGTGGAGGAAGACACGATGGCGAAGACCGTGATCACGTTCGGCACTTTCGACGTGTTGCACGTGGGTCATGTCCGGGTGCTCAACCGAGCGGCCGAGTACGGCGACCGCCTCGTGGTCGGGGTCTCCTCGGACGCCCTCAACTTCTCCAAGAAGGGCCGGAACCCCGTCTTCTCCCAGGACGAGCGGGTCGAGCTCGTCTCCAACATGAAGGTCGTCGACGAGGTCTTCGTGGAGGAGAGCCTGGACCTCAAGCGGGACTACATCACCTCTCACGGAGCCGACGTCCTGGTCATGGGCGACGACTGGGCGGGCAAGTTCGACTGGGTCTCCGACGTCTGCGAGGTCGTCTACCTGCCCCGCACCCCGTCGGTGTCGACGACGGCGATCATCGAGCACATCGTCACCACCCGGCCGGTCGCAGGGGCCTGATCTGGCTCTCCTGCTGGACCTGACCCCGCTGCGGGTCAGTCCCGCTTTCCGACGCCTCTGGGCGGGTCTCAGCCTGTCCAACCTCGGCACCCAGCTCAGCGTGGTGGCGGTCGGGTTGCAGATCTACGACATCACCCGATCAACGTTCTCGGTCGGGCTGCTCGGCATCTTCGCCCTGGTCCCCCTGGTGCTACTCGGTCTCTACGGCGGGGCCCTCGTCGACGCGTACGACCGACGTCGGGTCGCCCTGTTCTCGGCCCTCGGGTTGTGGGTCGTGGTGCTGGGGCTGGTCACCCAGGCGCTGCTCGGGATGGAGTCGGTCGGCCTGCTGTACGGCCTGGTGGCCCTGCAGTCGGCCGGTTTCGCGATCAACAACCCCGCCCGCACGGCCATCATCCCGCGGCTGGTCTCACCTCGGCTGCTGCCCGCGGCCAACGTGCTGCATACCGTCGCCTGGAACGTGGCCCTCACCGTCGGCCCGCTGCTCGCCGCCTTCCTGGTCGCCGGACCCGGCTTCGCGGCGGCGTACGCGGTGGACGCCGTCCTGTTCACCGCCGCGCTCTGGGCGCTGTGGCGGCTGCCGGGTCTGCCACCGATCGTCGGGCCCGACGACAAGCGGCTGCGGCTGGGTCTGTCGGCGGTGGTCGACGGCTTCCGCTACCTCGCCACCCGACCGAACGTCCGGATGACCTTCGTGGCGGACCTGATCGCCATGATCGCTGCCATGCCCCGGGTGCTGTTCCCGGCCGTCGGCGTCCTCTTCCTGGGAGGTGGGGCGTTCACCACGGGTGTGCTCAGTGCGGCGTTCGCCGCGGGTGCGGTGCTCGCTGGACTCTTCTCCGGCGGTCTGGTCCGGGTGGTGCACCAGGGGCGGGTGATCGTCGCCGCGATCGCGGTCTTCGGGCTCGCGGTGGCGGGCTTCGGTGCGGTGCTGCTCGCCACCGGTGCGCATCAGCCTCCGGCCGTGCTCTGGGTACCGCTGGGGCTGGCCGGGCTGGCTCTGGCGATCGCCGGGGGCTCGGACTCCATCAGCTCGGTGTTCCGCCAGACCATCCTGCAGTCGGCGACCCCGGACGACATGCGCGGCCGCCTACAGGGCATCTTCATCGTGGTGGTGGCGGGTGGACCGCGCATCGGCGATCTCGTCCTCGGCACGGCAGCCACCTGGACCGCGGAGAGCTGGGCCGCCCTCGGTGGTGGGCTGCTGTGTGTGGTGCTGGTCGTGGCGGTGGCCGCCACCCAACCCGGATTCTGGGCCTACGACGCCCGTGACCCGCGACCGTGACGGAATCAGGCCGTCGACGGATGCGTTAAGTTCGTCGTTGGCATTCCGGCCCGCAGCCGCTACGGGCCCCGACGGAGGGCGTACACCGCACCGATGACCGAGACCCCGGCACCGTACCGGGAGACGATCCCCCAACGCCGGATCCGGATCCCCGATCTCCAACAGGCCAAGGACCGCGGCGAGCGCTGGGCGATGTTGACCAGCTACGACACCTACACCGCGGCGCTGTTCGAGCGCGCGGGTGTCTGGGCGCTGCTGGTCGGCGACTCCGCCGCGAACACCGTGTACGGCTACGACTCCACGTTGCCGATCACCGTCGACGAGCTGATCCCGTTGGCCCGCGCCGTGGTGCGCAGCACGCGACGCGCCCTGGTGATCGCCGATCTGCCGTTCGGGTCGTACGAGGAAGGGCCGAATCAGGCCCTGGCGACCGCCACCCGCTTCATGAAGGAGGCCGGCAGCCATGCGGTGAAGCTCGAGGGCGGGGTCCGGGTCGTCGACCAGATCCGCAAGCTCGTGTCCGCCGGCATCCCGGTGATGGGTCACATCGGCTTCACGCCGCAGAGCGAGCACGCCCTCGGTGGCTACCGGGTCCAGGGCCGCGGGGACGCCGCCGACGTGGTGCTGGCCGACGCCCATGCCGTGGCCGAGGCCGGAGCGTTCGCCATGGTGCTCGAGATGGTCCCGGTCGAGGTGGCCAAGCGGATCACCGCCGAGGTCGACGTGCCGACGGTGGGCATCGGCGCCGGCTCCGACTGCGACGCCCAGGTGCTGGTCTGGCAGGACATGCTCGGGCTGCGGACCGGCAAGCTGCCGCGTTTCGTCCGCCAGTACGCCGACCTCGATGCCGTGATGGGTGAGGCGGTCGGCCGCTACGTCGACGACGTACGCACGGGCGCCTTTCCGGCGGAGGAGCACACCTTCCGCGGGGGCTGGTCGTGAGGGTCGCGACCAGCGTTGCGGAGCTGGAGCTCCGTCGCGCCGAGCTGACCCGCGGGATCACCCCGCCGAACGTGGCTTTCGTGCCTACGATGGGGGCGCTGCACGAGGGCCATCTGTCGCTGGTCAGGCTGGCCCGAGGGGTGGCCGACGTCGTGATCATGAGCATCTTCGTGAATCCCCTGCAGTTCGGCCCGAATGAGGACTACGCCCGCTATCCCCGCACCCTCGACGTCGATCTGGCCAAGGCGGAGGCGGCCGGGGTCGACATCGTGTTCACCCCGAGCGTCACCGAGATCTATCCGGCGGGCCGACAGATCAGCATCAACGCCGGCGCCATCGGCGCCGTGCTGGAAGGAGCGGCGAGGCCCGGGCACTTCGACGGGGTGCTGACCGTCGTCCTCAAGCTGCTGAACATCGTCCGACCCGACATCGCGATCTTCGGCCGCAAGGACGCCCAGCAGCTGGCCTGCATCCGACGGATGGTGCTCGACCTCAACCTGGACGCCGACATCGTCGGGGCACCGATCGTTCGAGAGCCCGACGGCCTCGCGATGTCGAGTCGGAATCGCTTCCTGAGTCCGGCCGAGCGGACCTCGGCCCTCAGCCTGCGCGCGTCGCTCCGCGCCGCTGAGCTGGAGAACACTCCGGCCGAGGCGCTGGCGGCGGCCGAGCGGGTGCTGGCCAAACCGGCCAGCACCGGCGAGATCGAGCTCGACTACGTGATCATCGTGCATGCCGCCACCATGACCGCCGTACCGGCCGACTTCCGCGGTCCGGCGTTGGCCGTGGTCGCCGCCACCGTCGGGACGACGCGCCTGATCGACAACCTCGAGCTCAGCTTCGCCGCGTCCGACCCGGACGCGGACTGACCGTGGACCTCGAGGCGGCGGTCTACGAGCTGTACGCCGGCTCGCCCGACGACTTCATCGAGCGCCGCAAGAGCCTGGTGACCCAGGCACGTGCCGCCAAGGATCGTGCGCTGGCCACCGCGATCGGACAGCTGCGACGACCGACCCGCTCGGCCTGGCTGGTCAATCTGTACGCCCGCGAGGCACCCGATGAACTGGGCCTGCTGCTCGATCTGGGCGAGGCCCTGCAAGCCGCCCAACGACAGCTGTCCGGGCCGGACCTGCGCCGGCTGTCGGCCGACCGGGGCAAGGCCCTCGCCGCGGCCACCCGCCGGGCCGTGGAACTCGGTCAGGAGCACGGCTACGACGCACCCGAAGCTGCCCGACTGGAGGTGACGCAGACCCTGCAGGCCGCCCTGGCCGACGCGGAGGTGGCCGAGCAGGTGCGCACCGGGACCGTGACCCAGGCGCAGGCGTACGGCGGCTTCGGTCCCTTCGCGGTGGGGTCGTCGTCGGACGCCGCGGAACCGCAACCGGAGCCGCCGGAGCCCGAAGCAGCCGACGATGACGGAGTCGACGCCCGCCGGGCCGAGGCCGAGAACCAGCTCCAGACGGCCGAAGCGGCGCTGGGTGCGGCCGCCGAGGACGCCGAGACGGCGACCGCGCGGGCGGACGAGCTGGCGGACCGGGTGGAGACTCTGCGGACCGAGATCACCGAGGCCGAGCAGGCGGAGGCCGAGGCGCGCAAGGTGGCCCGCGCAGCCCGGAAGCGGGTGTCCGAGCAGGAGGAGGCCGTCCGGGCGGCCCGGGAGGCGTACGAGGCGCTCTGACCGGCGCCTACCCACCTGTACGTTGTAAACGTGCGTACCGTCGGCGTCGAGGAGGAGCTGCTGCTGGTCGACCCGGAGACCGGGGCACCCGTGGCGGTCGCCGGCTCGGTGCTGGCCGGCTCCGACGGGCTGGAAGCCGAGCTGCAGCAGCAGCAGATCGAGATCGGCACCGAGCCGTGCGAGTCCCTGACCGAGCTGGCCGAGCAGCTGCGGCACTGGCGATCCGAGGCCGCCGCAGCCGCCGCGCGAGCAGGTGCCCTGATCGTCGCCACCGGCACCTCGCCGGTGCCCGTGGTCCCCGAGCTGACGATCAAACCCCGCTATCGGGCCATGGTGGAGACGTTCGGGTTGACCACCTCCGAGCAGCTGACCTGCGGGTGCCACGTGCACGTCGGGGTGGACTCGGCCGAGGAGGGGGTGGCCGTGCTCGATCGGATCCGCGTCTGGCTGCCGGTGATCCTGGCGCTGACGGTGAACTCGCCCTACTGGCAGGGGGTGGACAGCGGCTACGCGAGCTTCCGGTCCCAGGCCTGGACCCGGCTGCCCACCGCCGGGCCCACCGACGCCTTCGGCTCGGCCGAGCGCTACCACACGGAGGTCGACCGGCTGCTGCGGACGGGTGTGGTGCTGGACCTCGGCATGATCTACTTCGACGCCCGGCTCTCGCACCACCTGCCGACGGTGGAGATCCGGATCGCCGACGTCTGCCTGTTCCGCGACGACGCCCTGTTGGTGGCCGGGCTCGTTCGAGCCCTGGTGGAGACGGCCGCCCGCGACTGGCGGTCCGATGTGGTGGCGCCGCCCGTGGACACGTCGATCCTGCGGCTGGCGACCTGGCGTGCTGGACGTTCGGGATTGGAGGGCGACCTGCTGGACCCGGTGCACGGGACGCCGCTGCCCGCGCGACAGGTGCTGGCGGACCTGATCGAGCACGTCGGCGCGGCGCTCGCCGACACCGACGACGGAACCGCGGTCGCCGACCTGCTCGAGACCGTGCTGGATCGCGGCACCGGCGCACTGCATCAGCGACGCTGGCTGCAGCAGAACCACAACCTGGGAGCGATGGTGCTCCGGATGGCCGAGCTCACCACGAGCTGATCCCGAGGAGAACCCATGACCCGAGTGCTGGTGACCGGCGCGTCCGGCTTTGTCGGCTCCCACCTGGCCCGAGCCCTGATCGCGGAAGGGCACGAAGTGCTGGCGATGACCCGGCATCCCGACGACTACGACGGTGCCGGCGAACCGGTGTACGCCGACGTGGCCGAGCCGGAGTCGCTGCGCCAGGTCATGAGCGGGGTCCAGGCTGCCTACTACCTGGTGCACGCGCTGGACTCCGACGACTTCGTGCAGCGGGATGCGGACGCGGCGCGGGCCTTCAGCGCGGCGGCGGCCGAGGCCGGACTCGAACGCATCATCTACCTGGGCGGACTGGGGAGCGAGAGGGATGAGCTGTCGGACCACCTGCGGTCCCGCCGAGAGGTCGAGAAGCTGCTGGCCGCGGACGGGGTGCCGGTGACCGTGCTGCGGGCCGCGATCGTGATCGGCGACGGCGGCATCTCGTGGGAGATGACCCGGCAGCTGGTCAAGCACCTTCCGGCCATGGTCGGACCGCGGTGGGTGATGACCAAGACCCAACCGATCGCCCTGGACGACATCGTCCGCTACCTGGTGGGGGTGCTGGAGCCGGCCGAGGCGTTGGGCCGGATCTTCGAGGTGGGCGGCCCGGACGTGCTCACGTACGCGGAGATGATGCAGCTGGTCGCCCGGAACCACTTCGGCCGACCGCTGCCGATCCTGATCATCCCGCTGCTGACACCCCGGCTGTCGTCGCTCTGGCTGTCGTTCGTGACCGACGTCGACACCGCCACGGCCCGCAACCTGGTCGACTCCATGAGCAACGAGGTGGTGGTCTCCGACCAGTCGATCCGCGACGTCGTACCGGGCGAGCCGCTCAGCTACGACGAGGCGGTCGGGCGGGCTCTGGCGGCCCGCAGGACTCGACTCGACCGGGAAGCCCAGCAGGCGCAGGAGGCGCAGGGAGCGCGGAAGGCTCACACGTGACCGACACGCAACCGCCCGTCGAGCCGCGTCCGTCGACGCGGCCACACTGGACCAACCACGCCGCCAAGGTGGTGCGACCGGTGTTCGTGGACCGGGTCGAGCGCGACCACCGGCAGTCCGACGCGGAGTTCAAGCGGCGCCGGATCGTGGTCGCGGCCACCCTCGTCGTGGGGGCGACCCTGCTCGGTCTGTCCTTCTCCACCGAACCGGGCGAGCCCGCGTTCTACCCCCTGACCATCGGTCTCGCCGTCACCTGGATGCTCGGCAGCCTGATCTCCGGTCCGCTGCACCTGGGTCACATCGAGTTCCGCGGCATGCTGCGGCGACCGATCCTGGAGCCGATCGCGGTGGGCCTGCTGCTGGCCGGGGTGTTCGTGCTCGGCGCGCTGATCTTCCGCGAGGTTCCGTTCCTGACCGGCTTGACCGAGGACGTGATCGGCTACGCCCGTTACGGGATCCTGCCCGTCGTGGTCATCATCACGATCATGAACGGGGTCGCCGAGGAGCTCTTCTTCCGCGGTGCGCTGTTCGCCGGGATCGGGGTCCGGCACCCGGTGACCATCTCGACGATCCTCTACACCCTGGCGACCGTGGGGTCCGGGAACCCGGTGCTCGTCTTCGCCGCCGCCCTGCTCGGCACGGTCGTCGGCCTGGAGCGACGAGCCAGCGGCGGCGTACTGGGTCCAATTCTGACCCACATCACCTGGTCGACGGCAATGCTTTTCCTGCTGCCGTTGATCTTCCCCGGGTGAGCCCCGAAGGGGTAAATTGCATTTGTTCGACCCTCGAGACCTCTGGTCTCGACTGACGTGCGGTGGTCCGGCCTGGCGAAGCTCGTAAGCCCGTTCTCAGGTCCCCCGATCAAGACCTAGCCCCGGCCGAGTTACCCGGCACCGGGTCGGACCACCTCACGCAGACTTCTTCGCGGTGCTCTTCTTCGTCGTCTTCCTAGCGGCCGCTTTCTTCGCCGACGCCTTCTTGGCCGGACTCTGCTTGGTCGCCGCCTTCTTCGCACTGGTCGCCTTCGTGGCCGTGCCACGCTTCGACCGGTTCTCCTCGACGCTGCGGCGCAACGCGTCCATCAGGTCGACGACCTGGGCGCCCGCCGGTTCGCCGGCGTCCTCCTCGCCGAACGTCGCGGCGGTGTCCAAGGCGTCTCCCTGCTCCAGCTTCGCCGCGATCAGCTCGCGCAGCTGCGCCTGGTAGTCGTCGGAGAACTTCTCCGGGGTGAAGTCGGCGCTCATGTTCTCCACCAGCGAGGACGCCATCTCCGCTTCCTTGGCCGACACCCGCACGTCCTCGTTCACACTCGGGAAGTCGGCCTCGCGGACCTCGTCGTCCCACAGCAGCGATTGCAGCATCAGCACCTTGTCGCGGACCCGGAGAGCACCGAGCCGCGTCTTCTGCCGCAACGAGAACTGCACGATCGCCGTGCGGTCGGTGTCGGCCAGCGCCCGACGCAGCAGCGCGTACGCCTTCACGGCGGTCTTGTCCGGCTCGAGGAAGTAGCTGCGGTCGAACATGATCGGGTCGACCTGCGCCGAGGGGACGAACTCGACCACCTCGATCTCCCGGCTCCGCTCCTCCGGCAGGGACTTCAGGTCGTCCTCGGTCAGCACGACGGTGGTGTTGCCGTCGTCGTACGCCTTGTCGATGTGGGCGTAGTCGACCACCTTCCCGCACACCTCGCAGCGTCGCTGATAACGGATCCGGCCGCCGTCGGCGTCGTGCACCTGATGCAGGCTGAGATCGTGGTCCTCGGTCGCGCTGTAGAGCCTGACCGGTACGTTGACCAGCCCGAAGCTGATCGCGCCTTTCCAGATCGAACGCATGGCTACACCGTAAACGTCGCGGGCCATCAGGCACGGGCGACCGACCGACCGACATCAGCGGCACGTCTGGTGCTCCGGCTCTCATCGGCGGCACCTGCGACGATCGGGCGATGGAAGCCGAGTCTCTCGATCTGCCGGCGATGGCGTCACGGTTGTCGACGATCGGGGGCGTCGAGGCGGTGCTGCTCGGTGGCAGTCGTGCCCGGGGGGATCACCTGCCCGGCTCGGACTACGACCTCGGCCTCTACTACCGGCCGCCCCTCGACGTGGCCACGCTCGGTCGGCTGGCTCGCGAGATCTCCGGGCAGGCGGTCGACGTCACCCAACCGGGCGGCTGGGGCCCGTGGGTGGACGGTGGTGGCTGGCTGACCGTGGACGGCGTCCGGGTCGACTGGATCTACCGGAACATCGACCGGGTGCAGCGAGCCTGGACCGACGCACAGGCCGGACGGTTCTCGTTTCATCGGCAGCCTGGGCATCAGCTCGGCGTCCCGGACTTCGCGTACGTCGGAGAGGTCGCCCTGGGCGTGGTGCTCACGGACCGGACCGGCGAGGTGACGAGCCTGCGTACCGCGGCTCAGGACTATCCGGCCGCGTTGACGGCGACCCTCGTCGCGGGCTTGTGGGAGCCGACGTTCGAGCTCGCCGGTGCGCACAAGGCCACGGCCCGGGGCGACACCGTGTACGTGGCCCTGGTGATCGCGCACGCGCTGCTGCTGTGTTCACAGGCTCTGCACGGCCGAGCGGGCCGTTGGCTGATCAGCGAGAAGGGTGCCATCGCCGGCGCGGGTCGCCTCAAGGTCGCGCCACCGGACTTCTCGGCACGCTGTCACGCCGTCCTCGGCGCACTTGGGACTCGCCCTGACGAGTTGACGGCCGCGATCGACGCTGCCGAACTCATCGTGGAGGATGTGCGAGACGCCTGCGCTCCGGACTGAGCCGACTGCGGTGGCTGGGCCGACCGGTGTCACACGAGAACTGTCAGAGAACTGTCAGACGTCGATCATAGAATCGGCTTCATGTTCGATAGTGGTCAGGCGGGTGGTTCCCGATCCGGTGGCGGCCGGACACCGGGCCGTGTCCTGACCGACCAGATCGTCGCCCGCGATCAGCGGATCCGGACCGAAGAACTCGGCACCGTCCTCGACCTGCAAGCCTGGCTGGCACTCCATAGTGTCGACCCCACCGACCCGCTCGCCAAAGGAATCGCCGGCGGTGCCGGACGCCGAGCCGGCTCCGACGGCACCCCACTGGTCGACGAGTACGCGATCCGGGAGTACGCCGCCCTCCGCCACCAATCCGAGCCGACCGCCCGCGCGTTCCTGACCGATGTCGCCGACCTCGAACACCGCTTCCCCAAGCTGTGGGCCGCGGTGCAGGCACTGTGGCTGCCGGTCTGGCAGGCCCGCAAGATCGTCGCCGCCTGCCGCGAACTCTCCAAGGATGCTGCTTCCCGGGTGGATGCGGAGATCGCCGCAGTGGAAACGGGGCTGCCGTGGTCTCGGATCCTGACCCGGCTGGCGGCAGCGATCATGCAGGCTGATCCCGCCCTGGCGGAGAAGAAACGGGTCCAGGCCAAGCGGGCCCGGTACGTGCAGCTGTGCCGCTCCGAGGACGGAATCAACACCATGATCGTTCGTGCCGACGCCGGCGACCTGATCATGGTCTACGCCCTCGTCGACCGACTCGCCGACATCCTCCAACTCGACGGCAGCCCCGAGTCCGCCGACGAACGACGCGCCACCGCCTTTGGACTCCTCGCCCAACCGGCGATGGTCTTGGAGATGCTGCTCCGCCACGCCCACGACGGCACCCGCCCAGCCAGCACCCCGGCAACCCGCCCTCGGCCACCCGGTCGTCCGGCGGACGACGCCGCGACCGCACCCGACCCAACGTCAGAGACCGACCCCGACGACGAGCAGATTGTCGGCGGCGCTGGCGATACCAGCGACTCTGAACCAGGCCGAGGGCAGAACCGCAGCTCCACACCACCGCCACCGCCTGAGCCGAACGCGGAACCGCCGGCCTGGACCGCCGATGACTACAACGAACCCGACGACCCCGCACCAATCGACCTCCCCAACATCCCCGACTACTGGCAACAACGCCTCCGCCCCAGACCGACACCGGAACCAGCCGCCCCGGTCTGGGACCGAGAACCCGACGACCCCGACCCGCCGGACCACCACAACCCACCCGACAGGTCAGGACTCCATCTGGACCTGCCCGGACTCGCCGACCTGCTCACCCAGCACGGCTTGAAGGCTGCCCGCCCGCGGGTCGTGCTCAACGTCCACCTGACCGACCAGACCCTGACCACCGGCACCGGAGTCGTCCGCACCGACCACACCAGCATCGGACCCCTCCTCGCCGCCCAGCTCCGCGAGTTCCTGACCACCCACAACTGCCACATCACCGTCCGACCAGTCCTCGACCTCGACCAGATCCCGGCCGTCGACGCCTACGAGATCCCCCACGCCGTCCGTGATGCCGTCCGCCACCGCCACATCGCCTCCGTCTTTCCCTACTCCGGCGCCACCAGCCCAGGCATGGACCTCG
>DATDAP010000086.1:0-21252 GCA_036525335.1 Microlunatus sp. | reverse complement strand
CATGTCGTTCCCCACCTCGACCGGGTCGATGTGCTGGTAGAGGTTGGGATCGACCTTGATGGCGCTGGCATGCAGTCCCGCCTTGTGGGCGAACGACGACAGACCAACATAGGGGGCGCGAGCGCTCGGTGGAACGTTCGTCACCTCGGCGATCGCGTGCGATAGCCGCGTCGCCTCCTGCAGTGATCCGGCTGGCAGCAGATCCCAGCCGTACTTGAGTTGGAGGTTGGCCACGACGGTGACCAGGTCGGCGTTGCCGGTCCGTTCGCCGTAGCCGTTGATGGTGCCCTGCACGTGCATCGCCCCGGCATCGACCGCGGCCAGGGTGTTGGCGACCGCGCAGCCGGTGTCGTTGTGGCAGTGGATGCCCAGCTGGGCCCCGGTGGTGGTGGCCGACCCGACGATCTCCCCGATCCAGGGCGGCAGCATGCCCCCGTTGGTGTCACAGAGGACCACGACCTCGGCACCGGCCTCGGCCGCGGTGTGCACGACCTCGAGCGCGTACGCCGGGTTGGCCCGGTAGCCGTCGAAGAAGTGCTCGCAGTCGACGATCACCCGCATCCCCTCCGAGCGGAGGTGCCGCACGGTGTCGGAGACCATGGCCAGGTTCTCCCGCAACGTGGTCCGCAGGGCCTGCTCGACGTGCCGGTCGTGGGACTTGGCCACGATGCACGCCACGTCGGCGCGCGCGTCGCGCAGGGCTGCGGTGAGCGGATCGTCGGCGGCACTCAGGCCCACCCGACGGGTGAAGCCGAAGGCGGCCAGGGTCGCGTTCTTCAACCTCACCGCACCGGAGGCCATCTCCGAGAAGTACGTCGTGTCGCTGGGGTTGGCGCCCGGCCAGCCGCCCTCGATGAAGTCCACGCCCAGCTCGTCGAGCAGCGCGGTGATGGCCAGCTTGTCGTTGACCGAGAGGTTCAGGCCCTCCTGCTGGGACCCGTCCCGCAGGGTCGTGTCATACACGTGGAACGGGACCGGCGCTGGCCTGACAGGCGTCGACATCTGCGGGCTTCCTCGGATCTGCTCGGGGGTCGGGGTGCATCGTGGCAACAAAAAACCTCCCGTACGAGCACAGGAGGTCGGCGCGCTGAAGGTTTCAGCGCGCTACACGATAATCACCAGGGACGACACGCCTCCAGTCCTACAGCATTCGCTGGGAAATGGCCAGCACCTGTCCGCGGAGTGAATCGTGGCGTGGCCCGGCCCGGCCCGGCCCGGCCCGGCCCGAACATTCCGTCACTCGACGGAATCTTCAGCCACCCGAGCCCACCCGTACCGAACAATCCGCCATTCGACGGAATCTTCAGCCACCCGACCCCACCCGTACCGAACAATCCGTCACTCGACGGATTCTTCGACCGACACCAAGCCAGGGCCCAGTACGTCCGGGACCCCTCGACGACGCTCAGACGATCCGCTTCATCCAGCCGTGGGTGTCCTCGGCGCGGCCGTACTGGATGTCCATCAACGCCTTGCGCAGCGCCGCGGTCACTTCGCCGGTCTCACCGGAGCCGACGACCACGTCGCCCTGGTCGTTGTGCAGTGAGGCGATCGGGGTGATCACAGCCGCCGTGCCGCAGGCGAACATCTCCGAGATCCTTCCCGCCAACAGCCCATCCAACGCCTCGGCCACGCTGATCCTGCGCTCGACCGGCGTCAGACCCCACTCACTCGCCAGGGTGAGGATCGAGTCCCGGGTGACCCCCTCAAGGATCGAGCCGCTCAGCTCGGGAGTCACGATCTCCCCGTCGGTGGTGATCAGGTAGACGTTCATCCCGCCCAGCTCCTCGAGCCAGGTGTGCTCGGCGGCGTCGGCGAACATCACCTGGTCGCAACCGTGCTCGGCGGCCTCCTGCTGGGCGATCAGGCTGGCGGCGTAGTTGCCGCCGCACTTGGCCGCGCCGGTGCCGCCGGGTGCGGCCCGGGTGTAGACGGTGGAGATCCAGATCTTCACCGGCTTCACCCCGGAGGCGAAGTACGATCCGGCCGGGCTGGCGATGCAGCAGTACGTCACGCGGTGCGCGGCGCGGACGCCGAGGAACGCCTCCGAGGCGAACATGAACGGCCGCAGGTAGAGACTCTTCTCCCCACCTGAGGGCACCCAGCTCACGTCGGCGGCCACCAGGGCCTCGATGCTGCCCAGGAAGTCGTCCGGCTCGAGCACCGGCAGCGCCAGCCGCCGGGCCGACCTGGCGAACCGGTCCGCGTTCTGATCGGCTCGGAACAGCCAGACGCTGTCGTCCGGGTGCCGATAGGCCTTCAACCCCTCGAAGATCTCCTGCGCGTAGTGCAGCACCGCCGTCGCCGGGTCGAGCGCGAACGGTCCGTACGGCACGACCGCGGAGTCGTGCCAGCCGTCGGCCAGCGTCCAGGTCGCGACGGACATGTGGTCGGTGAAGTTCGTGCCGAAGCCCGGGTTGTCGAGGATCGCGGCCCGCTCGTGGGTCGAGCGCGGGTGCGGATTCCTGCGCTGCTCGAACTCCAGCGCCAATCGGTTGGACATGACGGTCACGCTAACGCACCTCCTGAGATGGCCCTGACCTGCTGGTAGGGCGTGGTTACGATGCGCCGGTGACCGCATCGACGAGCTCCCGACCCATCCAGCTGGCCGTGATCGGCGGCGACGGAATCGGACCTGAAGTGGTTGCCGAGGGCCTCAAGATCCTCGACGCCGTGGTCGGCGAGGGCGTAGTCACCACCACGCACCACGACCTGGGCGCGAGCCACTGGCAGCGCACCGGTGAGGTGCTGCCCGACTCCGTGCTGGCCGAGCTGGCCGTGGCGGACGCGATCCTGCTCGGCGCCGTCGGCGCGTCGCCGGGCGCCACCGACGTGCCCAGCGGGCTGCTCGAGCGCGGTCTGCTGCTCAAGCTGCGGTTCGCCTTCGACCACTACGTGAACCTGCGACCCAGCCGGCTGTTCCCCGGCTCGGTCACGCCCCTGTCCCCCGCGGTCACCGCCAAGGGTGAGATCGACTTCGTCGTGGTCCGCGAGGGCACCGAGGGTCTGTACGTCGGCAACGGCGGCGTCGTCCGCGCCGGCACTCCAGCCGAGATCGCCACAGAGGTGAGCGTCAACACCGCGTACGGCGTCGAGCGCGTCGTCCGGGACGCCTTCGAGCGGGCAACCCGGCGCCGCAACAAGGTGACCCTGGTGCACAAGCACAACGTGCTGGTGCACGCCGGCGGGCTGTGGCAGCGGATCTTCGCTGCCGTGGCCGCCGAGTACCCGCAGGTGAGCACCGACTACCTGCACGTCGACGCGGCCACCATCTTCCTCGTCCAGGACCCGGCCCGGTTCGACGTGATCGTCACCGACAACCTGTTCGGTGACATCCTCACCGACCTGGCCGCGGCGGTGACCGGAGGCATCGGGTTGGCGGCGAGCGGCAACATCAACCCGTCGGGTGCGTACCCGTCGATGTTCGAGCCCGTGCACGGCTCGGCCCCCGACATCGCCGGTCAGCAGATCGCCGACCCCACGGCCACGATCTTGTCCGTTGCTCTGCTGTTGGATCATCTCGGTCTTTCCGACGAAGCCGCCCGGGTGGAAAAGGCGGTGCTGACCGACCTCGCTGCGCGCACGGGCCAGCGCCGGACCAGTGAGGTCGGCGACGCCATCGCTCTGCTGGTCTAGCTCGTGCTGTCCTCCGCTCGCTGCGAGCAAGAGCGCCACTCGCTAGGGAGTCGACTCGCTGCCCCCCAAGATGGGCGAAGCGGTGCGGGGTCAGGACTGCTGGACGCGAGGCTCGTCGGCCCCTGCGGATCCCTGAACTACCTGCTCCTGAACGAGAATCGACGGGGTGACCGAGTGCGCGCGGCGGGCCCGACGGCGCGGCTGATCGCCGTTCGTCGGGGGCTGCGGGATGGCTGCCCAAGCGTCGGGGTACATCTCGTACATGATCGACTTCCTGCGTTCTGTCGAGCGGGTGGATAACAGAAATACTAGGATGTCCGACTATCGGGTGTCCTACATGTGGACAGTTCTTCCCACATGCTGGACCGACGAGCCAGTGGGCCGGGGCTCGTCGCGCACACTGACGAGGTGAGCGCCCCGCCCGAGCTGCCCGCGCTGGTCGTCCGCGCCCTGCGCATGTCCCTGCACCGCGGCTACGTCCAGGCGTCCCGCACCGAGACCGGCCGACTGCTGGCCACCCTGGCCGCAACCCGGACCGGCACCATCGCCGAGTGCGGCACCGGCTGTGGGGTGGGAGCCGCCTGGCTGCGCAGTGGGGCTCCCAAGAGCACCCGGGTGATCACCGCCGAGCTCGATCCCGAGCTCGCCCACGGCGTGATGGACATGTTCGCCGACGACGACATCGACGTGATCCACGCCGACTGGTCCGATCTCGCCCAGCACGGTCCGTTCTCGCTGGTGTTCCTGGACGCCGGCAGTGCCAAGCAGCTCCCTCGTGAGCAGATCGTCGACCTGGTCGCCGAGGGCGGGATGATCGTGCTCGACGACTTCGTCCCTTGCCCCAGCTGGCCACCACTCGCCGGTGGCCGGGTCGACGTGCTGCGGCAGGACTGGCTCGCAGACGAACGCTTCACCAGTGTCGACGTGATGGTCGCCGAGGACACCTCGGTGATCATCGCCGTCCGCCGCTGATCCCGCCGTCTCTGGTCACCCTGGGCGCCCATCGGCCATGATGGACTGCGCTGGAGGTGCGCATGATCCCCACCACACAGGTCTCAGCCGAGACGCTGGAGCTCGTCCCGCCGCTGGTGCTGGGAGCCCGGCGGTGGTCCGCCGGCCGGAGCATCGACGAGGGCGAGCTCGGTGGACTGCGGGCCGCGTTGCTCCGAACCCAGCACCGCCGTCAACTGGCCGCGATCCCGGCCTACGCGCGACTGGCGGACGAGCTGTCCATCGACGAAGACGGCCTCGATCCCGACGGCGAGGTGTTCCTGCTCAGTGACGACTGGCTGAAGGGCTACGACCCCGCCTGGGCCGACACCGAGCTGCCGGCTCTGACCGACTGGCTCGCGGAGGTCTCCACCGTCCGGCCGAGACACCCCGCCGACGTCGCCGACCTGGGCTCGTGGCGGGCGGCGCTGCGTCGGCAGGAGGTCTACGTCACGGTGTCGAGCGGGACCCGCGGCACCCGCTCCCTGGTGCCGCGGGATCGGATGACGCTGGCCGCCCTTCGCAGCAGCTCAGGAGTGCGCCTGCCGTGGTCGCTGCCGCCCGGACAGTACGGCGCGCTGCTGCTCACACCGCGCGGCATGGGGTCCGGGATCCAGAGCGGGGCGATGGGACTGGGCCGAGCAGCCCGGCATGCTGCACACCTGGACGATCCGTTGGCCCTGGACCTGCTCCGACAGTCGGCCACCGAAGACCTGCCGGTGGTCGTGTACGGGTCGCCGGCCCGGCTCGTCGACCTGCTGGCGCAGGTCGGCCGGCGACTACCGCTGCCGACCGGCAGCTGTGTGGTGACCGGCGGCGGCTGGAAGGGCCCGTCCGGTGGGGCCGTCGACGAGCTGCTGGCCAGTGCGTCGACCACCTTCGCCCTGGACCCGGGCCGTTGTGTCGACACCTACTCCACCGCCGAGCTCAACACCGTGTTCGTCACCTGTCCTGAAGGTCGCTATCACGTCCCGCCGGTGGTCGAGGTGCTGGTGCTGGACGACTCGTTGCGTCCGATCCGCACTGCGGCCGGTGGTCGACTCGCGGTGCTCGATCCCCTGGCCACCTCCTACCCAGGCCGGTTGATCACCTCCGACGTCGTCCGTCTCGGCCCCGACCGCTGCCGTTGCGGGCTGGCCGGGCAGACCCTGCTCGCCGGCATCCAGCGACTGGCCGGTGCGACCGAGCGCGGCTGCGGCGTCACGGGGATGAGTCTGTGACCACGGCCGCCGAGCTCGAGAGGCGCTCCTTCGGGCCGGTCACGGCTTACGGCATACCGGCGCTCATCCGCGGCGTGCCCAGGAGGCCGGCCTGGCCCCGGGTGCACGAGGTCCGTGAGGCTGTCGCAGCCACCGGCACGGCGGTCGGCCCGACCGAGAGCGGCAGTCTGTTGCTGGCCCGTCCCCTGGTCGACCGCAGCAGCCTGACCCCGACCGGCCGCACCCAGCTGCTCGTGCTGCCGGCTGTCGATCCTGGGGAGCTGCCCGAGCCCGACCCGGCGCGCGCCGTCCGCGAGCTGGCCGGACTGCCGGTGGCGGACGTGTGCGCGTTCGTGGACGCCGTCGGCGCCGCCCTGGCAGTATCCGCCGGCTGGGGTCCGGCGGGCCTCGGCGAGGCCGACCCGGACACGGTCACGTCAGTGGTCGACGACCGGCTGCACCGGGCTGATCGGGCCGTCGTCGCCGGGCTGTTCGACGGCGCCAACCTCCAGCGCCAGCTGGTGGCCGAGCTCGGCGACCACGGTCTCGCCGCCCTGGAGGGGTGGGTGTCGGTGGACGGCCGGCTCCGGCCGGGGGTGACCGCCGGGATGGCCGAACGCGACCGCGACCTGCGCGCCACGCCGCGACCGGCCAGGGGCGCTCAGCTCCGCGGGCTGCCCACCACCCAGCTGCACGTCACGGCCGGCAACTCGCCCGCGGTACCCGTGACCTCGCTGCTGTGGGCCTGGGCCAGCAAGGGCGCGTGCGTGCTCAAGCCGGCCGCCGACCTGGCCGCGCTGGTCTGTGAGCTGGCCACCCGGGCCGCGGCGGTCGACCCGGATCACCCCCTCGTCCGTCACACCACCGTGGCCTACTGGCGCGGAGGTGATCACCAGGTCGAGTCGCGGCTGTTCGGTCGCGCCTTCGACCGTGCCGTGGTCTGGGGCGGCGACCAGGCCGTCAGCGCCGTCGTGGGGGGTGAGGCGGCGCGCGAGACGATCGTCCTGCGAGCCCGGCAGGCGGTGAGCCTGATCGACGCCACGGGAGACCTCAGCGACGCCGCGCGTCGGGCGGCGGCCGACAGCGTGGTCGCCGATCAGCAGGCCTGCATGTCCTCGCTGCTGCACGTCGTCGTCGGTGAGCCGGCCGCGGCGGACGCGTACGCACGGCACCTGCTGACGGTGCTGGCCAGCTGGGACGATCGGCTCCCGCACCGCACCTCGGGTCCGACCCTCGGCCGACTTCAGGAACTCCGCCGCGGGCTGCTGGCGACGGCCGACTGGCAGATCAACGGCCGATGGCCGGCGATCAGCTCGGCCGTCGTGCGCTGGGACCGGGCGTTCGACCTCCGACGGCACCCCGGCGGTCGGCTGGTGCTCGTCAGGTCGGCGCCGAACGTGATGGCTGCTTTGACCGCCCTGCGCGACGGTGACCTGTCGCACGTCGGCGTGGACCCGACGCTCCTCGACGTCGGGACCGGTGCCGGAACCGGCGGTCTGGCGGGCAGTGCGCTGCGCGATCACCTGGCCGCTGCCGGGGTGGACAACGTCCTCCCGCTCGGCGCGGCCGAGCGGGTCTACGCCGGTCGTCCCCACGACGGGATGCGGGTGCTGACCAGGCTGGTGCGCTGGGTCAACGGGTGATCTCCGGCGCTGCCGGCTCGGTGCCCGCCAGCACCCGTTGCACCAGTTCCGCAGCCCTCTCGGGTTCCTCGAGCAGGCTCAGGTGCCCACAGCCGATCATTCCGTGCAGTACGGCCCCCGCGTCGCGCTGCAACGAGCGGGCGCACGCCCGGTGGGTCAACAGCTCGTCCTCCCCGACCACCACGTGCAGCCGGCCGCGGGCCCCGGCCAGGTCGATCGTCCTCTGCGGACGGGCCACCAGGGGCCGGACGCCGTCGCCCGCCAGCTCCGACCATCGGTGCTGGTCGATGATCGCGGTCAGCCGCGTACGGACGGCGGGCCGCGCGTTCACCCCGGCGAAGATGGCCGGCGGGCTGGTCATCCACAGCCGAGTCAGGTGCGGGCCCGGGCCGTCTCGGGCGTACGCGATCGCCAGCTCGCGATAGCGCTCCGTCACCGTCCACTCGTGCGGCATCGCCGCCAAGGCCGGCGCCGCCAGCAGCCACGTGCCGGCCGCCGTTGGGTGGCCGCTGGCCAGCTCGGCGGCCAGCACCGTACCGAAAGACAGGGCGACCACGTGCTCCACCTGCTGGGCCGCCATCAGCCCCAGGACCGTGTCGGCCAGGTCGTTCAGGTCCTCACCGGGCCGCAGGTCCCGGGAGTCGCCGTGCCACGGCAGGTCCAGACCCAGGTGCCGCCAGCCCGGCAGCAGGTCCCAGAGTGGCGCCCACACCTCGGCGCGCATCGTGTAGCCGTGCAGCCACAGAACCGTCGGGCCGGCGCCCGTCGCGTGCACGGCCAGGCCGTCCCAGACCGCCGGAGGGCGAGGCGGCTCGGTCATGGTCGGAGGAAGCGCTCGCAGAACCTCCGGTAGACCTGGACGAGCCGATCTCCCGGCAGGTAGTGCGGGGTGACGGTGGTGTCCAGGTGCTCCCACACGCCGGCGTCCTGCTCGAAGGCCGTCCGGCTCCCGCTGATCAGCGAGGAGAGCTGGCGCACCGACGGCGGCCCGCCGGCGGAGCGCCGGGGCAGGGCCACGGTGACCCGGGCCCGGCAGCCGCCGTCCGGCGTCGGAGTGGCGGCGGTGACGACGACGTTGCTGTCGGCACCGGCACGCAGCTCGGTCACCACCACGGTCGGACTGAACACCTGGGCACGGAAACCGGCGCTGGCTCCGGCGCCCGGAGCGCCGGCGTCCGGAGCGTCCGCCTCCGAGGCGCCGGCCCCTGAGGGACCGGCCTGCCACTGGTTGGGGCGCACCATGTCCAGCTGACCCTCGACCAGCAGCGACCCGTCCGGCTGCTCGGCCGTCGTCAGCCGGGGACGTCGGGACAGGGCATGCACCTCGGCGAAGTGGTCGGCGTCGAAGACGTTCTCGACCACGTACTCCGGCGGCACGGCGAGATCGCGCTGGAACGCCTCGTGGACGTGGTGAGTGCGGTCCAGCTCCGTGAGCCGGTGCTCGAGCCCGGTGTCGTGCCGGGCCCCGAGCAGCACGAACAAGCCGGCCGCCGACTGGAGCGTCGGGTAGGAGCGGACACAGAACGGCTGCGCCGGTGCGGCGACACCCGCGGAGTCGCTGTCGGCGTGCACGGGGTCCCTCGGGGGCAGCTCAGCCGTGGGCGGATCGACCAGCCGGACCCGGTGCCCGTGGAAAGGACACACCAGCACGTCACCGTCCAGCCGACCGCCGTGACCCAGATGCGCCCCGCGGTGCGGGCAGCGTCCGTCGTGCACGACGTACCCGTTCACTCGCCGGACGGCGACCAGCGCACGGTCTCCGACGTCGACCGCCAGCACGTCGTCGCGGAGCTCCGAGGCACCTGCCACCTGCGTCCACCCGAGGTACATCCGGGCACCTCCTGACAGGTCAGATCACCTTCACTCTAGGACAGTGGATTCGTTCGTTGACGAGCCGGTTTGAGCGGGAGTACTTTCGTTGGATCAGTCCTGGAGGGAGTCGTCATGGACGGCGAGCAGAACCCATTCAAAGAGGCATTGGCGGCGGGTGAAGGAGAAGCAAACCCGTTCCGGCCGCGCAGCAAGAACCTCACCCGGGAGCGACAGGTTCGGACCATCCGGGACATGAACCTGGTGCCGGCCGACGTTCTCGACAAGAGCCCGCAGGTCGCCGACCTCACCGTTCAGGATCTCGACGATCTGGCCCTCGAGTTCAGCGGCCTGCCGAGCCGCAACCCGAAGGTCGCCGAGTTGTCCCTGGACGACATCCAGGAGATCGAAGCGGTGTTCTTCGACTTCAAGGTGGCGGCCGGCAAGGAGCTGGCGAAGGCGGGCCGGGGTGACCTCACCTCGGTCGACGTGTCGTGCTGCTGCTGCACGCCGTGCTGCTGCTGTGCGGCCACCGACATGAGCGAGACCGCCTAACCGCATGGGCCAGTACCCCACGCCCGGTCAGAACCAGCGACCGGACGCGGTGGGTCTCACCCTGCGCGGGGTGCAGTTCGTCACCCTCGGCACCGACGACGTCGTGGTCAAGCGCGGCGTCACCGAGGTCCGGCTCGGCCTCCCTGGGCTGAGTGCCGCCCTGGAACGGATCGGAGCTCTCGCTGACGGCACCCGCAACGAGGAGGACCTCGTGGCGGTGTTCGAACTCGACGACCAACCGCAGATCCGACGCCTCGTCTCCGCCCTGCGGTCCCGTGGCCTGCTCCGCCCCGATGGACCCGACGACCCGGCCGGTGCCTTCTGGCAGACCATGGCGCCGTTCGCGTCCGAACCGATCGCTCGACTGGCCGCGGCCACGGTCCTGGTGCTGGGTGTGGGGGCCGTCGCGGACGCGACCGCAGCCGCGTTGATCGCGTCAGGTGTGGGTGCGGTCACCCGGTCGGCGGAGGCGCCGGCGCTCGCCGCCGCCGCTGAGCCCGAGCCTCCGGCGGCGATCTGGTGCGTGGCCTCGGAGTCGCCGTCGGCTCGCGCGACCCTGCTGGCCGCCGCGACGGCGGCGCTGCGGTCCGGCATGGTGCTGCTTCCGGTGTGGCTGGAGGACCTGGTGATCCGGGTCGGTCCGATGACGTACCCGTACGACACCGCCTGCCTCCAGTGCCTGCTGCTCAGGCTCGACGCCAACGACCCGCAACGCGACGTGCACCGACGGTTGCGGGCCGTGATCGGCGATGGTGTGGCCGGAGCCGGGCACCTGCCGCCGATGACCTCGATCGCCGGTCAGGTGGCGGCGACGGAGATCGTGAAGCAGCTGGCGGGGCTCCCGGTGAGCTGCGTAGGGCACGTGATCGAGCTCGGCCTGGTGCCGTACCGCAGCGACGTCCGCCGGGTGCTGCGCGTGCCCCGTTGCCCTCTCTGCAGCGGGATCGCCGACCGCGGTGCCCCCGTGGTCGCCCATGTCTCCCAGCTGGCCGAGTAGGGCCGCACTGATGCCCGTCCGCACGATCCTCGATCTGTGGCCCGACCTGGTGGACCCCCGGACCGGGATCGTGCGCGAGGTCAAGGAGCTGCTCGTCGACGATGACGAGCCGGGGTTCGTGCACTACCTCTCGTACGCCGCCGACACGGCCGCCTTCGGCTTCCTGCCCAACTTCGGCAACAACGGCGGGGTGTCGACGTCCGCGCACGGAGCCATCGCGAAGGCCCTCGGCGAGGCAGTCGAACGCTACTGCAGCGCTCTGTTCCGGTACGAGGACCTGACCTGGGCCGCGTACCGGGACCTGGCCGGACCTGCCACCGACCCGGCGGGGTTCGCGCTCTACGACGAGGCCCAGTACGCCCAGCCCGGATTCCCCTGGCGACCGTTCACGGCCGAGACGACGGTCGCCTGGGTGACCGGCCGGTCGCTGGTCACCGGCGCGGCGACGATGGTGCCGGCCGCGTTCACCTTCGTGCCGTACCACTTCCAGCGCGGGCGCGGCGACACCCCGATCACCCAACCGATCTCGACCGGTCTGGCCTGCGGCAGCTCCTTCGACGACGCAGCTCGGTCGGCCCTGTGCGAGGTGGTCGAACGGGACGCCTTCACCCGCTGCTGGCAGGCTCGGCAGGGTCGGCCCCGGATCGACACCACCACGCTGCCGGCCGATCTGCCGCAGCTGGTCGACCGATTCGCCGCCGTGCAGCTGAGGGTCCACCTGGTCGACCTGACCGGCGACGTCGGCTGCCCCACCGTGCTGAGCCTGGTCGAGGGCGACACGGAGACCTCGCCGGCCGTGGCGGTCGCCGCAGCCTCCCATCCCGATCCGGTGGTGGCCGCCCGGAAGAGCATCGAGGAGCTGGCCCACACCCGCAAGTACGCCGCGCAGGTGATGGATCATCTGCCCCCGGTCCCGGTCGACGTCGCCGGCGGACACCCGGCGGTCGACGGTCAGCGCGCCCACCTGAGGTTCTACTGCCCGCCGGAGGCGAAGGAGGCGGCCCGGTTCCTGTGGTCCGGACCAGAGCAGGTCGACCTGTGCGATCTCGGCCGGCTGCCGCGCAGCGGCGCTGACGATCTCGATGATCTCGGCGCCCTGGTCGGGGCGGTCGCCGCCACCGGGGAGGACGTGGTGGCGGTGGACCTCACCTCCCCCGACATCGCCGAGCTCGGGCTGCGGGTCGTCCGGGTCGTGGTCCCCGGCTTCCACCCCCTGCAGATGGGCCACGCCCACCGCTGCCTGGGCGGCACCAGACTGCCCCGGGCGCTCCAGGAAGCCGGCTGGCCGGCCGGAACCGACAATCCCTACCCCCACCCGTTCCCGTGAGCGTGTCGGATGGTCGCGCTCCGCGCCCCCCGGTCCTGGGCTCCGCGCGGTCTCGCTCGTTCGTCGCGATGCCGTGCGACGAAGAACGTGTCGCCCGGAATCGCTCCTGCACTCCCGAGAGGCTCCGCTCGTGACCGGACCTGTACCCGTCGACGAGCCTGGTGTGCGCCCGGTCGACGCCTTCCTGCTGGCCGAGGGCGACGACGTGGTCTGGGAGCTCTTCCACGAGAACTCCAAGACCTCCCGGGCCGAGCCACACATCTACTTCGGCCACCACCCCAGTGACGCCACGGTGGTGGCGATGATGCGCGGGCTGCGCGACGTCAAGCCCTACACCGATCGGGCGAAGATCGAGCTGCCCGCGGAGGGCTCGGTGCCGGCCGATCTGGACGAGGTGCTGCTCTCCCGGACGTCGGCGCGGGCCTTCGCCGGCGGGCCGGTCCCGGTCGGCGAGCTGGGAGGAGTCTTGCGCCGGATGCAGAGCGTGACCCGGGACAATGCGGGCACCGACTTCCCGCGGCCGTTCCGCAGCGCACCCTCCGGCGGAGCCCTCTATCCTCTCGAGGTGTACGTGTGGGCGCGCACCGTCGAAGGTCTCCGCCCCGGGCTCTACCACTACGACCCGAGCGCCCACGAGCTCGACGATCTGGGCGAGGTGGACCTCGCTGGGGCGTTCGTCCAGCAGGACCTGGTGGCCACCGCCGCCGCCGCGATCCTGATCGGTGCGGTCTTCTTCCGCTCCGTGTTCAAGTACGGCGAGCGCGGCTACCGGTTCGTGCTGATCGAGGCCGGGCACGTGGCACAGAACGCCCTGCTGGCCTGCGCGGGTCGAGGCCTGGCCGCCGTTCCCATCGGCGGCTACTTCGACCGCGAAGTGGACCGGGCCCTGGGCCTGGACGGTCTGCACGAGTCGGTGGTCTACGCACTGCTGCTGGGGCGGAACGCCAGATGACGGCGACCGCGATCACCGTCACGGCCACCGGGCCACCGGCGACGGGCCGCTCATCGATCGAGACGCTGGTCCACCCGCTCGACCTCGCCGAGTTCCGGCAGCGCTACTGGCAGCGAAGTCCGGTGCACCTGACGGGCTGGGCCGACCGTTTCGCGGGCCTGTTCGACCGCGCGTCGCTGGCCCGGGTGCTGCAGCGACAGCACGAGCTGGACCTGTCGGTCCGAGTCAGCGGCGACCACGAGGGAGACGCCGGCGGCGCGGCAGCCCACATCCAGGTCGATGCGGCAGAGGTCGCCGACCGGCTGCGGGCCGGTACGTCGTTGTGCGTCGACCCGGTCGATCGTGCCGACCCGACGGTGGCCGCGCTCGCGGCCGAGCTCCGGGCCGGCCTCGGCCACCTCGGCCCGATCAGCGTCAAGTGCTACTTGTCGACCGCCGGCTTCGGCTTCAACACCCACTTCGACGCCCAGGTCGTGACGACGGTCCAGCTCGAGGGGACCAAGCGCTGGCGCGTCTCGCCGACGCCGGGGGTGCCGTTCCCGGTCGACAACGCGTTCCTGGACGAGTCCGGCACCATCCGCTACAACGGACGGACGCCGGGGTCGCTGGCTGCCTGGGAGCGGCCCGCGGTCGATCGGGACGCGTTCGTCGAGGTGCTGCTCCGGCCCGGCGACGTGCTCTGCCTGCCGGCCGGCACCTGGCACGAGGCCAAGGCGGCCGGTGGCCCGTCGCTCGCCCTGAACTTCTCCTTCTCACCTGCCGACGTGGCTGCTGTGTTGCTGGAGCTGGTCGGCCCGGGTCTCCGCGAGCGGCCCGGGTGGCGCGCGGGGCTGAGCGGAGCCGAGGACCCGGTTGCCGAGCTGCGGGCGCGGGCCGAGGAGCTGGCGGTCGCGCTGCGCAGCCTTGTCGATGACTCCCCGGAGGCGACCCGTGACCTGACCCGGGACGGCCTCGAACGGCTGGTGGCGACGTCTCGCGGTCGCGCTCCGGCCCGACCCTCGGCCAGCAGCCACGCAGCGGCCCTCGAGGCGAGCGCGCGCACCGTCGCCGTCGCCGGTCGGCGGCTGCAGTGCGTGCTCGCGGTCAGCGACGCGGCCGCGGCGGCGGGCTGGTACAGCCGGGTCCTCGGTGGCTCCGTGGTCTCGACCATCCCGGAGTTCGGCTGGGTGGAGGTGTCCACCGGCACCCTCGGGGTGACCCTCGGACTGACCGAGGTGCCGACCGAGGTCGCCAACCGGGGGGCCGTGCTCGACTTCGAGGTCGACGACCTCGAGCAGATCCGGCGCTTGCTGGCCGAGAACGGCGTACAGGTCGCCACTCCGGTGACCGAGATCGCCGGGATGGCCCGGGTGCTGTCGGCCCACGATCTCGACGGCAACACGCTGATGTTCTTCGAGTCCTACCCGCCAAGGAGTCCCACGTGAGCAGTCCAGCATGAGCGGCACCGGTGCATCACAACTCGCCGACCGGGTGATCATCGTCACCGGCGGCGCCAACGGGATCGGCCGGGCCTACTGCGCCGACCTGGCTCGCGCCGGCGCCCGGGTGGTGGTTGCCGATCTGGACGCCGACGGCGCCGATGCGCACGCGGCCGCGCTCACCGCCGAGCTGGGTGCCGACCGGGCCATCGGCGTCGGGGTCGACGTCACCTCGCCCGAGCAGACCGTCGCACTGGTCGAGCAGGCCACGCAGGCGTACGGGACGGTCGACGTGTTGGTCAACAACGCGGGCAGCTATCCGCACGTCGCGTTCGACGACATCGACCTGGCCGCTTGGCGGCAGGTGCTCTCGCTCAACCTGGAGAGCGTGTTCCTGTGCGTCAAGGCGGTGCTGCCCGTGATGCGGGCCAACGGCGGCGGCACGATCATCAACATCGCCACCAACCTGGTCTGGTCGGGGCTGCCGAACATGACGCACTACATCGCCGCCAAGTCAGGGGTGATCGGACTCACGAAGGCTTTGGCGCGGGAGCTCGGTGCCGACGGCATCACCGTGAACGCCCTCGCCCCGGGCGCTGTGATCCCGGCCCGCCGCCTCAGCGCCGCGGGCGAGCGGGCCGTCACCGAGATCGTCAACTACCAGGCCGTCAAGCGGCCGCAGACCCCGGAGGACCTGCTCGGCGCCATGCGCTTCCTCTGCTCGGCCGACGCGGCGTTCGTCAGCGGTCAGGTGCTGACGGTCGACGGCGGCCTGACGATGCACTGATCGGCGGGTCCTGACCGATGGCGCCCTCCTTCGACCCGCGATCCCCGGCGGTCCGGGCCGACCCCTATCCGACGTACGCGGCACTGCGGGCCCGCGACCCGGTCCACCACATCCCCGCCGCCCGGACCTGGTTCGTCGCCGGGTACCGGGACTGCCGGGCGGTGCTGACCGATCCGCGGTTCTCGGCCGCCCAGGGGCAGCTGCTGCGGGCACGCACCACTCCCCTGCCACCGACGATGCTGTCCGCCGATCCGCCGGAGCACGAGCGGCTGCGCGCTGCCGTCGCGCCGGCCTTCCGTCCGGACGCGCTGCAGCGGATCCGGAGCTGGTTGCGGCCGCTGGTCGACGAGCGGGTCCGCCGGGTGCAGGAGGCGCTAGACGCGGGGGAGCAGGTCGATCTCGTCTCCGAGCTGGCCGAGCCACTGGCGGCCACCACCCTCAACCGGTTCCTCGGACTTGCCCCCGCCGATCTGGAGGACTTCACCGGCTGGGCTCGCGAGGTGTCGGTCAACCTCGATCCGTTCGCCGACCCGGACCAGCTCGGGACGGCCGCGGAAGCGATGCACCAGCTGCTCTCCCGGTGCGCCGAGGAGCTGTATCGGCCGCGCGATCCGGACGGAGCGCTCGCTCGGCTGGCGACCAGTCATGACGCCGGTCAGATCAGTCCGGCCGAGGCGCTGGCCTCCGCCGGACTGCTGGTCGTCGGCGGCTTCGATCCGCTGATCGTGGTGAGCGCGGACGTCGTCGCCGCGCTGCTGACCGGGACGACTCCCAGCGCGGGCGCGGGTGTGGCCGACGTGGTGGCCGGCGGACCGCCGCGGGCGGTCGTCGAAGAGCTCCTCCGCTACGACGCCGTCATCCAGTTCACGGCCCGCCGGGCTCTGGTCGACGTGGAGCTGGGTGGCATCCCCATCCCGGCGGGTGACCACGTGGTGGTGCTCCTGGGCTCGGCGAACCGGGACCCCGACCGGTTCGACGAACCCGACCTGCTCCGTTCGGGCCGACGACCCAATCCGCAGCTGTCCTTCGGGGCCGGACCCCACGTGTGCCTGGGTGCGCCGCTGGTACGGCTGCTGGGCGAGCTGATGGTCGCGGCGCTGCCCGAGCGGGGTCGGTCAGCCGGCGATCGGCGGGCGGTGGTCGTCGAGGCCGTCCGCTCGCCGGGCGTGGTGCCCCGCGGCCACCGGCGGCTCGTCGTGTCTCTGGATCAGCGGTGAGCGAGCGCTCGGAGGACTTCGTCGGCGGCTCGCCCGCCGCTGGCCAGCGCCCCCTGCAGCAGCCCCCGAGTAGCCGCCGGAGCCGTCGCCTCGCCGGCGAAGTGCACCGTCTCCGCCAGCTCCTCCGCCCAGCTCGCCGAGGCGAGGTCGACACCGGCCCGGGGGACGGTGTACGCCCCCCGCGACCAGGGGTCGGCTCCCCAGTCGCGGACGGTCACCTCGACGACCTCCGCCAGACCGGGATCGAGCTGTCGTGCGAGCCAGCCGGTGTTCTCGGTGGTCCAGGACGCACGCCGCGCCAGCGCAGCCCGATCACCCTTGACGTGGCCGACGACATATCGTTCACCGGCCACGGTGCGCCACAGTCCCCACGGCGGTTCGGCCAGCAGTGCCCAGCAGGAACGCGACGCGGGAGCCCGGGTGACGCAGTGGACCACGACGGCATCGCAGGACGCGAGCGCGGAGAGCGCAGTCGTCTTCTCGGCGGGCAGCTCCGGGTCGAAGACGATGCCCTGATCGGCGACCACGGCCGGCGGCACCGTGACGACAGTGGCCGCGGCCGCCAACGGGTGCCTCCCCAGCACCGTCACCCGACCGGCGCGCCAGCGCAGCTGGCGTACCGGTGCGTCGAGACGGATGTCGAGCCCACCAGCCAGGGATGTCAACACGCTGTCGATTCCGTCGATCAGCACCCGTTCCGGGCCGACTCGCGCCGACCGGGACCGGAGCAGTCCATCGAGATCCACCCGCGAAGGCGATTCGCCGACCGACTGCTCCAGCCACCACCCGGCAAGCTGGGCGTCGTCGGCGGACAGACCGGACAGCGCCGCCGTCCCGGACAGCGCGGCGGCGACGGACAGACCTTCTGTGGTTCCCGGCCCTGGGCAGCCGCCCGGCGATACCGAGACGAGCCGATGGTCCACCACCCAGGGAGGCGTCAGACCGGCGCCGACCAACGCCGCGCTGTCCCAGCGGCGTCCGTCGGCGATCACCAGCACGTCGTCGGCCGGCGGCAGCGGCGCGCTGCGAAGGCCGGGGGCGGTGATCAGCGCGTCGGCCGCCGGGTCCGTCGTCGGATGGACCAGCTGGGCGCCGAGCTCGATCACGGTGCCGTCGCTGCTCCGGTGGCTGAGGACGCGGCCACCGATCCGGGCCCGGGCCTCCAGCACCACCGCGGACATCCCCGCGTCGGTCAACGCGCGGGCGCAGCTGAGACCGGCAGCCCCGGCCCCGACGACCACGACATCGGCGAGTTCCACGCTCGTGAGGCTACCGGCGGGACGCCCGGTCCTGGTGGGCGCGAAGTCTCCATAGGTGCCGGTGCCCTCCACGCCGACCGCCTCGAGGGTGCCGTGCTCACCAAGCCAAGCGGTCAGGGCCCGGTAAACCGCCGGTGACGCGGCGAACTCCGATCGATCTGCACCGGCCGATGAGGACCCCACCACCACCGGCCGTGCTGCTCGACAGGGTGCTGGAGGCCCTGGCCCTGGCGGTGGACCGCGAGCGGGCCGTGACCGAGCTGGCGGGTTGGCTCGCCGAGCCATGGACTCGTCACCTCGCCGACCCGTCCGGCCACTGTTCGTCGCTGACCGAGTCCGGGGCACCCTTCGAGCTGTCCGTGAAGCTGGCCGGCACCGGGGGCCGACCGTCGGTCCGGTACGTGGTGGATGTCGCGGATCCGCGCTCCGACCTGCGCGCGAACGCCGACACCTATCGTCGGACCGCCGAGCAGGCGACCGGTCAGCCGGCCGACGTCCTCGGCCGGCTGTTCCGGATCCACCTCGCTGACGCGCCGCCCGGGACCCTGGCCAACGTGATGATCGGCGTGGGTTGGGCCGACGGCGACCGTCGCCGCAGCACGCTGTACCTCCCGGCCGGCTGGCTGACGCCGGCTGAGCTCGACGACCGGCTGCCCGAGCCGACCGGTCTCGCAGAACCGGCGCAGGTGGTCGGGTACGACTTCTCGGACCGGGCGCTGGACTGCTGGAAGACCTACCACTGGTACCCGGTCGGCGGCCCCGTCGATCGTGGCGCCGGCGAGCACCTGTCGCCGTACGCGATGGAGGTCCGCGACCGGTTCGCCGGGCGGGTGGCGCCACAGGCGCGGGAGCGGACCACCTTCCGACAGCGCCGCTTCGGGCCCGCCAGGGTCGATGACAAGCTGTTCCTCTTCACCCGCGGCTGGGACCTCATCGAGCCGACAGCCTTCCGCGCGCTGTTGGGCTGCCTCGGCGGGATGGGTCTCGATCTTGCCCCACTGCGTACGGTGGCTGCTCTCAGCCGGGAGGTGGGACTGCCTCTGCACGTCGGTCTGGTGGCGGTGGGCGGCGTCGACGGCCCGTCGGCCACGTTCTACTTCTGGCCACGGACCGGCTGATTGGCGGGTCCTTGGTCTGCTCGGGCATGCTGGCCCCGTGGGCGGCGACCAGCAGAACAAGGCGATGCGGATCAGCATCGGGCTCTTGCTGATGACCGGCTTCGTGATGATCTTGTTCGGTCTGATCACCCGCTACGCCGGCACCTGGGGGGTGCCCTACTTCTCCTTCACCTCTGACCGCGGGTCTCCCTGCACCAACAAGCTCACGGGTTACGTCTGCGATCCGCTGACCCTGGCCGACGTGCAGTTCTACAGCGACGCCGAGCTGCCCGCCGGCACCAAGGTGATCCGCGGAAACTACGTCGCGACCCACGACTACGCGCTGCAGGCCAGGCTCGAGGTGCCGCAGGCGTCCGCCGCGGCCGCGATGACGGCGCTGGCCGAGGAGTTCGGTCCGTGCGTGACCGGGCACCCGGTCCCGATGGAAACCACGCAGCTGACCGCCATCTGTGTGCTGGCGAACGACGACGCCGTCACCCGCGAGGGGGAGCCCCCGAGCCGGTTGTTCGTCATCGGCACGGGCATCCGCGCCGACGACGGAACCCGGGTGGTCGACATGACCATCCGCTCCCGCTGACTGTCGTCACTCGCTGTTCCGCTCCACTCACCTACCCACCGTCCGCGAAATCCCGGCCCAGCGATCCGTCGTGAGCGGCCGTGCAGCGGAGCGCCCGGTCCTGTCTGGACTGAGAAGATTGCAGACACGCTTTTCGTCTGCAATCGACGAGGAAAGACAGGACCTCTCGGCGCGCAGCGGAGCAGCGAAGCGACGACAACACAGCTCAGCGGGCGGCCGTACCCTCCACGTAGTCGTCGTCGTGCGACTTCACCCACGCCATCAGACCGCGCAGCTGGTGACCGGTGGCCTCGATCGGGTGGGACTCGCCCTTCTTGCGCAGCTCCTTGAACTCCGGTGCGCCGGCGTCCTGGTCGTCGATGAAACGCTTCGCGAAGGCACCGCTCTGCACGTCGGCCAGCACGGCTTTCATGTTCTCCTTGACCCGGGCGTCGATCACCCGCGGACCGGAGACGTAGTCGCCGTACTCCGCGGTGTCGGAGACACTCCAACGCTGCTTGGCGATGCCGCCCTCGTACATCAGGTCGACGATCAGCTTCAGCTCGTGCAGGCACTCGAAGTAGGCGACCTCGGGCTGGTAGCCCGCCTCGGTCAGCACCTCGAAACCGGCCTGGACAAGCGCGCTGGCGCCACCGCAGAGCACCGCCTGCTCACCGAACAGGTCGGTCTCGGTCTCCTCCGTGAACGTGGTCTTGATGCCGCCGGCCCGCAGTCCGCCGATCGCCTTCGCATAGCTCAGAGCCAACGCCCAGGCCTCGCCCGACTCGTCCTTCTCGACGGCCACGATCACCGGGACGCCACGACCCTCGGCGTACTCGCGCCGCACCAGGTGACCCGGGCCCTTGGGGGCGACCATGCAGACGTCGACGCCGGCCGGCGCCTCGATGTAGCCGAACCGGATGTTGAAACCGTGCGCGAAGAAGAGCGCGTCGCCCTCCTGCAGGTTCGGCGCGATCTCCTCGGCGTAGATCGTGCGCTGGTACTGGTCGGGAGCCAGGATCATGATCAGATCCGCCTCGGCGGCCGCGTCGGCGACGCTGACCACTCGCAGACCCTCCGCCTCGGCCTTGGCCACCGACGCCGATCCCGGCCGCAGACCGACGCGGACGTCGACGCCCGAGTCCCGCAGCGACAACGCGTGCGCGTGCCCCTGGGATCCGTAACCGATGACGGCGACGCTGCGGCCCTGGATCACCGACAGATCGGCATCGGAGTCGTAGAACATCTCTGCTGGCACTTGGTGGTACTCCTTGTCGGTAGGGATGGGGTCGGAAGGGAAGGCTCGAAGGGATGTCAGTGGGTGTGGGACGAATCTTCCACGGCTGGGGTGGGGCGGCCTCGGCGTCTCAACCGCCCGGAATGCGTCGTCAGACCACCCGTACGTGCTTGTAGCGCTCGCCGCGTTGGGTGCGATCGGTGATCGAACGACTGCCCCGACCGACCGCGACGAGACCGGACTGCACGAGCTCGCGGAGTCCGAACGGCTCCAGCAGCTTGAGCAGCGCGTCCAGCTTCTCGGGGCTGCCGGTAGCCTCGACCGTGATCGAGTCGGCGGTCACGTCGACCGCCTTGGCGCCGAAGAGCTGGATGATCTCCAGCACCTGACCGCGCTGGTCCGGCTCGACCCGGACCTTGACCAGGATCAGCTCGCGGCGGACCGCGTCGCGCTCGAGCTCGACGATCTTGAGCACCTCGATCAGCTTGTTCAGCTGCTTGGTGAGCTGCTCCAGCACGTGGTCCTCGAGGGTGACCACCAGGGTCATCCGGG
>DATDAP010000085.1:0-7311 GCA_036525335.1 Microlunatus sp. | reverse complement strand
GCGTGGGCCACGTCCCAGGGCCGGCCCGGTCGATCCGGACCACCCCGGAGAACCGGCTCTCCCCGATCAGCTCCTCGACCCGCGCGGCCACCTGACTCGCCGCCATCCCCTCCGCCATGTCAGTCCTGGGTCCGTGCCGGGTTGGGGGTGATGTTGGGGTTGAGGACGAAGACGTTGCCGGGGTCGTAGCTTCTTTCAGGGTCACCAGCCGCCGGTAGTTGTCCTCGCCGTAGGAGGCGCGCAGCCGGGTCTGTCCCTCGCCGGCGGTGATGAAGTTCGCCGGCGCCCTGTCCACGGCCCATGGCCGCTGTCCTGACGGTGTGCGCCCAGGCGATCTACGCTGCCGCCTCGGCCGGATCCCACCACAGCGCCTCACAGAAGTGGAACCACTTGGTGTCGGGGACCTCCAGCGCCATCGTGGCGCGGTCGGTCCGGCCCAACGCGCCGCCGAGACGGCCGAGGAAGACACCGCTGAACGGCGACCGCGCCTCGGCGGCCTTCCCGACCAGGGCGTCGCGGCGTCGGCGGGCAGCTCCGGCAGGTAGTCGATCTTGAAGTACTCGCTGATACCCCACGGGGTCGCATCGTCGGTCATCGCCTGCACCGCCGGGTACGGCATCGGCTGGACCAGGCTGACCCACGGATCACCCCACTCCAACAGCGGCCGCAGCATGTCTTCTGCCTCGGTGGGATCGCCGACATACACCACGATGACAGCGGCGACGGGTTGTCCCCGCGCAGGTTCGGGGATGGGGTCAACGGGCGGGGCGGTGATCAGCGCGACCGCGCCGGCGAGCTCATCGGGCGCGGTGGCCATGAAACCGCGGTAGAAACCGGAGCAGGTCGGCGGCGGCCGCACGGGGGTGCAGGATCATTCCCGCGTAAAGGAGCGGGCCGACCGGGTGCAGCCGGAACTCGAACGCGGTCACCACGCCGAAGGTCCCGCCACCGCCCTTCAGGCCCCAGAACAGCTCGGCGTTCTCCGCCGCACTGGCCTGCAGCACCCGGCCGTCCGCGGTCACCACCTCCGCGGAGAGCAGGTTCTCACAGGTCGTGCCGCAGACCCGTTCCAGCCAGCCCGAGCCGCTGCCCAAGGTGAGCCCGGCGATACCGGTGTGGGAGACGCGTCCGCCGGTCACGGCTAGACCGTGCACCTGGGTGGCGGCGTCGAACTCGGCCCACGTCAGGCCAGCGCCGAACCGGCCGGTCCGCGACTCCGAATCGATCTCGACACTCTTCATCGGGCTGGTGTCGATGACCAGACCGCCGTCGCAGGACGAGTGGCCGGGAATCGAATGCCCGCCGCCGCACCGCCACCACCAGGTCATGCTCACGGGCGTACGCCAAGGCGACCTGCACATCCGCCGCACTCGTGCAACGCGCTATCAGGGCTGGCCGCTTGTCGAACGCACCGTTGAACACCTTCCGCGCACTGTCGTAGTCCAGATGATCGGGACCGATCAGCTCGCCGGCGAACATCGAGCTGAACGTCGTTGGTGCCGTCGTGGTCATGATCGACGCGACCCCGGCGTCATCTCCAGGCTGTCGACGGCGTCGGCGGCGCCACGTGGATCTCGGCTGCCGTCCATCGGGTCGGACGAGGGGTCGTGCAGCGCGGCCGCCACCGTGTCGCGGAGGCTGCTGGCGGGGCGGCCGAGGACCTGTTCGAGGTCCGCGGTCTGCCGCTCGAGCACACCGGCCCGCAGGGCCGGGCCGATCATCGCCATCATGCCCTCGTCGACGTCGGTGTCCCGGTGAACCACGGTCCGGCCGGTGACCGCCGACAGCACCTCGGCGAGCTGCGGATAGGTCCACAGGGGTCCGGTGAACGTGTAGCCCCGGTTGGCGTGCCCGTCGCTGGTGAGGATGGCAGCGGCAGCCTCGGCCAGATCGGCCCGGGTCGCGGTGTTCAAGCCTCGTCCGCCGGTGCTGCTGGTCAGTACGCCCGTCTCCACCGCAACCTGCAGACCCCCGTTGATGAACATCTCGGAGTAGAACGGGTGCCGCAGCATCGCGGACGGAACCCCGCTATCGATGATGGCCCGCTCGGTGTCGTGGTGGTCGGCCAGGCCGCCTTGATCGGAGACATCGGCGCCGCCCGCGCTGGTGTAGACCAGCAGCCCCACCTTGGCCTCTCGTGCCGCCGCAATGACATGACGATGCTGCACCATGCGCTGGGGCGAGTCCCACACGGGCGAGGAGATGAACAACAGCCGGTCCGCGCCCTCGAACGACCCACGCAGACTCTCGACATCGTCATAGTCACCGTGGCGGACCTCGACGCCGCGCGCGGCGAAGCCGTGCGCCTTGGCAGGATCACGCACCGCCACCGCCACCTCCGAGGAGGGCAGCCGGTCCAGCAGGCACTCAACAACCAGGCGGCCAAACTCTCCGGTGGCAGCAGAAACGACGATCATGAGCTTCTCCCAACGAGATTCCAGACAGACACGGCTTTCGAGCAGGCATGGCCCCAGAGATGGTGGCAACAATGGAGAGCACCCCGCCTGTGACGGGGCGTCTGGCCCGTCGGCAGCCCTGTGACGGGGCGTCTGGCCCGTCGGCAGCCTCCCAAGTCGACGATCCCGTGGGCGCTGTCCCGGTCCACCCATGAACGCCTAGATTGCTGACGTATCATCAAAGTAGGCCGGTTTATCTGACGTGTCAACCTTTTTGGCGGGGGATGGGGGTGAGTATGGGAACACGGTGGCTGGATGACCGTGAGCAGCGCATGTGGTGGGCCTTCCTCGACCTGTACCGGCAACTCGGCGCTGGCCTGGAGCAACAACTGGCCGGATCCGACCTCTCCGGCGCCGACTTCCAGGTACTGGCCCCCCTGTCCGACGCGCCCGACGCCAGGATGCGGCCACGGGACCTCGCCACGTCGATGGGCTGGGACAGCAGCCGGCTGTCGCACCAAGTACGTCGCATGGAACAACGCGGACTCCTCGCCCGGGAGCAGCACCCACAAGACGGCCGCGGAGCCGTCATCTGCCTGACCGAGGCCGGACAGCACGCCATCGAGCAGGCGGCACCCGGCCACGTCGAATGGGTCAGAACCCACTTCATCGACCTGCTCAGCGGCGGCGAGATCGACACCCTGACCGCCATCGCAGAACGAGTCATCGCCCAGCTGACCCACCAGCCACCACTCAATCACCCTCCGCAGGGAGCATTCGACTCACCCGAATAGGTGCTGTTACCAGCAATACAGAACGAATTGCATCGGGTGAGAAGACTCTGACCCTGGTGATAAGTGGCTCTGGCTAGGCGCTCATCGGCCTCGCTGGGGTGAAGCAGCGACCGGGGCTGCCAAGGGTCTGCGGGCCCTGTTACCGACTCTCCCACGACTACCCGCCTCGTTCCGACGCATGACTGGACCTCGGCGGTCGGGAAAGTTCCGGCAGGATGCAACCGAACCCACCCTCTCGTGAGTCGTCCTTCTAGAGGGACAGGAAGTGCCGCATGAGCGACATCGAGATCCAGGACCTGTACGCCGCGTCGTACCGGCGCCTGCTCGGGCAGCTCATCGGTGTGACCGGCAACGTGGCGGAGGCCGAGGACGTGGTCCAGGAGGCGTTCGTACGTGGGCTCGACCATCCCCGGCGGCTGCTCGGGGCCGACAACCCGGAGGCCTGGCTTCGGACGGTCGCAGTCAACCTCGCCCGTAGCCGGTGGCGGCGGGCGCAGCGCCTGGTCGGTCTCGCTCCCCGGCTCGTCGACGAACAACGCGACGGTGACACCGATGGCCACATCGTCATGCTCCAGGCACTCCGCAACCTTCCGGCCGGGCAACGCGAGGTGATCGCCCTGCACCACCTGGCCGACCTGACGGTGGCACAGGTAGCCGACACGCTCAACCTGCCGACCGGGACGGTCAAGGCACGACTGTCCCGGGGTCGGGCCGCCCTCTCCACGCTGCTCGTCAAGGAGGGACCCCATGTCTGAGTTCACGCCGCCCCTGCGTCAGGCCGTCGACACCTTGGCCGCCCGTAGCCCGTCGCCGGACTTCGGCGAGCTCAAGCGCCGGGCCACCCGCCGCGGCCGTCGACGTGTCGCTCTGGTCGCCGCCGCTGCCGTTGCGGTGATCGCCGGGTCGGCCCTTGTCGGCACGGACCTGATGGTGACCGACGGGACCGGCCCGGTCGTGCAGCCCAACCTGACCTTGCAGCCCGCCCCGGCCCCGAACGGGTGGGTAGCGGTCGAGGCATCTGAAGCCGGTGGCGATATTTATCTAGCCAGGCCCGGCGACGACCCCCGCCGGCTCCAGATCGCCGGGTCGGATGGAGCCCACGATTCCTGTCCGGCGTGGTCGCCCGACGGAACGCGGCTGCTGTTCGGCCGGGTGACGGGTCCACACCCTACGTCCAGCGCGTCCAACGAGCCCGAGCTCGTGATCGTCCGGGTCGGCCAGAACGGTATCGTCGGGACTCCGACGGTGATCGGACTCGACGACTTCGAGGTGCTCGAAGGGTTTGACCCCCACCCGTGCGGAATATGGGCACCCGATGGCCGATGGGTCGCCTTCGCCGGCACCGGCGAGGTGTGGGTGGTCGACACGCAGACCGGTGCAATTCGCCATCTGCCCGACCTTCGGCCCAGCGACCTCGAGTGGCGTCCCGGCACCGACGAACTCACGATCGCCGGCGACATGGGCACAAATCGGGGAGCAGAAACGCTGTCCACGCCGGTCACCGTCTACTCGGTGTCAACGGGTGAGCTCCGCCAACTCGGCTCTGTCGAGGCCGCCCACTTCACGTGGTCGCCGGACGGCGCGTACTTGGCGTCCACCGGCGGCGAACGCGACACGCAGGAACTCGAGATTGTCAACGGCGACGGCACGAACGAGCGGTCGCTCGTCGCCGACATCGGTCACGCGGTGCACGGCATCGGTCCCGTGTGGTCCCCGACCGGTGACCGCATCGCCTACCAACGATGCGTTGGTGGGCTGGACGTTTCGTGCAGCGGCGAACGGCACGAGGTCGTCCTCGTGAACGTCACGGATGGGACCGAGAAGGTCATCGAGCCACCGAAGGCGGACGGCCATGAGTGGTATCCCTTCACCGTCTCGTGGTCACCGGACGGCACAATGCTGCTGTACGCGGCCTGGACACAGGTAAGTGACGGAGTGATCGCCGTTCCCGCGGACAAGCCAAGCGACGTAACAGTCCTCATCCACTCGGTCGACTCGATCGACTACAACAGCCACCAATGGGCCGCGATCCAGATGTGGGGCCGGCAACCGGGGTGATGCCAGGCGTCGATGGCGAGGCCAGCAGTTGCACCACGCCCGCTGGTTGGGAACCACCCACACATCGAGCCCCAGCCAGGCGGACGCCGACCACGTGATCGGCCTCCACGTCGTGACGCGGGTACGTGGTGGACCGAGACGCTCGACCATCCGGAACCGGCGGCACGACCTCAGGCGGGCGACATGGTGATTTCGTCGCCTGGGCTCCGCGGGCATCCCGACCCCTCGCGCTACGACCGTCCCGCCGAAGGTCGCTCCCGCTCACGATCACGCTGAACCGTGATGCCGACAGCGTCTCCGAGGAATGCCACTTCGTATGCGGGTTCCTTGGCTGTGACAGTCGTCCGTTCAAACCCCTGCTGGATGCGCTACCGCCGGTCGTGCTGACCCCAGTCCCGTCCGCGAGCTGGCAGTGGACGGCGGAGTTACTCGAGGCTGCCGTCGAGGCGACCGAGCACGCCGGCGCCGGCCGGGAGGTCAGCGTCGCGGCTGGACTACCCCGGCATCACCGCCGCCGCGCCGTACCGGCTCCGCGACGGCGACCAGCCGACCGTTCTTTCCCCGCTCAATCGCCGTGACGGCCCCGATCTCCGCCACGCTGACGAAAACGTGACCGCGAGCCGTTAGCGCCGGTCCCCAGGTCGTGATGAACGCAGGTTCGGCTGAGACGGCCGCGGTGTTCCGTTGCGACGACCGGGGAGCAGCGACCGCGTCGAGCAGCGGCATCCCGAAATCCAGCCGGTTGACCAGCGTCTGAGCAACGGTAGTGATGATCATCGAGCCACCCGGCGAGCCGATCGCCAAGACTGGTTCGCCGTCGTCGAGCACGATGGTGGGGCTCATCGACGAGCGAGGCCGTTTGCCCGGCGCCGGCAGGTTCGGATCGGGCGCCCCGGCTCCCTGGGTCGGTGTGAAGTTGAAATCGGTCAACTCGTTGTTCAACAGGAACCCGCGGTTCGGTACCACGATGCCCGACCCGCCGGTCTGTTCGATCGTCAGTGTGTACGAGACGACGTTGCCCCACCGGTCCCACGTGGTGAGGTGAGTCGTCGAACGCCCCTGGTCGACCCCACGATCGGCGCCGGCCCCCGCAGCGGGACAGGAGGCGTACGAGCCGTCGGGTGAGCCTGGCAGCACCGGCTTGGGTGCCGCTGTGGGTCCGATGAGGCATGCGCGCTCGTCGGCGAACCCTTGCGAGAGCAGTTCGTTGAGCGGCACGTCGACGAAGGCTGGGTCTCCGACGTATCGGTTGCGGTCGGCGAACGCCAGAGCAGTGGCCTCGAGATAGCGGTGCAGAGCCTCAGACCTGTCCAGGGAAGCCATGTCGGTGCCTTCGAGGATGTTCAGGGCCTCACCAACCGTCGAGCCACCGGACGACGGCGGTGCCATGCCGGCAACGGTCAACCCGCGGTAGTTGACCCGGGTGGGTGCCCGAAGCACGGCGCGATAGCCATCCAGGTCGGGCTGGCGCATCAAGCCGGGCCGGACCAGGCGCGTGGAGCTCGGGTCGACCGGCGGCTGCTTCACCGTCGCGACAATGTCCTCGCCCAGCTGTCCCCGGTAGAGATAGTCCGTGCCGCGGGTGCCCAACTGGGTGTAGGTGCGCGCCAAGTCCCGGTTGCGCAGCACCGAGCCCACCGCGGGTGGGCCGCCGCCCGGAAGGAACAGCTCCCGAGTGCTGGGGAACGCGGCAAAGCGTTCGGCGTTCGCCTCCGTCTGCTGGCGGAAGGTCTCGTCGACCACGAATCCTTGATTGGCGAGCCGGGCCGCCGGGCGCAAGGCCTGCCTGAGGTCGATCGACCCCCAACGATCCAGCGCCAACGCCCAGGTAGCTGGCGTCCCTGGAACACCGACGGACAGTCCACTGGTGACTGCATCGGCGAAGGGAATCGGCTGGCCGTTCTCGACGAAAGAGTCCGCCCGCATTCGCGCCGGCGCGGTTTCCCGACCATCGATCGTGCGGATCCTGCCGGACCGGGCGTCGTAGTACACGAAGAATCCCCCACCGCCGATTCCGTTTGCCGAGGCGGTCACGAGTGGGCTGTCCGTCGGCGTCCCCGGAA
>DATDAP010000084.1:0-6313 GCA_036525335.1 Microlunatus sp. | reverse complement strand
CAGGAACGCCATCTCCCGGAACCGGGCGGCCAGCTTCTCGTACGAGTAGTTGGTGGTCTCGAAGATCTCCGGGCTGGCGTAGAAGGTGACGACGGTGCCGGTCTGGTCCGACTCCTCTTTGCGCTCCAGCGGACCGTCCGGGGTGCCGAGGGAGAAGCTCTGCTCCCACCGGTAGCCGTCCCGAAGGACCTCGACGGTGAGGTGCGCCGACAGCGCGTTGACCACCGAGACACCGACCCCGTGCAGGCCGCCCGAGACCTTGTACCCGCCGGAGCCGAACTTGCCGCCGGCGTGCAGCACCGTCAGGGCCAGGGTGACGGCCGGGATCTTCTCCGTCGGGTGCTCCTTGACCGGGATGCCGCGGCCGTTGTCGGCCACCCGGATCCCGCCGTCGGGCAGCACCCGCACGTCGATCGTGTCGCAGAAGCCGGCCATCGCCTCGTCGACGGAGTTGTTGACCACCTCGGTGACCAGGTGGTGCAGACCGCGCTCCCCGGTCGACCCGATGTACATCCCGGGACGCTTGCGGACCGCCTCCAGACCCTCCAGCACGGTGATGGATTCGGAGTCGTACTCCGTCGGCCGGGCACCGTTGCCGTTGTTGACCCGGGGGAGTGCATCGAAGACGGGGATCTCGACCGCGAGGACGTCCGCCGGATCCGCTGGTGTGTCGGGAGTGTGAAGAGTGTTGGCGTCGGGGGCGGATGGCTCGGGGAACTCGTCGGTCACCGGCTCTGATCTCCTGTCACACAGGCGCCGACCCATGGCGCCACCCGGACCGGGGCGCGCGAGGGAGGCACGACAACACTGGGACGGCTGTGGTCTGGAGATCCGCAGCCGTCCGGAACGTGGCCAAGTCTACCGCGTGGCGCCGACAGATCCCGTATCGGTGAGGGGTCGAAACGGCCGGAAGTGGTCCTGGGAGAGCCGCAACGGCCGATTCGGACGAACGGTAGGGGTTTCTGGAGCACCGATACACACCCCCCGGCTGCAGACGGGCTCAGAGGGCCCCGTACGCGATCCGGTCCTGGGCGTGAAAGACATCGCCAACTGGCCCGGGCCCAGCCGTCGGGGCACCCCCGCTGCCTACACTGACCCGGGTGACCGAGGCCAGTACCGCCAGCCCTGAGGCCGCCCCGGCTCCGGACGGACCTAGCGGTCGCCATGCTTGGGTGATGGCCGGGTCGCTGGTGGTCGCCTTCGCTCTTCTGATCGGACTCACCTGGGTCGCCGGCGGCTTCGAGCAGCGCAAGGATCTGCGCACGATCGTCGCGCCCGGTACGACCATCGCGTCCGGACCGTACGAGTTCTCGTTCACCGGCGGGACGGTGCAGAAGACCAAGGGGCTCCGGGACACGGTGGTCTACCGGGTCGTCCTCGCCGGCACCGGACGGGTGACCGGGGACGAGGCCAGGTCGCCGGACAGCCTCAACTGGATGTTCATCGCCAAGGACCCGCGTTCTTCCGCCTACCAGGAGCCGCAGAGCCAGCAGTTCGGCGCCGAGGAGTATCGAGGCTCCAGCGGGGGTGCCTTCTTCACGCCGGGGTTGCCGGCGATGCCCTACCGACTGACCTTCGACTTCCCGGCCGACTCGTTCGAGGCCGGCGCGGACATCCAGCTGGGCGTGTGGATCCTCGAGTACCGGGACGTCTCCCTGCTCCAGACCGGCGACCTCCGCTGGGCACCGAGCGACCGCCTCTACCGCTATGACCTGCCGCTGCGGCGGTTGGCCGACGACCTGGATTGAGTTGACCCGGTCGGTCCGGCCCGCAGTCACGCCTACGGCGGGGTGAGCACCGGTCTGACCCCGCGCGAAACCGGGTCGTCGACCGCGACTCCGGCCAGGTCACCCACGTACCGCTCGGGGACCTGGAAGATCACCTCGAGTGGCAAGGTGCGTCCGAGGGGAGGCATGTCCTCGCGCGGGCAGGTGCTGTCGAGGCCTCGTGACACGTAGGCGGTGTTCGGCTCCCAGTTCCGCCGATCGGGACCCAGGATCGCGAACGAGCAGAACAGATCGGGGTCATCGCTGCGGCGGACGACGTCGAGGCGGGCCACCAGGAAGACCGCGTTCGCCGGGGGTGCGGAGATCTCACCGGTGATGCTGTTGGTCAGCTGGGTCGTCTGGACCAGGCTCACCAGCCGGAACTCCGCGCCCATCGCGCTGGCCGGGGCGCCCGCCTCGTACTGGCGGTAGCGGCCGTGCGAGGTGAGCCCGTTCAGGGCGTACGCGGTCCACAGACTCAGGTAGACGGCGACGACGAGCAGCACGCAGCCGGCCCGCAGCCAGGCGCGACGGCGTCGGCCCGCCGGGCCCTTCTCCGGCGGAGCCACCGCATCGGCGATCGGGTGGCGTCCGGTCTTTGGGGCGGTCACGGCAGGGCCTCCGTGGTGCCCGAGCCGGCCGGCTGGAGCTCGCGGCCCCGGGCAGCCTGCCGCCACTGCTCGGCGTTGTCGCCGGTGATGCCCAGATGGACGCGGGCCCGCTGGTAGTACCCGTGCACGGTCGAGGACGCCCAGATCTCGAGTGAGAGGTCGTCGATCTGCGCGGGATCCACCTCGAAGACCAGATCCTGTTCCTCGGCGAAGCCGGGATCGGCCGCCAACGAGTTCGACGACCACAGGTTGTACGTCCGGTCGCCGGTGAGCAGATAGGCGCTGTTCAGGTACACCTTGCGAGGACCGGGGACCTCGAGTCGGGCGTGCACCACCACGAACATGCCGCGGGTCTCGGCCTGGACCCGGCCGCGGTCGACCAGCCGGGAGCCGACGTCGACGTCACCGACGGTGAGCTCGGCCTGCTCGATACGGACGCTCTGACCGCGGACACCGTCGATGTAGGTGAAGTCGGGAACATCGTTGACCTCGAGCCCGATGGCGCTGAAGGCGAGGCAGGCCAGGGCGACCACCACCCCGACGAGCTTGTCGCGGGAGATCCGTACCCGCCCACCGGATCGGGTCACGCTCGCACCTGCCCGCTCGGCTCGGCGGCCGACTCGATCGGGTCGTCCAGGAGCAGGGGGTCGGGGAACTCCTCGTCGGCGGGTGAGTGGGAACGGGCCCAGAACAGCTCGAGGCAGCGCCGGAACGCGACCGCCAGCAGGCAGATCCGCAACGGTTCGAAGATCGCGTCCGAGACGAGCCCGAGCGCCGGGCCGTACGCGAACCAGAACTGGATCGGACGGCCCCCCAGCAGGGTGTCGACCAGGGCGCTCAGTCCGTCGCCTGCCATCACGATGGCGGAGTAGACCGCGACGTAGGAGGCGAGGAAGACCACGCCGGCCCGGAGCACCAGGCGCAGCGAGTGGAAGGTCGGCAGGTACTTGTCGTCGATGTCTCCGAGGAACGCCTCCTTCAGCTCCACCGCCGCCCGGCCGACGCCCGGGGGTGGTGGTCGGACCCCGCGCGCGCGACGGCGTTCGGCGTGGCTGGCGAACGCCGTCGATCCGGGCACCTTGTCCAGGTACGGCTGCCCCTTTCGCCAGAGCTCGGCCAGGGAGAGCACCTGGGAGCCGTACACGAGGGCCGCCACCGCCAGCCAGATGACCGGCTGAGCCAGCGCCTCCCAGAACAGCGGCCACACCTCGTCGACGACGAAACCAACCAGCTCGGTCACGATCGCGGGCAGGTGGATCGAGAGGACGGACAGCGCGTCCATGAGCGCGTCCTTGACGGTGGCGAGCCAGGCCATGAACTCGCGACCGGTGAGCCAGAGCTTCGCCTGCTGCCAGACCCGGATCCCGCCCATGATGACGACGAGGAGGAAGAACGACTCGACCAGGGCGACCAGGATGCCGAGACTGCGGTAACCGGTGCGCTCGTGCAGCAGATCGAGGCCCCGACGCAGCAAGTAGATGACCGCGAGTCCGCCGAGCAGCCACCACGGGTGCTGGGTGGCGGCGGTGGTCAGGGTACCGAGGACTGACGGCGCGTCGCTGAGCACCCCGTTGCGGAACAGCTGCTCGTTGACCAGCTGGGAGGCGGTCTGGCTGACCTCGCCGAACGCCGCGTAGATGCCGAGGAAGGGCAGCAGGGTGATCGAGACGAGCCGGGTGAGGCTGGTGTCGCGGTCGTCGCCGACCGCTTCGGACTCCGGGATCAGGTCACGCACTCCGAGCTCGCGACCTACGATCTGGAGCATCACCACGATGGCGACCAGCTGTGCCAGGAAGCCGAAGGCGAACACTGCCAGCGCCGCCCACGAGTTCCACTCACCGACCCGGATGGCGAGCTTGAGGGCCAGCTGCGACCCGAGCCAGCCGGCCAGGTAGATCGCGAGGATCTGCGGCAGGGTCCGCCACCAGACGCGCCCGGTGTCCAGCACCAGGATGCGGAGGTCGGTCCAGATCACCCGGCGCAGCCTAATGCGCGCACCGGGTCGCCCCGTCGGCCCGTCGGATCGCACGGTCGGTTCTCGCTCGAGATCCTGCTTCCTGCTCGGGTTGTGTGGCTAGTGCGAGGAGCAGGAGCCCGAGCGAGAAATGGTCAGCCGTACGTGTCCCGGGGACCGCGGCCATCCCGGACCGACAACCGACCCTTCTTCCAGGTCGGGCCCTGCGGCCCCAGCACCTTGACTCGGGTGACGGTGCCGTCGCCGAGCTGCTCGTTGAGCTTGGCGACCAGCTGGGGCGCCATGGTCCGCAACGACGTCGCCCAGACGGAGGACTCGGTCCGGACGGTGAGGATCGTCTCGGCGTACGACTCCGGCCAGGAGTGGGCGGCATTCGTCGGACCGACCAGGGCCGGCCAGCGGGCCAGCAGCGCCCGGGTGCTCAGGTCGGTGCTCCAACCCTTGGTGTCGACCAGCTTCTCCAGCGCGTCACCGAGCAGCTTGGGGTCGCGGTCGTCGGGCCGGGCGCCGGACCGTACCGGATCGACCCGGGTGAGCCGCTGATGGCGCTTCCTGGCACGTCGCCGGGGTCCGGCCCCGACGGAGTCGGCGATGGAGCGGGCCAGCTCGAGCCCGCTCGGATCGTGAGTCGACTCGGCCGGACCGGCGTCGCCCGCACCCGGATCGGAGCTGCGGTTGGAGGGCTCGGCGTTCGGTGGCTCGAGCGGATCGGGTTCACTCATCGGCGGTGACCTCGCCGGCTGCCACCCGATAGCGCCGTCCGGCCAGCTCAGCCGGTACGTCGGCGCCGACGGCCGCGGTGACCAGCACCTGCTCGGCGCTCAGCACACTGGCGGCCAGCCGTTGCCGGCGGGTGCTGTCCAGCTCGGCGAACACGTCGTCCAGCACCAGCACCGGCTCGACCGCGTCGTCCCGGAGCAGCTGGAACGCACCGAGCCGCAGAGCAAGGGCCAGCGACCAGGACTCTCCATGGCTGGCGTACCCCTTGGCCGGCATCGGTCCCATGGTCAGGTGCACGTCGTCCCGGTGTGGCCCGACCAGACACACCCCCCGCTGGATCTCATCACCGCGCCGTTCCTGCAGTGCAGCGATCATCACCTCGCTGAGCTCATCCCGGGTCAGCTCGGCGGTCAGCTCCAGACCGGACTTGTACGTGGCCGCGACCTCGGAGTTGGTGGGGGCGATGTCGGCGTACGCCGAGCTGACGTGCGGAGCGAGCTCGGTCAAGGTCCGCAGCCGGGCGGCCAGCAGCTCGCTGCCCGCGGCAGCCAGGTGCGTGTCCCAGACATCCAGGGTGGACGCGGCCTCGGCCGGAGGCGGACCGCCCCGGGATCGCCCGCTCAACGACTTCAACAGCGTGCTGCGCTGCCTGAGCACCCGGTCGTAGTCGGCTCGAACACCGACGAAGCGCGGCCAGCGCGCGACCACGAGCTCGTCGAGGAACCGCCGCCGTTCCGACGGATCGCCCTTCACGATGGCCAGATCCTCGGGTGAGAAGACGACCGTCCGGAGGACGCCGACCAGCTCTCTCGCCCGACGCAGCGGCGACCGGTTCAGCTTGGCCCGGTTGGCCTTGCCCGGGGTGATCTCGACCTCCAGCTGCAGCTGCCGCGGATCGTCAAGTCCCGCCCGAACCCGAGCCCTCACGACCGCCCGCTCCGCCCCGAACCGGACCAGCGGCACCTCGGAGGACACCCGATGCGACGAGAGCGTCGAGACGTACTCCACCGCCTCCACCAGATTCGTCTTGCCCTGCCCGTTGGCCCCGACGAACGTCGTCACCCCGGACCCCAGCGGCACATCGACCTGCAGATAGGACCGGAAGTCGGCCAGCTGCAGATGATCGACGAACATCGGGTCAGCCTAGGTGGTCGACGCCAGATGGACTGGTGGCGGCGACCCAGGGAGAGATGGCAGAGGTGGGGTGGGTTCAGGGCGGCGTCAGGGTGTGGTCGGGCGTT
>DATDAP010000083.1:0-2453 GCA_036525335.1 Microlunatus sp. | reverse complement strand
GTCGATGGGATGGCGGTCAGTGATCTCGATGCTCATGGCGTGTCTCTCGTGGTCGTGGTGCGGTCAGGAGTGGGCCTGCTGGACGACCGCCTCGGCGACCGCAGGTGCGACGCGAGCGTCGAAGACGCTCGGCACGATGTAGCTGGGATTGAGCTCGTCGGCCGACACGCAGTCGGCGATCGCCTCGGCGGCGGCCACGAGCATCGGCGTGGTGATGTCCGACGCCGCCGCGTCGAGCAGACCGCGGAAGAGCCCGGGAAAGGCCAGCACGTTGTTGATCTGGTTGGGGAAGTCACTGCGACCGGTGGCGACCACGGCGGCGTACTTGGCGGCTTCACTCGGATGGATCTCCGGGTCGGGGTTGGCCAGGGCCAGCACGATCGCACCCGGCGCCATGGTGGCGACCTGGTCGGCCCCGAACAGATTCGGACCGGAGACGCCGATGAAGACGTCCGCCCCGACCAGGGCCTCGTGCAGGGTGCCGGAGAAGCCTTCGTCGTTGGTGTTCTCGGCGATCCACGTCCGGTGCTCGTCGGTGTAGTTCTCGCCCCGGTGGATCGCACCCTTGCGTGCCACACCGACGATGTGTGCAGCTCCCTGGGCCTGCAGGAGCTGGATGATGGCGTGACCAGCGGCGCCGACACCCGAGACGACGATCTTGACGTCGCCCATCTTCTTGTCCACCACCCGCAGGGCGTTGATCAGCGCGGCGAGCACCACGATGGCCGTGCCGTGCTGGTCGTCGTGGAAGACCGGGATGTCGAGCTCATCGCGCAGCCGGCGTTCGATCTCGAAGCAACGCGGGGCGGAGATGTCCTCCAGATTCACACCGCCGTAGACCGGGGCCAGCGCCTTGACGATGCTGATGATCTCCTCGGTGTCCTTGGTGTCCAGGCAGACCGGCCAGGCGTCCACGCCGGCGAACTGCTTGAACAGCGCGGCCTTGCCCTCCATCACGGGCAGCGCGGCGGCCGGGCCGATGTCGCCCAGGCCGAGCACCGCGGTGCCGTCGGTGACCACGGCCACCGTGTTGCGCTTGATGGTGAGCCGGCGGGCGTCCTCAGGGTTGGCGGCGATGGCCAGACAGACCCGGGCGACACCCGGGGTGTACGCGCGGGACAGGTCGTCGCGGTTCTTCAGCGGGACCTTCGGTTCCACGGACAGCTTGCCGCCGAGGTGCAGCAGGAACGTGCGGTCGCTGACCTTGCGCACGGTCATTCCCGGTCGGGAGTTGATCACGGCGGAGATCTTCTCCGCGTGCTCCTCGTCGACGGTGTTGCAGGTGACGTCGACCACGATCGCGTCGTGACTGGACTCGACGATGTCGAGCGCGGTCACCGCGGCTCCGGTGCCGGCGACCGCCGACGCCAGGTCCGTGGTCGAGCCGGCGCTGGAGCTGACGGCGACGCGGAGGGTGATCGAGTAACCGGGACTGGGGCTGCTGGCCATTCTGGAACTCCTCAAGTTATTCCGTTTGGTGGATTCTAACTTCTACTTCGTGGAAGTGCAACCTTGACTTCACCTCCTAAGGGCGGCAGGATCTGCCGTATCGGAATTGCACTGTCGCAATGCGGAAAAGGAGCGAGATGTCCAGCCATCTCTCAGACGTCAACACCTCACCCACCCCCGAGCACCACCGTGGCACCCTCGATGAGGCCATCCCTCGCGGGGTCGACCCGAGCCTCTACAACCACGACCTCGCCCCGACCAAGCGCGAGGGACGCAAGTGGAGCGCGTACAACTTCTTCGCGCTCTGGGCCAACGACGTGCACAGCCTCGGAAACTACTCGTTCGCGTTGGGGCTGTTCGCCCTGGGCCTGGGCACCTGGCAGATCCTGCTTGCCCTCGGTGTCGGGTCCGCCTTCTTGTTCGTGCTGCTGTGCCTGTCCGGGTTCATGGGCTACAAGACCGGTGTTCCGTTCCCGGTGATGAGCCGGATCAGCTTCGGCATCCGCGGCGCGCAGATCCCGGCCCTGATCCGTGGCGGCGTGGCCATCGTCTGGTTCGGCATCCAGACCTACCTCGCCTCCCTGGTCGGCAACGTCTTGGTCATCGCCCTGTTCCCATCCACCCAGCCGCTGGCCGAGACCACGTTCCTCGGGCTGACGGTGCTCGGCTGGGCCTGCTTCACGGTGCTCTGGCTGATCCAGGTGGTGATCGCCTGCTACGGCATGGAGATGATCCGCAAGTACGAGGCGTTCGCCGGGCCGGTCATCCTCGTCACCTTCGTGATCTTGGCGGCGTACGTGCTCTACGTCTCCGGCGGCCAGATCGTCTGGGAGCCTCCGAACGCGGTCACCGGCGGGGAGATGTGGCGCGAGATCCTCGGCGGCGGCGCTCTCTGGGTGGCCATCTACGGCACCTTCGTGCTGAACTTCTGCGACTTCACCCGCGGCGCCAAGACCAAGAAGTCGATCGTCTGGGGCAACCTGTTCGGCATCCCGGTCAACACG
>DATDAP010000082.1:0-27109 GCA_036525335.1 Microlunatus sp. | reverse complement strand
GTACTCGGCGGACCAGCGGTCGTGGGAGTTCAACCAGGCCAATGAGCGGCCGGATGCTCCGCTGCAGAACCGGCCCTCGGTGAACAGCGTCACTTTGGCGCCGTGACGGGCCAACGACGCGGCTGTCGAGGCGCCGAGGATTCCACCGCCGACGACGGCCACCCGGCGGGTGTCGCGAGAGGTCACTCCCACCTCTCCTCTTCCTCTCGTTCGGTAGAAGTACTCATGGGCGTTCCAGTTGGCCGCGGAGCGCCAACAGCTCCCGCGACGCGTCGAATGCCGCGGTGGCGGTCATCGCCTGCTGCCCCGGCTCGTGGAAGGCGGTGAGGAGGCCGTCGGCGCTACCCGTCGGATGCTGGCGCTCCACCGCGCCCGGCAGGGCGACCCCGTAGGCGGCGATCGCATGTCGATAGATCCTGAAGTTGTAGCCGGTGGACGGAACGTAGGGGCCAGGGTCCTCGCCGCCGGCGTGGTCGTGGAGCAGCGCCTTCGCGGCGTGAGCTCCCTGGCCGCTGGCGGCGTCCCAGTGGTCGATGCGGTAGGAACGGCCCGTCCGGGCGGTGTGCACGGCAACGCCTCCGGCGGCGTACACGTGGCGAAGGCCTACGGCTCGCAAGCGATCGTCCACGGCGATGCCCGTCTCGGTGTCGGTCGTCCAGGCGGTCGCCGGAACCGTGCCGTGGGCTACGACGGCCAGGTCGGACTCCAGGATGTGTCCATCGTCAAGGGTGACCGTGACCGAGTCCGCGCCGCCGGAGACTGCGCGGACCTGACGACCGAAGTGGGTCGTCACATGCTCGGCATGCAGCTCGGTGACGCGTCGCGCGATGCGCCCCCCGAGTGCGCCGGCGAGGGGGACCGTCGGCCGGGATACGAGGTGAACCGCGGCACCGGCATCCGTCAGGTAGCTGGCGGTCTCCGCGCCGATGAAACCCGCGCCGAGCAACGTGACGGCCGTGGCACCCGGGTCTTCGCGGAACCAGTCGCGGATCCGCGCCGCGTCGTCGATCGTGTGGATGTGCACCAGCCGCGCAGCCTCGCCGAGATAGGCGTTGTGCGGACGCGGCGTACTGCCGGTCGCGGCGATCAATATGGAGTACGGCAACCGCTCCCCGTTGTCCAACACGAGCACCGAGTCATCGGGCTCGATGGTGTGGACGCCTGCACGGACGAGGTGCACATCCAGGTCGTCCAGAGACGGGAGAGCGACCTGTGCGGCGGTGAGAAGCCCTTGAAGGACTGCCTTGTTGACCAGGGTCCGGTTGTAGGGCGCGTGTGCTTCGTGGTGCAGGACGGTGAGCGGACCGGTGTAGCCCTCCTGGCGGAGCGTCCGGGCGGCACTGTGGCCGGCAGCGCCCGCGCCGGCCACCACCACGCCCGCGCTGGTCTCGATCACGTGGTCGACCTCCGATACCTTAGGGCTGGATGCCCCTGGGGGGTAGGGTATATGGTGATGTGAACCGGACACCATCGTTCAGCCCTGCTGTTCGCCTTACCCCATCACTGAAAGGCCTCCACCACCATGTCGGAGAACCACGAGCACAGCCACGACCACGGCCACGACCACGGCCACGGCCATGGCCATGGCCATGGCCACAGCACAGCTGCTGCTGACTCCACCGCCAACCTGTCCAGTGACGAGATCGCCGAGTGTGTGGTGATGCCGGGCAGCATGGTCGTGAAGGCCGAGGCTGAGGCCGCCGGCCTCTACCGCGACTACGAAGGGCAGCGGTACTGGTTCTGCTGTGCGGCGTGCGGACCCCTCTGGGACGCCGATCCCGCCAAGTACGCCAACGTCTGAGACCGTCGACTCGAGATAGGTGGTCAGTCGACGGTCGGCCGACTTCCGACCAGCGAAGCGAAGATCTGCAGATCGATGTTTCCGCCGGTGACCACCGCAACCCGTGGTCCCGGAGCCGAGTCGATGTCCGTGCTCGAGGACCGCAGCGGTCGCAACCGCTCCACTCGGCTCCACGACGATCCTTGCGTCCGCGGCCAGCCACCCCATCGCTGACACGATCGACTCTTCTGACACCGTCACGACGTCATCCACCAGGGCCGTGATGTGGGCTCATGGCAGTTCGCCGACCGCGGCGGCGCGAAGTCCATCGGCGATCGTCCGTCCGGTCAGGACCCTCGACCACACGGCTCGCTCACCGGTGGCGTAGCCCTCGGCGAGGTCTCCGGCCAGTGCCGGCTCGACGCCGACCACCCTGACAGCGGGTCGGCTGCTCTTCAGCGCGACGGCGACGCCGGCGATGAGGCCACCGCCGCCAACCGGCACCACGACCACGTCCATGTCATCGACCTGATCGAGCAGCTCGGATCCGACCGTGCCTTGTCCGGCGATCACCCATGGATCGTCGAACGGCGTCACCAGAGCGCGACCTTCGACTGTGGCCAGGCGTTTTGCGTAGGCCACGAACTCGTCAGGAGGGCGCAGCACCACGGCTGCCCCCAGGGCCCGCGTGCCGCGGATCTTCACCGCGGAGGCGGTCTCGGGCATCACCACCGTGGTTGAGGCGCCGGCCGTCCGAGCCGCCTGCGCCAGGGCCAGGCCGTGGTTGCCGGCGGAGTACGTGACCACCCCGGAGGTCTTCGCCTCGTGCCCGAGTCCAGCGACCGCGTTCACGGCACCGCGCAGCTTGAAGGAACCAGTGCGCTGCAGGGATTCGACCTTGAGCCAGAGCGGCGCGCCGCCGACCGGATGAGGAACGTCAAGGACCGGGGTCCGCAAGCACGTATTGCGGATGCGCGCCTGAGCCGCGTGGATGTCCTCGAGCGTGACGAGTGTCGTCGGCAGTGCGCTCACCTCATCCGCGGAGGGCGTGCGCGCCCGGCTGTGGCTCATCTTCATCCCCGGTTCGGACGATCGGTCGGGCTCGTGGCTGCTCGAGCCGTGGGAGGGTGGCGGGTCGTCGTCCTCGAGCTCGGCGGCGATGGAGACCGTGAGGCCGCCGAGCAGGAAGCCGATCAGCGCGGCGGCCAGGGTGTTGGTGTTCGCACGATCACCAGGTCGATCGGCCGGTTTCCCCGGACCGCGTCGGGGTTGATCAAGGAGCAGCCTGGACGGCAGCCGGTAAGGTCACCCTTGGCTAGATTGTCAACAGTCAACACATCATCTACCATCTTCCCTATGAACGATTCCCAGATGAAGACCGGAGTCGCGGAGGTGGGCCACACCCACGCCGACGTGTCCGGCGGTGCGCTGCGTGCTTCGGTGTTTGGCGGCATGGATGGACTGGTGACCAACATCGCGCTCGTGGCGGGTGTGGGCGCCGCAGGCGCCAGCGCCAGTCTCATCGTGCTGACCGGTGTCGCCGGCCTGGTGGCCGGCGCCTTCTCGATGGCCATGGGCGAGTACACGTCGGTCAAGACCCAGAACGAGCAGCTTGATCGTGAGTGGGTCAAGGAGCGCGAGGAGATCGACCGGCATCCGGCCGAAGAGGAACGCGAGCTCGCGAGCATGTTCAGGAGCATGGGCATGTCCAAGGCGACCGCTGCAACGGCGGCACGAGACGTCCACAGCGATGTGGAGAACGCCGCCCTCGTGCACGTCACCCAGGAGCTCGGTCTGGACCCGCGTGACAAGCCCTCACCAAGGGTGGCCGCGGTGTCGTCGTTCATCACCTTCTCAACCGGTGCCCTCGTTCCGCTGATCCCGTACCTGCTGGGCTTCACCTCACTCGTGGCGGCACTGGCAATGGGCGGGCTGGGACTGTTGGTCGCCGGGGCCCTTGCCTCCTTGACGACGGTGATGCCGTGGTGGCTCAGCGCGCTGCGACAGCTGGGCTTCGGAGCGCTCGCCGCCGGCGCCACCTACCTCGTGGGCTTGGCGATGGGGATCAGCGTCGTGGGGTGACGACAGCCCGTCAGAGCAGCCATTTTCGACATCACAACCGCCTGGAGGCACCCCGATGAGCACCCCGACGTTCCGTCCGAAGTACGTCTCGTTCGACTGCTACGGCACCTTGATCAGCTGGCCGATGACCCCGATCACCAAGGAGCTGGTCGGCGACCAGATCCCCGCGGAGCAGTGGGACCAGTTCGTGGCCGAGTTCCGTGGCTACCGTTATGACCAGGTGTGCGGTGAGTACTACCCCTACGATCAGGTGCTGCAGGACGCCTTCGACCGGGTCTGCCGCAAGTGGGGGATCGAGTCCGACCCCAGCGCGGGGAAGCGTTTCGCCGACGGGGTCAGGAGCTGGGGCCCACACCCCGATGTGCCGGCGCCGCTGAAGAAGATGGGCGAGCACTACAAGCTGGTGATCTTGTCCAACGCCGACGACTCCTACCTCGCGGAGAGCGTGCCGCGGCTGGGTGCGGACTTCCACGCCGTCTTCACCGCGGAGAAGGCCGGCTACTACAAGCCTCGGTACGGCGCGTTCGAGTACATGCTGGAGCAGCTGGACGCCAAGCCCGAGGACTTCGTGCACGTGTCCTCGCACACCCGCTATGACCCCCTGCCGATGCACGACATGGGCTTTCGCAACCTGGTGCTGCTGGACCGTGGCTACGACCCGGTGCCGCCGGGTTACGGCCTGGTGACGGTGAAGTCCCTCGACGAGCTCAACACGATGCTCGGCATCTGAGCCACATGCAGCCCATGCCGTGCCTAGGGGGCCGATGCGCCCTAGAGCGCTGCCGGGCTAACGACGGGCAAGGACAAGCCGCATGAAACGAGTCCTCGTGGTCGGAGGTTCGCTCGCCGGACATCAGGCAGCGAAGTGCTTGCGCCGCCTCGGCTTTGCCGGTGACCTGACGGTCCTTGGTGCAGAGCTTCATCGGCCCTACGACCGGTTTCCACTGTCGAAGGCCTTTCTCACCGGCGAGCTTGACCGGAACGGCTTGGAGATCGAGCCTAGTGATCTCGACGTCGACTGGCGACTCGGACGGAGCGCCACAAGCCTCGACCTGGCTGGCCGATACGTCACCCTCGACGATGGCGATCGGGCCCACTTCGACGGTCTGGTGGTGGCCACCGGCTCCCGCCCACGGGTCCCCTCCTCGATCAGTCCCGAGGTCGAAGGCGTCTTCGTCCTGCGGACCGTCGAGGACAGCACAGCCCTCCGAGCCACTCTCGCGGGTGGAAGGCGCCGGGTGGTGGTCGTCGGAGGTGGACTGATCGGCGCCGAGGTCGCCTCCATCGCGACGGCGGCCGGGCATCCGACCACCCTGGTGGACAGCTCACAGCTACCTACCGCGCGAGCGCTCGGCGTCCGCGTCGCGGAACATCTCCGCACGTTGCACCTCGAGAACGGCGTGCGGCTGCTGTCAAGCACACGCCTGAGCGCCCTCGACGTGCACGCAGGCCAGGTCCGCGGAGCTCGCCTGAACACCGGGCAGCGGTTGGACGCCGACGTCGTCGTCCTGGCGACAGGAACGCAGCCCAACACCGAGTGGCTCCTCGGCAGCGGCCTGTCCGTCACTGACGGGCTGAACTGCAGCGCCACCCTGCACGCAAACGGCTCCGACGTCGTGGTCGGCGTCGGAGATGTCGTCCGGGCGCCTCACCCCGCGCTCGATGGAGAGGCGGTCCGCGTGGAGCACTGGGCCAGCGCGCGGCACCAGGCCGGCGTCGCGGCGACGAACCTCCTGGTCGGCCCGTCCCGTGGACGCCCGCAGAGCGAACTCCCAGTCTTCGGCACCACCATCCAAGGTGTTGCCATCCGCGCGGTCGGCTTTCCGTCCAAGGCCGACACGAGCGAGGTCGTCTGGGGCTCGATCCAAGACAACCGGGCGATCGTGGCGATGCATCGCCGAGGGCGGCTCATTGCGGCCGTCGCAGTCAATGCCCGAGACGAGCTGTCCCGGCTCGACGACGAGTGGAATCTGCCGGACGCGGTCGGCAGAGCCGGGCCTGACTACTCCACGGAGGAGTGCCTGCGTTGAGGGCCGTGGCTGGATCCGTCGCGACCGACCTGCTCATCGAGGACTTCTTCTGCGCGCTGGGCACCCACGCGTGACCTGAGTCAAGCGTCCAGCAGCCCGACGACCGCGGAGGTGACCTGCTCGGTCGTCGCAGTGCCGCCCACGTCCGCGGTGCGGGTAGCCGGGTCCCGCAACGACTCCTCGATCGCCGACATCAACCGGGCCGCGGCCTCGCGAGCCCCGAGGTGCTCGAGCATCAGGACGGTGGACCACAACATGCCCACCGGGTTGGCGATCCCCTTGCCGGCGATGTCTGGAGCCGACCCGTGGACGGGCTCGAACATCGACGGGTGCTCACCGGTGGGGTCGAGGTTGCCCGACGGGGCGATGCCGATGCTGCCGGCGGCGCCGGCGGCCAGGTCGCTGAGGATGTCGCCGAAGAGGTTGCTGGCCACGATCACGTCGAACGACTCCGGCCTCAAGACCAGCTTCGCCGCGAGGGCGTCGACGTGCTCTTCCACGAGCTGGACCTCGGGCTGCAGCGCGGCGCGTTCGCGCACCACCTCGTCCCAGAACGGCATGCTGTGGACGAGCCCGTTGGACTTGGTTGCCGAGGTCAGACGCCGGCCGCGGTCTGCGGCCAGCGAGAGGGCGTAGTCCGCGATGCGGCTGATGCCACGCCTGGTGAAGACCGCCTCCTGGATCGCGGTCTCATCCGGCAGCCCTCGGTTGAAGCGGCCACCGAGCTCGCTGTACTCGCCCTCGTTGTTCTCCCGGACGATGACCAGGTCGATGGGCCGGTTGGCCCCGTCGGCCAGGGGACTGGTCACGCCCTCGAACGAGCGGACCGGCCGGAGGTTCACGTACTGCCCGAAGGCACGCCGGATCGGGATCAGCAGGCCCCACAGGGAGACATGGTCGGGTACGCCGGGCCAGCCGACAGCGCCGAGCAGGACAGCGTCGTATCGGCGCAAGGTGTCCAGCCCATCGGCGGGCATCAACGCGCCCTCGGCGAGGTAGCGCTCGCACGACCAGTCGAACTCGTCGATCCGCAAGGCCAGGTCGTGGCGCTCGTCCAGCGTCGCCAGCACGATCCGTGCCGAGGCTGCGACCTCGGCGCCGATACCGTCCCCGGGAATGAGGGCGATTCGTCGCCCCGGAACCGTGGTGTTCACCGTCGCGCCGATCAGGCCGTCGTCGCCAAGGCGACGAACTTCGTCTCCAGGAACTCCTCGATGCCCACGTGACCGCCCTCGCGGCCGAGCCCCGAATGCTTCACCCCACCGAAGGGAGCCGCCGGGTTCGAGACGATGCCCTGGTTGAGGCCGACCATGCCGGTCTCCAGCCGCTCACTGACCCGGATCGCCCGGTCGAGGTCGCGGGTGAACACGTAGGCGACCAGACCGTACTCGGTGTCGTTGGCGGCGTTGACCGCCTCCTCCTCGGTCTCGAAGGAGCTGATGGGTGCTACGGGACCGAAGATCTCGTCATGCCGCATCTGTGCGTCAGCGCGTACTCCCGTCAGGACCGTCGGCTTGTAGAAGTAGCCGTCACCTGCGACCGGCTCGCCACCGACCACTATCGCGGCACCGCCGCGCACCGCGTCGTCGACAAGCGTGGAGACCTTCTGACGCGCGTCCTCGTCGATCAGCGGACCGACCACAACCCCCTCCTCGATCCCGCGGCCGATGGGCAGCGCCGCCATCCGCTCGGCCAGTCGGCCGGCGAACTCCTCGACCACCGTGGCGTGCACGTAGAACCGATTGGCGGCTGTGCAGGCCTCGCCGGTGTTGCGCATCTTGGCCAGCATCGCGCCCTCGACGGCGGCGTCGAGATCGGCGTCCTCGAAGACGAGGAACGGGGCATTGCCGCCCAGCTCCATGGAGGTGCGCATCACCTGGTCCGCGCACTGCTCGAGCAGCTTGCGTCCCACCGCGGTCGAGCCGGTGAAGGACAGCTTGCGGGCCCGGCCGTCGCGGATCATCGGCGCCGTCACGGCGCCGGGGTCCGAGGTGGTGACCAGGTTCAGCACGCCGTCTGGAAGCCCGGCCTCCTGGAAGATCGCGGCGAGCGCCAGCATCGACAGGGGGGTCTGCTCGGCGGGCTTGACGACCATGGTGCATCCGGCCGCGACCGCCGGGCCGATCTTGCGGGTGCCCATCGCCATCGGGAAGTTCCAGGGCGTGATCAGGAGGCATGGCCCCACCGGTTGGCGCATGATGAGGAAGCGCCCCTGACCCGTGGGAGAGACGGCGTACCCGCCCTCGATGCGCACGGCCTCCTCGGAGAACCAGCGGAGGAACTCCGCCGCGTAGGCGATCTCCCCGCGCGCCTCGGGCAGAGGCTTGCCCATCTCCAGCGTCATCAACAGCGCCAGGTCCTCCTGGCGCTCCAGCAGGAGGTCATAGGCCCGGCGGAGGATCTCGCTGCGCTCCCGCGGCGCTACCGCGGCCCATCCGGGTTGCGCCTTCGAGGCCGCGTCGAGCGCCTGCATGGCGTCGGCGCTGGTGGCGTCTGCTACCTCGGTGAGGACCTGGCCGGTAGACGGGTCCTCAACCGTGAAGGTCGCGCCGGTCGCTGCGGGGCGCCACTGGCCGCCGATGAGAAGGCCGGTGGGTACGGCGCTGACGACCTGCCGCTCGCGGGCGCTGTCGACCATGAGGGGTCTCCGATGCTAGGAAGGACTCTGGTATTGTTGGTTGTCAACAGTCTACCAAGGAGTCGGTCGATGGCGCACCTCTCGCCGCTGCTGAAGCAGGCAACCCCCGTTCTGGTCGAGCGAGGCGAGGGCGTCCATCTCTACGACGAGTCGGGACGGCGTTATCTCGACTTCACCGCTGGCATCGGGGTGACCAGTACGGGCCACTGTCACCCGCGTGTGGTCGCTGCGGCACAGGAGCAGGTGGCCAAGCTGATCCACGGGCAGTACACGACCGTCATGCACCGCCCCCTGCTGACGCTGGCCGAGCGTCTGGGAGAGGTGTTGCCCGACGACCTCGACTCGGTTTTCTTCAGCAACTCCGGCAGCGAGGCCGTGGAGGCGGCGCTCCGGCTGGCCCGGCACGCCACGGCGCGGCCCAACATCGTGGTGTTCCACGGATCGTTCCACGGACGCACCATCGGGGCCGCGTCCATGACCACATCGGGGACGAAGTTCCGCGCCGGCTTCTCTCCGCTGATGGGCGGGGTGGCGGTGGCACCGTTCCCGACGGCGTACCGGTACGGCTGGGACGAGGCCACGGCCACCGAGTTCGCGTTGCGGGAGCTCGACTACGTCTTGGCCACGGTGAGTGCGCCCGCGGAGACGGCCGCCTTCCTGGTCGAGCCGGTTCTCGGTGAAGGCGGCTACGTGCCGGCGAACACGGCCTTCATGGAGGGCCTCCGGGAGCGCGCCGACCGCCACGGCATCCTGCTGGTCCTCGACGAGGTGCAGACCGGCTGGGGGCGGACGGGACGGTTCTGGGGACACGACCACTTCGGCGTACGAGCCGACATCCTGGTCACCGCGAAGGGGCTGGCCAGCGGGTTCCCACTGTCGGCCATTGCCGCGCCCGCCGAGCTGATGGCCAAGGCCTGGCCCGGCTCGCAGGGTGGCACGTACGGCGGGAACGCGGTCGCCTGCGCCGCCGCGATCGCGACCCTCGAGGTGATCCAGGAGGAGAACCTCGTCGAGAACGCCCGCGTGGTGGGCGCCGCCCTCGGTTCCGGCTTGGAGAAGGTCGGCTCCGCCAACCCGCGGATCGGTGACGTCCGGGGCCTCGGCCTGATGCTCGCCTCCGAGTTCGTGACCGCGGACGGCCAGCCGGACCCGGGCGCTGCCCTGCGTGCCCAGCAGGAGTCAGGCGAGCGCGGGCTGCTGCTGCTCACTTGCGGCCCGTTCGGCAATGTGGTGCGGATGATCCCGCCGCTGGTCGTTACCGAGGCACACGTCGAGGAGGCCCTCACGATCTGGGGGGCTGCCGTGGAGGCGGCGACCGCCGGCTGAACCCGGGCCCGGTGGCTATCGCACCGGTCCGGTCCGGAGCCAGGCGCCGGACCAGTAGCGCAAGGCCACGGCGACCTGCCGGGCCAGCAGCCAGCCGGTCAGCGCCCACCACAGCGCCACGACGCCGGCTTCGGTCACGTACACCGCGGCAGCGAGGGGCACGAAGACCAGGAGCGCCACCAGCATCGTCCACGCGAGGTAGCGCAGGTCGCCGGCACCGATCAGGATCCCGTCCAGGACGTAGAGCAGCGCCCCGACGGGCTGGGACGCGGCCACCACGACCGCCAGCGACCACACCAACTCGCGGACCGCGGGGTCCTCGGTGAAGAGCGGGATGTAGACCGGGCGCAGGGCCACCACCACCGCGGCGATCGCGAGCCCACTGCCCAGTCCCCAGGCGAGGGCTCGGCGACTGGCCGCTCGCGCCGCGGCAGGGTCGGAGGCGCCCAGCGCGTGGCCGACCATCGCTTGACTGGCGATCGCGAACGACTCCGGCGGCATCGCAAGCAGGTACCACAGCGTAAAGGCGATCTGGTGGCCGGCGATGGCGACGTCCCCCTCGGCGGCGGCCACGAACGTCATCGTCAGCAACGCGATGCGCAACAAGACGGTGCGGGCGAACAGCGGCACGTTGGCGGCAGCGGCCGCAAGGATGCCCGGACGGTCCGGCCGTAGCGGTGCCTGGTGCCGGCGGGCGCCCCGCACCACGACCGCGCACAACCAGACTGCGGCCCCGGTCTGGGCGATCACGGTCCCGAGTGCGGAACCCGCCACGCCGAGGCCGAGCGGGTAGACGAGCAGGAGGTTGAGAGGCACGTTGGCGAGCGCCGCGATCCCGGTCGCGAGCAAGGGTGACCGGGTGTCCTTCAACCCCCGCAGCGCGCCGGTGGCCGCGAGGACGATCAGCATCGAAGGGAGCCCGAGGAGGCTGACGCGCAGGTAGGTGACCGCGTACGGACGCGCGCCCTCTGATGCTCCCAGCAGGTCGACGAGCTCGGGGGCAAGGAGGATGCCGAGGGCGGCCAGCGCGATCCCGATGCAGAGCCCGAGCCAGATCCCGTCCACGCCTTGGGTGTGCGCGCGTCGCAGGTCGCCGGCTCCCGCCAGGCGAGCGACCGCAGAAGTGGTGCCGTGGGCCAGGAAGATGCAGAGGAAGACCGCGTTGAGCAGCACCGCCGACGCGATGCCCAGCCCGGCGAGCTGCTGGGTGCCAAGGTGCCCGATGATCGCACTGTCGGCGATCAGAAAGAGCGGCTCGGCCAGCAGCGCCCCGAGCGCCGGGACGGCAAGCCCGAGGATCTCTCTGTCGTAGCGTCGGGCCTCTCGGCGAGCCTCCCGGCGGGAGGGCGTCGGGGAATGCCCGGGCTGGTGCGGCGGGTCGCGCCGCTCAGCCGCCACGGCGGATGGCGATGATCTTGGGCTCGGTCATGGCATCAACGGCGAACGGCACCCCCTCGCGGCCGATGCCGGAGTGCTTGCCGCCACCGAAGGGCATGGCGTCGATCCGGAAGTCCCCGGTGTCGTTGATCATCACTCCACCTACGCGCAGCCGCCGGGCCACGTCGAGGGCGGAGTCGATGTTGCCGGTGAACACGCCGGCCTGTAGGCCGTACTCGGAGCGGTTGACCTCCGCGACTGCGGAGTCGACCGAGCCGTAGGCTTCGATCGACACCACGGGCCCGAAGACCTCCTCGGTGAGCACGCGGGCCCCGGCTGGGACCCCGGTGAGTACCGTGGGCCAGTAGAACGCGCCGTCGCGTTTGGCCCCGGTGCGGACCGTGGCGCCGGCCTCGAGAGCCTCGGCCACCCAGGCCTCGACCCGTTCCGCGGCGGCCTCGTCGATCAGCGGCCCCAGATCGGTTGTGGGGTTGGCCTTGCTGCCGACGACAAGGCGCTCGGTGCGCTCGACGACGAGTTGAACCATCCGGTCGAACAGCGCTGGTGCGGCGAACACCCGCTGCACGGACAGGCAGTTCTGGCCCGCCGCCCCGAACGCGCCGTCGACCACGGCGGCTGCCGCACGCTCGACGTCCGCGTCGGGTAGGACGATGACCGCACCGCTCCCACCGAGCTCCATCAACAACTTCTTGGCTCCGGCAGCACGAGCCACTGCGTTGCCAGTGGCGTAGCCTCCGGTGAACGAAACCATGTCGACGAGCGGGTGACCAACCAGCGCGGCACCTACCGTCGCACCCCGGCCCGGAAGCACGGCGATCCGACCGGTCGGGACTCCCGCCTCGAGCAGGAGGTCGATGAATGCCAGGGCTGTCAGGGCTGTGTGCTCGGCGGGCTTGAGCACGACACCGTTCCCCGCGATCAGCGCGGGCCCCAACTTGTGCGCTACCAGGTTGAGCGGGTCGTTGAAGGGTGTGATCGCGCCGATGACACCGACCGGTTCCCGGGTGTACCAGCCAATGCGTCCCTCGCCCCGGGGGGTGTCGCCGAAGGGGAGCGTGCGACCCTCCAGGCGATGGGCCTGCTCGGCCGACAGGCGGACCGTCTCGACGGCTCGCAGCACCTCGCGGTCGGCGTCGCGAACGGGCTTGCAGCCTTCGCGTGATATCAGCTCGGCGAAGACCTCGCGGCGCTGCACGAGGAGAGCAGTGGCCCGCTGGAGAGCCTCGCGGCGCTGCCAAACCGGCCAGTCGGCGCCGTCGAGGACCGACCGCGCGACAGCGGTCACGGCAGCGTCGACATCGGCGGCCGAGCAGTCCGAGACGGTTCCGACAGTCGTGCCGTCCTCGGGGTCGAGCACGTCAAGTGTCGCGCCCAGAGGTTGCCACTCGTCGGCCCAAAAGGCCCCGCCAGTCGGAGTCCAGATCGATGTCGGCCGCTCGCTCATGTGTCCACTGTGCAGGCTTCCTAGCACGATAGTCAACTGCAGGTTGTTGACAACATACAGACCGACGTGGTGGTCTGGGACACATCGTTTTGCGTCGCCCTGGCGCAGCACACACGAGGAGACCGACAGATGGCTCGACTTCGCTGGGCAAGTGGGATCGCACTGATCGCCCTCACCGTCACGGCCTGCGGCATGGGAGGCGGCAACTCCGACAACGATGGGTCGGGGGAGGCGTCGGGAGGCGGCAACATCGTCTACGTCGACCAGTTCACGCCACGTGCAGCCTGGGCGCCGGAGACAGACGACGGCATCACGCTCTCGCGGGCCGGCTGTCTGGAGTCCCTCCTCAAGTACGAGGCGGACGGCACCCTCTCGGAGAGCCTCGCCACGTCCTGGGAGCAGGTCAAGCCCAATACGTGGGAGTTCACGTTGCGCGACGGCGTCCAGTTCCAGGACGGAACGCCGATGGACGCCGATGCGGTGGTCGCCGCGCTCCAACACGTCTTGGACGCCAAGGTACCGGCTCGTTCGTTCAACCCCGACCTCGTGTCCGCCGTCAAGGCGGTCGACGCCTCCACCGTAGACGTCACCACCCCGGCGGCTGACGTGCTGCTCCCGTTGCGGATGGCCAGCCCGAACACCGGGATCCTGGCGCCGAAGGCCTACGAGGGCAAGCAGATCGACATCCAAGGCACCTGCACCGGGCCCTTCACGGTGGTCGACGAGGCGCCGGGCCAGTCGCTCTCGCTCGAGCGCAACGAGAACTACTGGGGCGGGGATGTCGCCCTGGCGACGGCCGAGGTCCGGTTCGTCGTCGACGGAGCCACCCGGGTCACGCAGCTGCAAACCGGAGAGGCCCAGATCGCGGCCGGGATCCCGGCGGTCTCGCTCGCGACGCTCGAGAGTGACTCCAACATCCAGGTGGAGTCCCTCCAGGCGCCTCGTACGACGGTGCTGCTGCTCAACAACTCGCGTCCGCCGTTCGACGACCCGCTGGTGCGCCAGGCGCTGCAGCACGCCATCGACACCGAGGCGATCGCCGGCAGTGTCTACGAGGGTGGTGCGAAGCCCGCCATCGGACCGTTCTCCCCGGATGACCCGTGGGCCCCCGCCGGCGCCGAGCCAGCAGCATTCGATCAGGACGAGGCCAAGGCGCTCCTCGACCAGGCCGGTGTCGACCCGGCCTCCCTGAACTTCGAGCTGATCGCCTACAACGACCGGCCGGAGTTCGGCGACCTCGCGGCGGTCATCCAGGACCAGCTGGGCCAGCTCGGCATCACCGTGAAGATCAAGGCGGGTGATTACGCGTCATTCGAGCCCGACATGCTCGCCGGTGACTTCGACGCGGCTCTGCTCTCGCGGGGCTACCTCATCGACCTCGCTGACCCGATCGGGTTCCTGACGTCCGATTACACCTGCGACGGCGGCTACAACATCGCGCACTACTGCGACCCCGAGGTCGACGCCATGGTCAAGGAGGCAGCGACGACGGAGGACAGCGAAGCGCGCAACGCGATCTACGCCCAGGTTGCCGAGAAGCTGCAAGGCGACCCGGCGAGCGTGTTCCTCGTCCACGAGTCCTTGGTGTACGGCCTCCGCTCGGACGTGCAGGGGTTCGAGCTGAGCCCGCTGAACTTCTACGTCCTCACCAAAGATCTCAGCGTCGGCTAGCGCCAGAAAATCGAACAGGAACCGGAGCAACCACCAGATGATCGAGTCCGAGCCGAAGTACATCACCTTCGACTGCTACGGCCCGCAGGACGTCCTGCACGTGTCCTCCAGTCTGCGCTACGACCTGATGCCGGCCCACGACCTGCGCATCACGAACAAGGTCTACGTCAACCGTGGCTACGAGCCTTCTACCCCCTACTACGGCTACCAGGAGGTCAAGGACCTGTCCGGCGTGCCAGCGCTGCTGGGTATCTGAGCCTGGATGCCCGACAGCCCGACCCGAACCCACAGAAGGGACCGCAGATGAAGTTCAGGCCGTACTGGCTCGACACCTCGCCCAGGGGACCCGACAGGTCGGACACACAGGTCGGCGGCGACGTGGACGTGGCCGTGGTGGGGGCGGGGTTGACCGGGGTGTCCGCGGCCCTTCACCTAGCTCGGAAGGGCGCCAAGGTCGCGGTCTTCGAACGGGAGACGGTGGCCTGGGGTGCCTCCGGGCGCAACGGCGGGATGGCGACACCGGGCCTGGCGATCGGATTCCGGGACGCGATCGCCCGTTACGGCTTCCCGACCGCCAGCACGCTCTATCTGACCTACTACGACGCGATCGACACCATCGAGAAGCTCGTGGGCGAGGAGGGGATCGACTGCGACTTCGCCCGCACCGGCAAAATGAACCTGGCCTCCAAGCCCGCCCATCTCGACGGTCTGCGCAAGACCCGCGACGTGCTGGCCGAACGACTCGGCGTCGAGACCCAGATGGTGGAGAAGAGCGACCTACGTGCGGAGCTCGGCAGCGACCACTACCACGGAGCGATGATCGATCCCAGGGGCGCCGGACTGCACGTCGGCAAGTTCACCCGCGGGCTGGCGGAGTCCGCCGCCCGGATGGGCGTGCAGATCCACGAGAAGGCCCCGGTGCTGGAGGTGACGCGGCTTGCCGGCACCGGGCACACGGTCGTCACTCCACGCGGCAGCGTGCGCGCCGAGCAGGTGCTCGTCGCCACCAGCGGCTACACCAACCGGCCGTTCCGGTGGCTACAGCTGCGGATCGTCCCCGTCGGCAGCTTCATCATCGTCACCGAGCCCCTCGGCAAGGAGGTCTGCGACCAGCTCCTGCCGAAGCGTCGGATGGCCTCGGACTCCAAGAACCTCCTCTACTACTTCCGGATCACGCCCGACCTTCGGCTGCTGTTCGGCGGCAGGGCCCGATTCGCGATGTCAAACCCGGATTCGGACCAGAAGAGCGGGCGCATCCTGCAGAAGGCGATGCTCTCGGTCTTCCCGCAGCTGGCCCAAGCGAGGGTGGACTACTGCTGGGGAGGCCAGGTCGACATGACCATGGACCGGCTAGTGCACGCCGGCGAGCACGACGGCCTCTACTACTCCGTGGGCTACTCCGGGCACGGAGTGCAGATGGCGACGCACATGGGCAAGCAGATGGCGGAGTACATGAACGGCGTGCCCGACGCCAACCCGTGGCGCGACATGCCCTTCAAACGGGTTCCCGGACACCTCGGGCCACCCTGGTTCCTCCCGTTCGCGGGGGCTTACTACAAGTTCCAGGATCTGATCAAGTGAACAGTCGTCACGCCCACTCCAGGAGAAGCCGATGGTGAGCTTCCTGCTCCGTCGAGCGGCGACGCTGGTAGTGACGTTGCTGGTGGTCTCGGTGCTGGCCTTCCTGATCCCGTACGCCGGCGAGGGTGACCCGGCGCGGAAGATCCTGCGGGCCCGGGTCAACGATCCGGCGCTGGATCCTGCCCAGGTCGAGGCGCTGACCCGCGAGCTCGGCCTGGACCGGCCCGTGTGGCAGCAGTATCTGGACTGGCTGAGCCACGCCGTCAGGGGCGACTTCGGCTACTCCTACACCAGCCGCACTTCGGTCCAGGAGCTGGTCGTTCCGGCGCTCGGCGTGTCGATAACGCTGGCGCTCGCCGCCCTGCTGTTGGCCCTGGTCATCGCGCTGCCGCTGGGCACGTGGGCCGCGACCGCCCGCGGCGGGAAAGTCGACAACGCGATCACGTTCGTCTCGCAGGGCTCGGTCTCGGCGCCGGAGTACTGGGTCGGACCGGTGCTGGTGCTGATCTTCGCCCTGCACCTGGGATGGTTCCCGTCGGGGGGCTGGGACGGGCCGATCTACATCGTGCTACCGGCGGTGGCCCTGGCGCTGCGGCCGCTCGGCTACTTCACCCAGGTGACAAGAGCGGCGATGAGCGACGTGCTCAGCGCCCCCTACTTCACCGCTGCCCGGAGCCGGGGGCTGAGCTATCCGCAGACCCTGGTCCGGCACGGCATGCGCAACAGCATGCTCCCGGTGATGACGCTGTTCTCGTTCTGGTTCGCCGGACTGCTCGGCGGCTCGGTGGTCATCGAGGTGATCTTCAACATTCCCGGCATGGGGCGGCTGCTCTACACCGCCGTGCTCAACAACGACATCCCCGTCATTCAAGGGGGGATGATGTGGATCCTCACCCTGGCCGTGGTGATCACCACCGCCACCGACCTCCTCTACAGCGTCCTCAACCCCTCGATCAGGGTGGCCAGCCATGCCTAGTCCCAGCACAGTGGCGCCCCGGCCCGCACCGCGCCCCAACCAACGACCCTCCTCGCTGCGATCCGCCCAACCCCACCGGCCCAACGTCCTCTCGATGCTGCTTCGCGGCACGCGGGGCCGGCCCTGGACGTTCAACGTCGGCGTCGTGTTGCTCGCCACGATCCTGCTGATCTTGCTGCTCACCCCGTGGATCGCCCCCTACGACCCGGCCACCCAGGACCTGACCAACCGGCTGACCGGCCCCTCCAGTGAGCATTGGTTCGGAACCGACCACCTCGGCAGGGACGTGTTGTCCCGGCTGATGTGGGGCGGCCGGTTCGCGGTGACGATCGCCGCCATCACCCTGGTCATCTGTGCGGTGACAGGCATCGTCATCGGGGCCCTGGCCGCCCGCCGGGGCGGCTGGCTCGACGAGCTGGTGATGCGCACAGTCGACGTGCTCATCTGCTTCCCCGACGTCGTTATCTGCCTGTTCCTGATCGCCCTGTTCGGGACCGGCTACGGCACTCTCATCGCCGCCCTGACCATCACCGGTTGGACACCGTTTGCCCGTCTGATGCGGGGGCTGGCTCTGGAGATCAACGCCAAGGACTACGTCGAGGCCGCGGAGATCCTGGGCTCCCCGAAGGTCTACATCGTCTTCCGACACCTCATCCCCAACGCCATCCGTCCGGTGCTCGCGATGGGTTTCCTGCGCTTCGGGCACAAGCTGATCACCGTCGGGGCGCTGTCCTACCTCGGCCTGGGCGTCCAGCCGCCCGACTCCGACTGGGGGGCGATGCTCCTGGACGCCCAGCCCTACATGGAGCGCGCGCCGTTCCTCGGACTCCTCCCCGGCTTCGCGATCTTCCTGACCGCCCTCAGCGTGACCATGATCGGGCAGGGCCTCGACGTCAAGAAGACCCGCCGCAAGCGTGCGCTGGCCCCGGAGCCACCGCCCGGCGTGCAGACCCAGCTCAACGTAGGAGAGGCAGTGTGACCGGCGAACCCGCAGCCGCCTTCCAGCTCCCCCGTGCCACGTTCGCCTCGATGGTGACCGAACGGCTCAGGGACGGCATCGTCAACGGCACGCTCGCGCCCGGCTCCCAGCTGAGCGAGGTGGACCTGGCCCACAGCTACGGCATCAGCCGGGGCCCCGTTCGGGAGGCCATCCAGCGGCTCGTCCAGGAAGGGCTCCTGCGCAGCGAGCCCCATCGCGGGGTCTTCGTGCCGGTGCTGACCGACAAGGACGTGGCCGACATCTACCTCGCGAGGGCGGCACTGGAGTCGGCAGCCCTCCGGCTCCTGATCGCTACCTCTGCGTCGCAGAGCAGTTATGAGATCCTTGACAAGCACGTTGCCGAGATGGAGACGGCCGCGTCCCGGGGGGACTGGGAGACCGTCGGCAGGTCCGACCTGGACTTCCACACCGCCCTGGTGACCTTGACCGGCAGCCAGCGCCTGCAGCGGATGTTCACCACGCTGATCTCCGAGACCAGGCTCTGCCTGGCGGCGCTGGCCGGCGCCGAGGCCCGGCATGACCTCGTCCCGGAGCACCGGGCGATCTGCGAGGGCATCAGGGGCGGCGACCCCGAGCGGGCGCTGGCCGCGCTCGAGAAGCATTTCGACGACGCCGTGGTGTCGCTGACCAGCAACCAGACCAGCGGCCACAGTGAAGGCGTCGAGAACCGATGAGGAGATCCCATGACTGAGATGACTCTGCAGGGACAGCCCGGGCGTGCCGCAGGGCACGACGGTCCGTTGCTGGATATCCGGGGGCTACGGGTGGACTTCCCGGACATCGAGGGTGCGCCGGCCATCGACGGCATGGACCTGGCGGTGGGCCGCGGGGAGATCGTCGCGCTGGTGGGGGAGTCCGGCTCGGGCAAGAGCCTGACCGCCCTGACCGTGATGGGCCTGCTGCCACCTGGTGCCGAGGTGGTGGGCGGCGACGTGACGCTGGAGGACGAGGACCTGCTGTCCGTGTCGCGCAAACGGCTCAACCTAATCCGGGGCAACAAGGTTGCCATGTTGTTCCAGCAGCCCAAGGTGATGCTGGACCCGACTGCCCGGGTCGGCGGCCAGGTCACCGAGTCGCTACGCCGGCACCGCAACGTGAGCCGGCGTGAGGCCAAGGACCGAGCCGTCCAGCTCCTCAAGGATGTGGGCATCCCGGAGCCGAAACGCCGAGCCTCGTCGTTCGCCTACCAGCTCTCCGGCGGGATGGCGCAGCGCGTGATGATCGCGGCCGCGCTCAGCGCGGACCCGGAGCTGGTGATCGCCGACGAGCCCACGACCGCGCTCGACGTGACCGTGCAAGCGCAGATCCTGCAGCTGCTCAAGCAGAAGCGGGACGACCTCGGGCTCTCCATCCTCCTCATCACCCACGACCTCGGCATCGTCTCCACGATGGCCGACCGAGTCGCGGTGATGTATGCCGGCCGGATCGTCGAGGACGGAGCCACCCGGGATATCTTCGACGACCCGCAACACCCCTACACGCAGGCGTTGCTAAGGGCCTCCCTGTTGGAAGCCGAACGCGGCCAGCTGTACTCCATCCCGGGCAGCGTCGTGGCGGCGCGCGAACTGGACAAGGGCTGCCGGTTCCTGCCGCGCTGTCCGGTGTCGGCAGCCCTGGGCATCCAAGACCTGTGCGCCAGCGCGGAGCCGGTGCTGAGCACCTGCGGCCACGAAGAGCACCACAGTCGATGCTACGCATCACGAGACTACCCGGAGGCGGGATGACCACCGTCGTCACAGAGGACGTTCACGGGTGGGCAACCGTCTCGCCCCTGCTGGAGCTCCACGATGTCGTCAAGCACTTCCCCGCCGGTTCGGGCAAGACCGTCCACTCCGTCGACGGCGTGGACCTGGCAGTCCGCAAGGGTGAGGTGCTCGGCCTGGTCGGTGAGTCCGGGTGCGGCAAGAGCACCCTGGCCCGGACGATCCTGCACGCGGTGGCGGCCAGCTCGGGCCAGATCGTCTTCGACGGCCGCGACATCACCCGCATCAAGGGCAAGGAGCTCAAGGCCCTACGCCGGTCCATGCAGTTCGTGTTCCAGGACCCCTACGGTGCCTTCGACCCCAAGATGAGCCTCGGTACCAGCCTGGAAGCCCCCCTGCGCCACCACGGGATGAAGAACCGCGAGGAGCGGCGCGAACGGATGCTGGCCATGCTCGACCGGGTCGGGCTGGAGGAGGCAATCCTGGAGCGACGCCCCAGTGAGTGCTCGGGGGGACAGCTGCAGCGGATGGTCATCGCCCGCGCCCTCCTGCTCAAGCCGCGATTCCTGATCTGCGACGAGCCCACCTCGGCGCTCGACGCATCCATCCGCGCGCAGATCCTGAACCTGCTCGTAGAGCTCAAGGAACAGCTCGACCTGACCCTGGTGCTGATCTCCCACGACCTGCGGGTCGTGCGCTACCTGTGCGACCGCGTGGCCGTCATGTACCTGGGAAAGATCGTCGAGGTTGCCCCCCGAGACGAGCTCTTCAGCAACCCCCGGCACCCCTACACCCGAGTGCTGCTCGCCGCGACCCTGACCGAGCAGTCGACCGCCGACGACATGGTCCTCCGGCTCAAGGGCGAACCGCCCAGCCCCATCGACATCCCCCCCGGCTGCCGCTTCCACCCCCGCTGCCCGATCGCCCAGGACGTCTGCAGCGTCAAGGTTCCGCTCCTCAGTGTGGCCGGCCCGGAGCACACGGTGAACTGTCACTTCTGGGACGAAGTGCCGCCCCCGCCGCCGTCCACCGCTCCACTCCTGCCGACCTCTGTCACCCACCCCGCCTGAAAGGCATCCCCACATGAGCTCTGGACACGGCCACGGCCACGGCCACGGTCACGGTCACGGCGCCGCTGGGGCGTTGACCGCGGGAGCTCGCTACCGGCGTCCCCTGCTGATCGCGTTTCTCCTCACCACCTCCTTCGTCGCGGTGGAGTTCGTCGTCGGCATCATCTCCGGGTCCCTGGCGCTGCTCTCCGACGCCGGGCACATGCTCTCCGACGCCGGCGGGCTTGGCATGTCACTGGCCGCGATCACCCTGGCCACCGGCGGCGCCACCGCTGCCCACCGCACCTACGGCTGGTACCGGCTGGAGATCCTCGCCGCACTGGCGAACACCGTGCTGCTGTTCGCAGTGGCCGGCTACGTCATGTACGAGGCGATCCAGCGCTTCGGCACCGACCACGAGGTCTCTTCCACGCCCATGATCGTGGTCGCCGTGCTGGGCCTGTTGATCAACCTGGTCTGCTTCCGGCTGCTCCAGGCCGGCGCCAAGGAGAGCCTCAACCTGCGCGGCGCCTACCTCGAGGTCGTTGCCGACGCCGTCGGATCGGTGGGCGTCCTCATCGGCGCGGTCATCATCGCGCTGACGTCGTGGTACTGGGTCGACTCGGTCATCGCCATCGGCATCGGACTGTTCATCCTCCCACGCGCTTTCAACCTCGGCCGTGCCTCACTCCGGATCCTGGTCGAGTCCGCCCCGGCCCACATCGACGTCGACGCCGTCGAACGAGACCTCGAGCAGCTCGACGGCGTCCTCGACGCCCACGACCTACACGTGTGGACCATCACCTCCGGCATGGACGCGGTGAGCGTCCACCTGAAGGTCGAGGTCGGCTACGACACGCACGCCGTGCTCGACCGCTCCCGCGATGTGCTACGTGACCGGCACCACATCAGCCACGCCACCATCCAGGTCGAGCCCGCCGGGCATGAGGGCTGCAACCTCGTCCAGTGGTGACCGAGCAGGCCGGACCACGCTGCCCGGCGACGAAGCCGCCGGCGCGGGTCGAACGCGACTTCCTGGGGGAGCGGAAGATACCCGCGGGCTGCTACTGGGGCGTCCACACGGCTCGTGCAATCGAGAACTTCTCCATCTCCGGCACGCCCGTGTCCGCGCACCGCGAGCTGGTGGCCGCCCTCGGCGCGGTGAAACAGGCCGCCGTCCGCGCCAACCGCGATCTCGGCCTGATCGACGAACGCCGCGCCGACGCCATTGACCGGGCCTGCCAGGACGTCCGCGACGGCCTCCTCGACGACCAGTTCGTCGTCGACGTGATCCAAGGTGGGGCCGGCACCTCGACGAACATGAACGCCAACGAGGTAGTCGCCAACCGCGCTCTGGAGCTGCTGGGCCTGCCTTCCGGCCGGTACGACCAGGTGCATCCGCTCGACCACGTGAACCGGAGCCAGAGCACCAACGACGTCTATCCGACGGCTGTGAAGCTGAGCCTGCTTACGGCACTCGGGGGTCTCTCCGCCGCCGTCCACGGGCTCGCCGAGGCCTGTAGGACGAAGTCCCGCGAGTTCTGGTCCGTGCCAAAAGTCGGCCGAACCCAGCTGCAAGACGCGGTCCCGATGACAGTCGGCCAGGAGTTCGCAGCCTGGGGCGCGACCCTTGCCGAGGAGGAGGCCCGCATCCACGACGCACGCGGGCTGCTCCAGGAGATCAACCTCGGCGCGACGGCGATCGGCACCGGCATCACCGCTGACCCGGGCTACCGCGGGGCAGTCTGCCGCCGGCTCCGGGAGATCACCGGGCTCGAGCTGGTCACGGCGCCGGACCTGATCGAGGCCACCTCCGACGCCGGCGTGTTCGTCCAGCTCTCCGGAGTGCTCAAGAGGATCGCGGTCAAGGTCTCCAAGATCTGCAACGACCTCCGGCTCCTGTCCTCAGGCCCCCAGGCCGGCTTCGGTGAGCTCCGGCTCCCGGCTCGCCAGGCCGGCTCGAGCATCATGCCCGGGAAGGTGAACCCGGTGATCCCGGAGATGGTCAACCAGGTGGCATTCTCCGTGATCGGCAACGACGTGACCGTGACGATGGCCGCCGAGGCCGGGCAGCTGCAGCTCAACGCCTTCGAACCGGTGATCGCCCACGGCCTGCTGGAGAGCATCGCCTGGATGACCGCGGCGTTTCAGCGGCTGGCGACCCAGTGCATCGACGGCATCGAGGTCGACCTCGATCACCTGGAGTCGGTGGCGGGGCGCAGCGTGGGCGTCGTCACCGCGTTGACGCCGTACATCGGGTACGCCGCGGCGGCGGACATCGTGAAGGCTGCTCTCGGCGGCGGCGGCGGCAACATCCGCGACCTGGTGCTGGCGACCGGCCTGGTCGACCCCCTCCTCCTGGAGGAGCTCCTCCATCCCGAGCGGCTGGCAGGCATCAGCACTGTCCAGCCGCCATTGCTGATCAGGAGCGATCCTTGAGTCTGCGAGGTCATTGATGTCCAAATCTGAAGCCCCTGATCTGGCCGCGCTCCTCGCGCGGTACCAGCAGGCGTGGACCGATGGCGACATCGAGGGAATCCTCTCGATGACGCCGGCCCACGGCGTGTACGAAGCGTCGTTCGGCCCGAATCCCTGGGGTCAGCGCTTCGTCGGCCACGACGAGATCCGCGCCGCCCTCCTCGACATGGGCCTGGACCAGCCCGGACGCTCGCGCCACGAGTACGGCGAGACACATGTCGTCGGTGACTGCGCCTTCGCACTGTGGACCAGCGTCCAGGACGGCCCTACGGGGTCCGAGACCACCATGCACGGCGCGGACTTCTATCGGTTCAGTGACGGGATGGTCGCGGCCAAGATCGCCTACCGCAAGAGCCAGCAGTCCTGAGCGTCAGGCGACGCCCGCCCCTTGTCACAACCGGTTGATCGCCCTTCCGCAGCCGTTCACGCGGCGACCGGCGTCACCTGCTTGCTCTCCGCAGTCAGGGCCCTGGTCTCGGCCTCGTGGTCGGTGAGCGGCTTGAACCCCCGCAGCCGCAGGCTGTTGGTCACCACGAACACTGACGAGAAGGCCATCGCCGCTCCGGCCAGCATCGGGTTGAGCAGGCCGGCCGCAGCCAGCGGCAACGCGGCCACGTTGTAGGCGAAGGCCCAGAAGAGGTTGCCCTTGATCGTTCTGAGCGTGCGCCGGGAGAGCCGGATCGCGTCGGCAGCGACCCGGAGGTCCCCGCGTACCAGGGTCAGGTCGCTGGCCTCGATGGCGACGTCGGTGCCCGTACCCATGGAGAGCCCCAGGTCGGCCTGGGCCAGGGCGGCAGCGTCGTTGACGCCGTCGCCGACCATGGCCACCACCCGTCCCTGGGCCTGCAGCCGCTTGACGACGTCGACCTTGTCAGCCGGGAGGACATCGGCGATCACGGTCTCCGGGGAGTCGTCGATGCCTACCTCGCGGGCCACCGTTCGTGCAGTGGCCGCGTTGTCGCCCGTGAGCAGGACGGGCTGCAGGCCGAGCGCCCGGAGCTGGGCGATCGCTTCCGCGGACGTCGGCTTGACGGCGTCCGCCACGACGAGGACTCCGCGTGCCTGGCCGTCCCAGCCCACAGCGATCGCGGTGGCACCCTCAGCTTGGGCAGCGGCGAAGCCGTTCTCCAGCTCGGGAGGAAGCTGCTGTGACCACTCCTGGAGCAGTCGGGGGCGGCCGACGAGGACGGCGTGGCTCCGCTCCCCGACCACGACGACTCCCTGCACTCCGAGCCCTTCGATGTTGGTGAAGTCCTCCACGGCGGGAAGCGCGCCGAACCGGTCGCGGGCGGCGTTCGCCACGGCGCGAGCGATGGGGTGCTCCGAGGCGTCCTCGATGGCACCGGCCAGGCGCAGCACCTGGTCGCTGTCCTGCCCATCGGCGGCGATCACGTCCAGCAGGGTCATCTGCCCGGTGGTCACCGTGCCGGTCTTGTCGAGAACGATGGTGTTGACGGCGCGCGTGGACTCCAGCACCTCGGGGCCCTTGATGAGGATGCCCAGCTGGGCACCCCGGCCAGTGCCGACCATCAGGGCGGTGGGGGTGGCGAGCCCGAGCGCGCAGGGGCAGGCGATGATCAGGACGGATACCGCCGCGGTGAAGGCCAGTGCCAGCCCTCCGCCGGTGCCGACCCAGAACCCGAGAGTGGCGGCGGCCAACCCGATGACGATGGGCACGAAGATGCCGGAGACCCGGTCGGCGAGCCGCTGTACCTGGGCCTTGCCGTTCTGGGCGTCCTCGACCAGACGAGCCATCTGCGCCAGTTGGGTGTCGGAACCGATGCGGGTGGCGCGGACCACCAGCCGTCCGCCCGCGTTCACCGTCGCGCCCACGACGGTGTCGCCCGGGCCCACCTCGACGGGCATCGACTCGCCCGTGAGCATCGAGGCGTCCACTGCGGAGTTGCCATCCTCGATCACGCCATCGGTGGCGATCTTCTCGCCCGGACGGACCAGGAACTTGTCGCCGACGGCGAGCTGCTCGGTCGGGATCCGCACCTCGTGCGGGCCTTCCGGCCCGTCCCGGAGCACGGCGACATCCTTGGCGCCAAGCTCGAGCAGTGCCCTGAGTGCAGCCCCGGCCCGCCGCTTCGAGCGAGCCTCGAAGTAGCGGCCGGCAAGGATGAAGGTCGTCACGCCGGCCGCGGCCTCGAGGTAGATGTTGCCCGAGCCGTCGCTCCGGGCGACCGTCAGCTCGAACGCGTGCGTCATGCCCGGGAGACCGGCCGTCCCCCAGAACAGCGCGTAGAGCGACCACCCGAGAGCGGCCAACGTCCCGAGGGAGACCAGCGTGTCCATCGTCGAAGTACCGTGCTTGAGGTTGACCCAGGCCGCCCGGTGGAACGGCCAGGCGCCCCACACCACGACGGGCGCCGCGAGAGTGAGGGACAGCCACTGCCAGTACGTGAACTGCCAGGCCGGCACCATCGCCAGAGCGATGACGGGCACGCTGAGAACCGTCGAGATGACCAACCGTTGGCGCAGCGAGCGGGTGGGGTCGTCGACGGCGCCCTCCCCGCCCTCGGGAGCGGCCTGGTCGGGGCGGGGCAAGGTCGCGCTGTAGCCCGCCGACTCCACCGTCCGGACGAGCTCGACCGGGTCCAGATGCTCTGGGAAGGCGACTTTGGCCTTCTCCGTGGCGTAGTTGACCGTCGCCACGACCCCGTCGATCTTGTTGAGCTTGCGCTCGATGCGGTTGGCACACGAGGCGCAGGTCATGCCCGTGATCTCGAGCTCGACCTGGCTGGTCGAGGTCGGCGAGCCGGGGGACTGGGTAAGGGAGGTCATCTGGGTTCTCCTGGGTCTGCTGCTCAGTGTCCGTCGCCGGAGTGGTCGCCGCTGTCGTCCGACTCCTCCGCGTCAGGTGCTCGCGACCCAGCCGCTGAGCTGGTCACGTTGAAGGCCGCCGTACGCACCACGCCCTCATGCTTGAAGTCGAGGTAGAGGTGGTAGCGGTCGGTGCTCGGGACCTCGGCGAAGAAGACCACGTCGGGGCCTGGCTCGGTGACGCCGTCCTCCGGCGCCCCCTCGGGGTGCACGTGGAGGTAGGCGAGGTCCCCGGCCCTGAGGGCCACCAGGTGCCCGTAAGCCCCGAGGTACGGCTCCAGGTCGGTGACGGGCTCGCCGTCGCGGGTCACGCTCAGGGTGAGCTCCGCCTCCTCACCCGCGGTGAGGTCACCGTCCAGCGTGACGGTGTAGCCGTCCACCGTGGCGGTCAGGGAGTCGGTGGCCGGGGGCTCGGTCGGCCGGTAGCTCCCTGGGACGGCCAGGTCGTTGCCGAGCGTGAGGGCGTCGGCTCCCGTCGCCTTGAAGTCGGCGAACAGCCGCCACTGGCCGGCCGTCAGATCGAGCGCTGTCGTCCAGGTGCCGTCCTCGGCCATCTCGGGGTGGACGTGCTGGAAGCCGGAGAAGTCGCGACGTACGGCGATGAGGTGCAGATCTTCCTCGTGCTCCACGTCGTAGTCGGTCACCGGGTTGCCGTCGGGACCTTCGATCGTGAACGCTACGGGTACGGCGTCGCCGGCTGCGGCTGTCGGCTCGGCGAGCCGGAAGGTGTAGCCCTTCTGGGTGACCATCAGGCCCTTGGGCAGCGCCGTGGCATCGGCATCGCCCACATCCATCCCGGCGTCGTCGGCGTCCTCGGCCATGTCGCTGTGGTCGGCGGAAGGGGTCGACTCGACGGGCCCGACGGCCCGCCCGATGCCGGCCGCGCCGACGAAGAGGGCGATCAGCGCGGCGCCGAACAGCAGCAGCCTGGTGGGGACGCTCATGCCAATGCGTACCCGGCGTCCTCGACCGCCGTCTTCACGGCTTCGTCGTCGACCGGCTCACTGCTGGTGACGGTGAGGCTCCCGGTCGCGAGGACGACGTCGACGTTCTCGACGCCAGGGATCTCCTGGACCTCCTCGGTGACGGACATGACGCAGTGACCGCAGGTCATGCCGGTCACGGTG
>DATDAP010000081.1:0-5726 GCA_036525335.1 Microlunatus sp. | reverse complement strand
GTGCGGGAGCGGTTCCCGGACGCCTGGTTCCTGGGCGAGATGATCCACGGCGACTACGCCGGGTACGCGGCGACGGCCGGCCTGGACAGCATCACCCAGTACGAGCTGTGGCAGGCGATGTGGTCCTCGATCGAGAACCAGAACTTCTACGAGCTCGAGCACACCCTGGGGCGGCACGCCGAGCTGTGCGAGCGGATCGTGCCGTTCACCTTTCTCGACAACCACGACACCTCTCGAGTGGCCAGCCAGATCGGCGACCGCCGGCACTGGGGGCACGCCATCGCCCTGCTGCTGTTCCTGCCGGGGATCCCCTGCCTCTACTACGGCGACGAGCTGGGGCTGATCGGGGTGAAGGAGCAGCGGCTGGGCGGCGACGACGCGATCCGACCGACGATGCCGGAGCGGCCGGATCAGGTCGAGGGGACCAACGCCGGGGTGCTGGAGCTCTACCGTCGACTGATCGCGTTCCGGCGCCGGACACCCTGGCTGACCGACGCGCGCATAGTGACCAGCGACGTCAGCAACAGCTACGTCCAGATCACCGCGACCGCCCGGGACACCTCCGTCGGGGAAGGGTCCTTGACCCTGGTGCTGAACCTGGCCGACCAACCGGCCGGCATCCCGGAGGGGGCCGAGGTCACCGAGACCAGTCACCCCGCCGAACCCCATCACGTGGCCGCGCACGGCTGGGCGATCGCTCGCACCTGAGGGCGCGCCCCGAGCTGCGCGTCAGACCGTCGCGTACGGCCAGGAGATCGTCAGCCGCAGGGGTTCGGGATCACGGGGCGCGTTGTGCCAGATCTCCCGCGGCGGTCCGACCGGCGTACGGCCGCTCTCGGTGATCCAGCTGTGCACTTCGTCGTAGAGCGCGAGGATGTCGGGGAAGTCGGCCTCCCGGCCCTCGGCGTGGCGCTCCGCCACGTGTCCGCCGGCCAACCGATAGCTCCGCACGTCGGCCGCGTCGGCCTGGTCGGCGTCGGCCCTGAGCAGCTCGTCGACCGGAACAGCGATCTCCAGCGGTCCATCCGACTCCTCGGTGACCGGGCCATGGAAGATCCCGAACGCGTCGCCGGTGACCAACAGCCCGGCGGACTGCGCGATCTCGCGCAGCCGGCTGGCCTCGCCACTGATCACCTCGTCCATCTCGTCGGGCCGCATCCGCCGCAGGACACTGAGGACGGCTCGATCGCTCTCGACGCGGGTGGACATCTCGGTCATGGTGGACTCCCCTCGGAGGTGGTGGCGGGCTCGGGCGAGCACGGCCAGATTGACCTCGGCCCGCCCCCGGGCGGCGTCGACCGCCCGCTCCAGCAGCACCGGACGCTCGGTCGCCGAGGCACCGACGATGTCGGCGATCTCCTCCAGCGACAGCTGAGCCGACCGCAGCAGGGCGATCAGCCAACCGGTCCGGACCTGGTCGTCCGCGTAGTACCGGTAGCCGTTCACGGGATCCACGAAGCGCGGCAGCAGCAAGCCGCGGTCGGCGTAGATGCGCAAGGCCTTGGCCGACAGCAGCGTCGCCTCGGCGAACCGGCCGGCTGTCATCAGCCGTCGGTCGCCGGGCGGGCGGGTCGAGGTCATGCCTCCACTGTGTGGCTCGCCCCAGGGGCCAGGTCAAGCACCGTTTCCGGGAGCGAACCGAGCGTCAGAGCTCGACGGTCCTGTTGGTGGCCACGTCCGGCTGCTCGCCGGTGATGATCGCCTTGGCGTACTTGATCAGGGCCACCGGCTTGGGGCTGTCCATGGTCCAGTACTCGGCGGAGTCGGCGTGCACCTTGAGCAGCGCGACGGACGGATCCTCCCGGCCCTGCTCGAACCACGCCTCGGCGTACCGGTTCCAGAGCTCGTCGATCAGCGCCTGGTCGCGGCTGACCGACGCAGTACCGGCGATGGACAGGTAGTCGTCCCCGGACTGCAGGCTCACGTTCACCTGGGAGTCGGCGGCCACCTGCTCGGTCTTCGGCGACGGCGCCATGGTGAAGAAGTACAGGTCGCCGTCGAAGTCGCGTTCCAGCACGGCGAGCGGCCGGCTGAGCAGCCGACCGTCGGAGCCGCTGGTGGTGACGAAGGCGAAGCGGGCCTTGGCGATCAGCTCGCCGACTCGCTCGAACTCGGTGGTGGTGTCAGTCATGTCCCCGACAGTACGCGCCCGGTGTTTACGTCGTAAGCGTGCCGTCGGGTCGGCTCGGGCTACTCGAGACCCAGGCTCTTCAGCGACTCGTGCAGGGTGCTCGCCGACTGGTCGAGCCAGCGGGCCTCGTGCTCGTCCATCGGGGTGGCCAGCACCCGCTCGATGCCTCGGGCGCCGACGATCGTGGGCACGCTGAGCGCGATCCCGTCGATCCCCCGGTAGCCCTGCAATACCGTGCTCACCGGCAGCACCGCGTGCTCGTCGCGGAGCACCGCCTCGACGATCCGGGCGCCGCTCAGCCCGATCGCGTAGTTGGTCGCACCTTTGCCGGCGATGATCTTGTACGCCGCGTGCACCACGTCGTCGTGGATGGTGGCGCAGACGTCGCGTGAGAACGGCCGGCCGCCGTCGGAGTCGGTCCACTCCCGCAGCGGCACGGTGCCGATCTTGGCCTGCGACCACAGCGGGAACTCGGTGTCCCCGTGCTCACCCAGCATCATCGCGTGCACACTCTGCTGAGAGACGCGGCTCCGCTCGGCGATCAGCCAGCGCAGGCGGGCCGAGTCCAGCACGCAGCCCGAGCCGAACAGCCGGCCGTCGGGAAGTCCGGCGATCTGGGCGGCGGCGACGGTGAGCACGTCGACCGGGTTGCTGACCAGGATGTAGATGGCGTTCGGGGCGTGCTGCAGCAGGCGCGGCAGGAGGTCCTCCAGGATGGCGACGTTCGTGCCCGCGAGCTCCAGCCGGGTCTGACCGGGCTTCTGCTTGGCCCCGGCGGTGATCACCACCACCGAGGCGCCGGCCACGCAGGAGATGTCGCCCCCGCCGGACACCTTGGAGGTGCCGGTGAACTGGGTGCCGTGGGCCAGGTCGAGGACCTCGGCCTCCGTCTTCGCGGCGTCGATGTCGTACAAGATCACTTCGGAGGCGGAGCGGCGGATCAGGGCCGCGTACGCGAGCGAGGTGCCGACGCTGCCGGCCCCGATCACCGCGAGTCGGGAGATGAGGCTCATGTGCTCATCCTCTCGGACCTGGCCCGAGAGGATGACAGCGACCACTGCGGGTGCCCGGCCGTCAACGGGCTCGCGGTGCCTCACTAGACTGCGAGCGGCAGGACGACATCGAGGGAGTTCGCACGATGAAGCTGAAGACTCTGGTAGTGGCCGCGGGCGCAGCGGCGGTGGGATATGTGCTCGGCACCAAGGCCGGCCGGGCCCAGTTCGAGCAGCTCAAGGCCAAGGCCGACGAGTTCGCCCACGACCCGCGGGTCCGTTCCGGGGTGTCCTCGATCGCCGGTGAGGTGAAGAACCACGCCGACAAGCTGCCCGACCCGGTCGCCGGTGCCGTCCGTGCCGCCGCCGACGCGGTGCAGTCGGCCACCACGGACGAGCCGCAGGTCGATCAGCGGCCCGCCGGCATCTGACCCTCGTCGGGGGGCCGGGCGAGCTCGGACGGTCGCGGTCGGGGTGAGCGCGCGCGGACGGTTCGTTTCCGACCATGGTCGGCTTCCGCCCTGCACAGCGGGCACCAGGGCGCGCGTTTCCGACCACGGTCGGCTGCCGCCCGGCCGTCGGGACCCGATCACCAGACGGCGGTCCGACCCGCACCCGTGATCCGGACGATCGCCTCCCCGGCGTCGTCGCTGGCCGGCAGGTCGATCTCGGCGGTGATGGAGTAGTCGTGGTCGGCGTCGGGGTCGTCGAGGATCTGCCGCACCTGCCAGGTCGTGGCCAGCCGGTCGATGATCAACAGCGCCGGCCCGCGCGCGTTCGCGCCCACCTGCACGGTCTCGTGCTCGACGAAGTAGTCCGCCAGCGCGGCCGCCCAGTCGTCGGCTCCCCAGCCGTCGTCACCATCGAGCTCGCCGAGCTCCCACCACCGACGGCGGGCGATGAGCTCGACCCGCCGGAACAGCGCGTTGCGGACCAGCACGGTGAAGGCCCGGATGTTGCTGGTGACCGCGGGCGGCCGCCGATCGGCCTCCGCCACCAGCTCGGCCTCCGGGTCGGGGTTCCTGAGCTTCTCCCACTCGTCCAGCAGGCTCGAGTCGGTTTGCCGCACCATCTCGCCGAGCCAGGCGATCAGGTCCTCCAGCCCCTCGGTCCGCTTGGTCTCCGGCACAGTCTGGCGCAGCGCCTTGTAGGCGTCCGCCAGGTAGCGCAGCACCAGTCCCTCGGCCCGGGCCAGCCCGTAGAAGGCGACGTACTCGGTGAAGGTCATCGACCTCTCGAACAGATCCCGAGCCACCGACTTCGGTTCCAGAGCGTGGTCGAGCACCCACGGATGGCTCTTCGCGTACGCCCGGTAGCCCACCTCCAGCAGCTCCTGCAGCGGCTGGGGGTAGGTGACGTCCTCGAGCAGCTCCATCCGCTCCTCGTACTCCAGCCCCTCCCGCTTCATCGCCTCGACGGCCTCACCGCGAGCCATCTTGCGCTGCGCCGACAGCACCGGGCGCGGGTTCTCCAAGATCGACTCGATCACCGACAGCGCGTCCAGCGGGTACTCCGGTGACTCGATGTCGAGCAGGTCGACGGCGGCCAGAGCGAACGGCGACAGCGGTTGGTTCAAGGCGAAGTCGACCTGCAGGTCGACGGTCAGCCGGGCGAGCCGACCATGATCATCCGGCTGGTCGAGCCGCTCCACCACGCCGGTGTCGGAGAGTCCTCGGTAGATCCGCAGGGCGTCGTGCACGTGCATGCGCCGTCGCCTGGGTGACTCGTCGTTGTCGGTGAGCAGCTCGCTCATCGCCGTCCAACAGTTCCCCGGCCGCGAGATGACGTTGATGATCATGGCGTGGGTGACGGCGAAACTCGACTCCAGCGGCTCCGGCGGGGCGCTGATCAACCGGTCATAGGTTGGCTCGCCGTACCCGACGGTGCCCTCGGGCGGCTTCTTGCGGACGACCTTGCGGCGCTTCTTCGGGTCGTCGCCCGCCTTGGCCAACGCTTTGAGGTTGGCCACCACGTGATCGGGCGCCTGCACCAGCACGGTGCCCGAGGAGTCGTAGCCGGCGCGGCCGGCCCGGCCGGCGATCTGGTGGAACTCTCGCGCCGTCAGCAGCCGCGGCTTCACCCCGTCGTACTTGCTGAGGGCGGTGAACAGCACCGTACGGATCGGCACGTTGATCCCCACCCCGAGGGTGTCCGTGCCGCAGATGATCTTGAGCAGCCCGGCCTGGGCGAGCAGCTCGACCAACCGGCGGTACTTGGGCAGCATCCCGGCGTGGTGCACGCCGATGCCGTTTCGGACCAGCCGGGACAGCACCTTGCCGAAGCCGGCGGAGAAGCGGAAGCCGCCGATCAGGTCGGCGATCTGGTCCTTCTCCTCCCGGGTGCAGACCCGCAGGCTGTTCAGCGCCTGGGCCTGCTCGATGGCCGCCGCCCGACTGAAGTGCACGACGTAGATCGGCGCCTGATGGGTGGCGAGCCGCTCCTCGATGGTCTCGTGCACCGGGGTGGTCACCCACTCGTAGTGCAGCGGCACCGGGCGCTCGGCGGACGCGATCACCGCGGTCGGGCGACCGGTGCGCCGGGTCAGGTCGCGCTCGAACCGGGTGACGTCACCCAGGGTCGCCGACATCAGCAGGAACTGGGCG
>DATDAP010000080.1:0-5445 GCA_036525335.1 Microlunatus sp. | reverse complement strand
CTGGCCAGGTTGGTATACATGGCCCAGGTTTCGACTTGAAAGGGCCGCCGTGTCCGCCGTGACTTCCCCCATGGACAGGCACCCCGCATGACGACCGATGCTTCCGTGGACCAGCCGTTCACCGGCCAGACCCGTGAGCTGAATCGTCTCGTACGGGTGCAGCCAGGCACTGTCCTGGTCGTTTTTCCCCCGGGCGAACGCCCGAAGGTCCGCCATCCCGGTGAGACCGTGCTACCCACCTGGAACCCGTTCCAGTACGCCTCGCTCGCGCTCCCGGTGACCACCGGCGTAGTGCCGTTGACCATGGTGGTCAGTGATCTGACCACCCTGGACAACCAGCCCATCGAGCACGTCACGCTCAAGGTCACGGTGCAGCTGGCCGACGCCGCGGATTTCGCGGCGGTCGCCGACCTGGCCGCCGAGTTCGGCGACACGTTCGGGGTGTACCTGATGCAGGAGCTGCAGTCGAAGATCGAGAGCAGCGTCCGGGGGGCCTTCCGGATGAATCGTCTGGCCGACCTCCGACGGCACACGGTCGCCGCCGTGCTGGAGGAGCGCTGGGTGCCGCTGGCCTTCGCCAACGGCACACTGGTCCGTCGCGGACTCACCATCGTCGACGTGGCCTGGCCGGCTCCTGTGGCCCCGACCCCCGTCCCACCGGCCACCGTCGATCCCCCGACCCGGGCGGAGCGGGCCGGACAACCCCGCCCGCTCCCGTCGGTTCCGACCTCGCGCGGCACCGAGCTGGAGCTGTCTCTGGACGCCCGCCTGCGCCGCGTGTGGCGGTCCGGCTCGATGGTGCCGTTGCTCGGCATCGCCGGCGCCGTGATCGGCTCGGAGGCGACCGTGGTCGCGGTCTGCAGCGAGCCGCCGGGCGACTACGATCTACCGCGGTTGCAAGGGGCGTTCTCCGAGCTGTACGGCGAGCGAACGACCTGCCTGGTCGTCAGCGACGCCGACGACTACGAGTCGCTCGTGTCGAGCTGGCTGGATCAGGTCGACGACGACAACGTGAACCTGCGCGCCGTCGAGTCGCTGCGCGACGGCGACCTGCTGCGGATCACCCTCGACAGTCCGCTGGCCAGCCCGGAGCAGGCCCACCCCGGCCGGCCGAGCCTGAACGGATCCGAGGTCGAGGCCTTGCGACGGTTGCTTCCGCACCGCCACATCGAGTTCATCACCGGCTGATGAGCAGCACACTCAGCTTCGACGCCCAGGACCTGCCCGACGTCGAGTACGCCGGTCCGCCGGCCCAGGGGAAGCGACGGCACCGGGATCCGAGGACCGCCCTGCAGTGGGCGTACCTGCCGATGATCGTCTCGTTGCTCGTCAACGCCGTCTTCCTCGTGGCCTACTGGGTGCCGGAGTTCGCCCGCTTCCCGGGCCACGCGTGGCTGTTCGACCAGCTGGGTCCCCTGGCCTCGACGACGCTGACCAGTCAGGGGCAGCCCGTCGCCGATGTCCAGGTCGGTCGCGGCTCGCTGGTCCCGACCTTCATGCTGCTCGCTTCCCTGCCGCTTCCGGCGCTCTTCCGGTCCCGGCAGTGGCAGCTGCGATTGGTCATCCCGGCGGTGTTCGGATACCTCGCGGCGATGGGGACCGTGATCACCATGCTCGGCCTGCTGGCCCGGGGGCAGTTCCTCGGCTCGTTCCTCGGCATCGCGCTGATGGCCGGTTGGGTCGCCGCCGTCGGGGTGACCGTCTACCGCCTGATCTGGGTGAACACCGACGATCTCCCCCGCCGTCCCACCCGGCTGCTGTGGATCGTGATGCTGGTCGCCCTGCTCCACCCCATCGCGATCGCCATCGGCCGTTGGGTCTTCGCGCCCGAGCTGCGGGAAGCAGCCGCCCAGCTGCTGGCCAGTGGGCAGGACTCCTTGCAGTACGCCGCCCTGATCACCCCGGCCAGCGTCGCCGTGTATCTGAGCGGTGTCGCCGTGGTGCTGGTCGGCTGGGCCTGGTACATGCTGGTGCCGCCCTGGCAACCCGTCCGCACGCCGTGGGTGCGCAAGACGACCGGCGACCGGTCTCCCGGGGGGCTCGGTCCGCGACTGCTCATCCTGGGTATCAGCGTGGTGGCGCTGGCCGTGACCGGCGGACTCGCCTCGTACGGAGGCCAGGCCCGGGCGCAGCAGATCACCCTCGGGAGTCCGGTCGACGACTTGGCGCTGTCCTGCGCCTCGTGGACCCAGCAGCCCGGGAAGAAGGCCGCCCAGACACTGGCGCTCTCCGGTGCCGGCTGCAGCACCGTGACCGCGTTCAGTGGATTCGCGCAGTTGGCTCAGCAGCAGCTGAGCGAGCAGTTCTCCCCCGTCCGGGCCAGGACCCCGGACGGCACGTCGATCAAGGGCCGGGTCGTGGCCGCGCAGTACGGGCCGGTCGTCATCATGGCCAGTACCGGCGGCGAAGGCTACGGCGGGGCCCCCGATCAGCTGCAGGGCGTTCGCGTGGCCGACGGGCAGCGGATCTGGACGTTCCGCTGCGACGACGACGGTGATCTCTCGCTCCGGTTCGCCGGGGCCGACGCCGGCGACGACCCGACAGCCGGCCGCGTCACCGAGTTCGTCGAAAAGCCGTCGGTGGTCGTCGTGTGCAGCAACGCGACCGTGAGCCTGAACCCGCAGACGGGGAAGCAGCTCAAGTAGCGCTGCATGACGCCCGCTGCGGGGGGGTGCTGCATCGACCGGTGACCTGCGCTCATTCCGGGCCCTCGTAATCAACCCGAGGTCGCCACTCGAGGCGGGGACAGCGCGATCGGGTCACCGCTGGGTGACGACGCCGAGGCGGCCGCCGTGCTCGGTGACCGCAACGCTCCCCTGCTGATCGGTGCGCACCACCGTCATCCCGAGCCCGGTGGCGAGTCGTACGGTGCTCGGTGCCGGGTGACCGTACGAGTTGCGCAGGCCGGCACTGGCGATGGCGACCCGCGCACCGGTGCTCGCGAAGAAGGCGGGATCCTGGCGGCTCGAGCCGTGGTGGGGGATCTTCAGCACGTCGGCCCGCAGGTCGACGCCGGTGGCCAGGATCCGCGCCTGCCCGTCCGGCTCCACGTCACCGGTGAGCAGGACCGTGAGACCGTCGACGCCGACCCGGAGGACGAGACTGGCGTCGTTCTCCCCTCCGGATTCGACCGATTCCCCCGACTCGCCTGCTCCGGCAACACCGCGCGGAACACCCACCGGGCCGATCACCTGCCACCAAACGGCTCCCACGCGCCCGGTCTCACCCACCGGAGGGGACCGCAGGGTGGCCGCCGAGACCGACGCGAGAGCACGTACGTCGGCTGCCTCGCTGGTCGGTGACGCGTACGGACTGACCCACACCTGACCGACCGGTAGATGACCCAGCACGCCTGTGAGTCCGTCGACGTGGTCAGCATGGAAGTGCGTCAGCACGACGATCGGTACGGCTCTGACCCGGAGCCCCGACAGACAGCGCCGCATCTCCGTCGGATCCGGACCGACGTCGACCACGACGCCCTGACCCGGTCCGGCCCGCAGCACAAGCCCGTCACCCTGACCCACCGAGCACGCCACCAGCTTCCAGTCGCGTGGGGGCCAGCCGGGCTGAACCGGCCCGGTCAACATCCCCGCCACGAGCAGCACACAGCCGCCCAGGACCCACCAGCGATGGCGGGCGAGCACCCGGACGGACAGGCCGGCACCCAGGGCGGCCAGACCGAGGACGACCAGCGCCATCGGCGTCGCCGGCCACCGCCACGAAGATCCCGGCAGAGCCGCGCCGGCATGGGCGATCCAGATGATCGCCTGGGCACACCACGATGCCCCCCAGCCGGCGATCGCCGCGGGCCAGGAACTGAGGAGCGACAGACCAGCCGCCGCGAAGCCGAGGACCGTGGCCGGCCCCACGAAAGGACCGGCCAGCGCGTTGGCCAGCAGCCCCGACACGCTCACTGCACCGGACAGCGCGGCGACCACCGGCAGCGTCGCGAGATGGGCGGCGAGGGGCACCGCGACCGCCTCCGCCAAGGGTCTCGGCAGCCAGGACGCCTCCGCGACCCAGGACGACGCCCACCAGACGATGCCGGCGCTGGCCAGAACGGAGAGGGCGAAGCCGACCGATCTGGCCAGGAAGGGATCCACCAGCACCAGGAGGAGCACGGCCACGGCCAGCTGCCGTAGTCCCTTGCGGCCGCCGCCGGCACCGAGCGCGGCCAACGCCACCAGACCCATCGCCGCGGCGCGCAGCACACTCGGCTCGGTCCGACAGAGTGCGACGAACACCACCACGCCACCGAGCCCGACCGCGCGCAACCAGCGTCCCCGCACCCCCAGCCACTTCGCCGCGAACAGCAGGAACGCCAGGAGCAGCGTCAGGTTGGCGCCAGTGAATGTTCACTGTACAGATGGGTTGTTCCACCTAGTCACAGCCCTGTTTCAGTTCTTCACGCCGGTCCGAGCTGCCAGGGCGCGGCTCTCCGCCCACGCATATGACCGCTCACGCGCTGCCCGACCCCGGCAGGTGGGCAGGCGGCTACTCCGGCGGCACAACGTGGTCGCCGAGGATGCCACCTTCACCATCGGCCAGGGCTACGACCTTGGACGCCCAGCGAAATCACAGCGAGGTTGCTTGCCGGCGAGGCGTGCGTCCGGGTGAGGGCTCACCCGATCCGGTGACGCTCAGGCCTGGAACTTCCCCCGTCGCCGACCGATGAGCAGGGTGATCCCGCCGGTGAGCAGGGCCGCCACTCCGACACCGATCATCCACAGGGACACGTTTGAGCTCGTCGATGGCAGCCGCTCGGTCGGTGGTTCCGTTTCCGGTGGTTCGGTAGCGGGTGGTTCCGTAGCTGGCGGCTCGGTCGTCGGTGGGGGCGTGGTGGGCGGCTGGGTGACGGTGTTGGTGAGCTGGAGGGCGACGGTGCTGCCGGGTTGGACGGTGAACGTGGCGGTCTGACCGTCGGGGGACACCGTCACGCCCGCGGTGGCGACCCAGGTGTAGCCCTGCCAGACGACTCCGTCGGGGAGGTTCGTCGGGGTGGCCTCGGTCAGGGTGACGACGGTGCCGGCGGGCAGCTCGACGGGGGCGGAGGTTTCGCCGCCGGCCACGGTGATGGTGCCAGTCTGGCCGTTATCGGCACTCCAGTTGACGGTGAACTCGACATCGGCGGCGGCGTCGATCGCCGCCTCGTCACCGGCCAACTGCTTCTCCACCGTGAACGAGCCGGGTGCGGCCCCTTCGACGCCGACCGAGGTGGCACGGTCACCATCGTCTATGGCTCACCTACTGGCCTCCGCACCGACCGGACCCAGCTCCTCAGCCAAGCCACGCCCGGTATCGCCGGTCGCCCAGAATCGGACGACGGCTTCGGCTTCTCCCTCACCGCCGGTCATTTCGGCCGCGACCAGCAGGGACGGACCTTCGAAGATCTCGCCATCCGCGCCCCAGGCGAGGAGACCACTTCGATCGAGACCGGTGGCGGCG
>DATDAP010000079.1:0-4000 GCA_036525335.1 Microlunatus sp. | reverse complement strand
CGCAGCAACGTCGACACCGACCAGATCATCCCGGCCGTCTACCTCAAGCGGGTGACCAAGACCGGCTTCGAGGACGGGCTGTTCGCCGCCTGGCGCAACGATCCGGACTTCGTCCTCAACCAACCCCAGTACGCCGGCGCGACCATCTTGGTTCCGGGCCCCGACTTCGGCACCGGCTCATCGCGCGAGCACGCCGTCTGGGCCTTGCAGAACTACGGTTTCCGGGTCGTCATCGGCTCCCGGTTCGGCGACATCTTCCGAGGCAACTCGGGCAAGGCCGGTCTGCTGGTGGCGGTCATCGACCAGAAGATCATCGAAGAGCTCTGGAACTTCATCGAGGAGAGCCCCGACAAGCCGCTGACCGTGGACCTGCAGGAGCAGACGATCACCGCCGACGGTTTCAGTGCCGACTTCGAGATCGACGGCTACACCCGCTGGCGGCTGCTGGAGGGCCTGGACGACATCGGTCTGACCCTGCGGCACGTGGAGGAGATCGACTCCTACGAGGCAGATCGACCCTCCTTCAAGCCGAAAACCCTGCCTGTGAAGGTCGCCAGCGCCTCCTGAATCGGTCGCGACGCCCGCAGAATCGGCAACTTTCGTTGTTCTGAGGCGAAACTCGCCGCCCCGGTGATTGTCTGCGGAGCCAGAACTCTCTACCGTGGGCCCGTGCAGGCGTACGTTGCGGCTGCTGACATCCTCCCCAGGGAAGGGAAGCCGTGAACAAGGCTGAGTTCATCGAGGTGTTGTCGACTCATTTCGACGGCAACAAGGCGGAGGCCGCGCGCGCCCTCAATGCCGTCACCCAGACGATCACCTACCAGACCGCCACCGGCGAGAAGGTGACCATCACCGGGTTCGGCGTCTTCGAGAAGGTGCACCGCTCGGCCCGGATGGTTCGTAACCCGCGTACGGGTGAGCGCAAGCGGGCCAAGGCCACGGCCATTCCGCGGTTCCGGGCGGGGACCGACCTGAAGGCGTACGTGTCCGGGGCCAAGAAGGTGCCGAAGGCGGCCAAGAAGACCGCCAGCAAGGCTGCTGCCGCTCCTGCGGTCAAGGCCGCGGCCGTCAAGGCTCCCGCCGCCAAGACCGTGGCGGCCAAGACGGTGGCCACCAAGGCCGTCGCCGCCCCGGCGACCAAGAAGACCACGACGAAGGCTCCCGCAACCAAGGCGGCTCCCGCCAAGGCCGCGGCGACGAAGAAGGCCCCGGCCAAGGCCGCCGCCACGAAGACCACGGCGACCAAGGCCCCCGCGGTCAAGACGACGGCGGCCAAGAAGACGACGGCCGCCAAGACCATCACCCCGGCCAAGAAGGCGGCACCGGCCAAGAAGGCCACCGCCGCCAAGAAGGCTCCGGCCAAGAAGGCGGCCGCGAAGCGCTGAGCGACAGACCTCCCATCAGGGGGTCAAGCCCAGCAGCGGAGGGCGCCCGCCACCCGCACGGCATGCACACGGCGACCCGGCACCAGGAGTGCCGGGTCGCCGTCGTATGCCCGCTCCGGCACAGATTCCGCGAACCCGTCGGCGAGCACGGTGAAGCTCTCCTGCTGCCGGCCGACCACCTGCAGGTCCAGGTATCGCCCGGGCGCCCCGGATGAGGGGTCCAGCAACAAGGAGGTCGCCGGCCCCGTGCCGATGAGATTCGCCGACCGGAGATCGGCCAGTGTGTCCACATCCCAACGGGCGTCAGGCACATCGGCGAGGTCCAGGGCCTGGGCCGCCGACCGTCGATGTCGGCTCGCCGAGCCGACTGTTCGGTCAGACACGATCTCCCTACCGTACAACGGATTCAGGGGTACGCCGCGGGCAACCAGCATGGTGGTCCCGCGGCCGTCGTGGTCGGCGAGGAAGCACCGTGGCCGGTCGAGCGAAGCGGCGATCACCCGACGGACCGAGGTCGTTCGGAGGGCGGGCAGGTCGCCGACGCAGGCCAGGACCACCTCGATGCCGTCCGTCAGCAGCCGGTCGGCGCCGTGCGCCAAAGCACGATTGAGTGACCCGCCGCCGTGCGCGAGGTCACCGGCGGGTGCAGGGTCGGCCGGCTCCGCGATCACTCGGATCGGCAGGTTCGCGCGGAGCAGGGCAGCGGGGAGATCGGGCTGGTCGCTGACGACGAGGACCTGGTCCACTGCGGGTGCCAGGGCGGAGAGAGTGTCCAGGGCCATGCACCGCGCCAACCTCTCCCGGAGCGCATCCGGCAGCGACGACATCCGGGACTTTGCGGCCGGTAGCGTCTTGAGCGCCACGACGGCGGCGACCCGTTCGACGAGCGAGCTCGCTAGGTCGTCACCGACGTGTGGTGGTGGCAACGTGTCCATGATCGTCCGATGCTGCCACGATCCTCTAGGGTGAGGACAATTCGTCCGGATGGAGGTGCGGGTGACCGAACAGTCCGGGATGCCGCCCGGTAGGTGGCGCCGATCGTCGTCGTCGGCCCGCGGTCTACGCAAGGCCAACAACGAGCCCGCCGAGAAGGCGCTGATCGCGGTCATCTCGATCATCAACGCGATCGCCAGGCCACTCACGCTGCGGGACTGGCGGGGTCAGGAGAACATCCCGCGCACCGGTGGCATCCTGCTGGTGGCCAACCACATCTCCAACGTCGACCCGATCGCGGTCGGCCAGTACGTGGCGTTCGCCGGGCGGTGGCCGCGCTTCCTCGGCAAGGCCAGTCTGTTCCGGGTGCCGGTGATCGGTCGCATCATCACCGCCTGCGGTCAGATCCCGGTCGAGCGTGGCACGCACTCGGCGGTGCAGGCTCTACAGGCCGCTGTCACCGCCATCGAGGCCGGCAAGACGGTCGTCATCTACCCCGAGGGCACCGTGACCTTCGACGAGCAGCTGTGGCCCATGGTCGCCAAGTCCGGGGCCGCCCGGATCGCCCTCCAGACCGCCTGCCCAGTGATCCCGATCGGGCAGTGGGGTGCGCAGGACATCATGTGGGGCAAGAAGGTCCACCTGCCGCATCTGCTGCCACGCAAGACCTTGCGGCTGGTCGCCGGTGTGCCGGTGTTGTTGGACGACCTCCGGGAGGCACCGATCACACCGCAGGCTGTCGCTACGGCCACCGACCGGATCATGGACGCCATCACCGAGCTGGTCGTCGAGCTGCGGCAGGAGCCGGCGCCGCCGGGTCGCTACGATCCGCGCCGGTCTCGGCAGAACCCGACCGGACCCGAGAATCCCGACGACAGGAAGACCGCGACGTGAGCAGCCGAGTGGCCGTGATGGGTTCGGGGTCGTGGGGAACGGCCTTCGCCCTGGTCCTGAGCGATGCCGGTCAGCAGGTGTCGATGTGGGCCCGGCGGAGCGAGGTCGCGGACCTGATCAACTCCGAGCACCGCAACCGGGACTACTTCCCCGACATCGAGCTGCCCGACACGATCGTGGCGAACACCGATCCGCACACCGCCATGGATGGCGCCGAGTTCGTGGTGATGGCGGTGCCGTCTCAGACGCTGCGGGCGAATCTGGAGACCTGGACGATTCCGGCGGACGCCGTCATCGTCAGTCTGGCCAAGGGGATCGAGCTCGGATCCGGGCTCCGGGTCAGCGAGATCATCGAGCAGGTCGCCGACATCGAGCCCGATCGGGTCGCCGTGGTGACCGGGCCCAATCTGGCCAGGGAGATCGCCGAGCGGCAGCCGTCGGGCAGCGTGGTGGCCAGCACCTCGCTGGCGACGGCGGAGCGTCTGCAAGCCATCTGCCACACACCGCGGTTCCGGGCCTACACCAACACCGACGTCGTCGGCTGCGAGCTGGGGGGAGCGACGAAGAACGTCATCGCCCTGGCCGTCGGGATGGCCGTCGGTCTGGGTCTGGGTGCGAATGCGACGGCGACCGTGATCACCCGGGGGCTGGCCGAGTCGAGTCGACTGGGGATGGCGCTCGGCGCGGACCCGTACACGTTCTCGGGCCTGGCCGGGCTCGGGGACCTGGTCGCGACCTGCAGCTCACCGCTGTCGCGGAACCGCACCTTCGGGGAGCAGCTGGGCAAG
>DATDAP010000078.1:0-2103 GCA_036525335.1 Microlunatus sp. | reverse complement strand
GGGGTCGGTCGGTGAGGTGGCGGCGTAGGCGTTGACGGTCAACATCTGTGGGTTCCTTCCTGACAGGTCAGTGCTGGAGGTTCATGGGTTCGGCGAAGACGCGGAAGGTGTCTCGGCTGGTGTGCATGGTCCAGAGCCGGTCGGCGAGGATGTCGGGGTCGTGGGTGGGGTGGCCGGTGGTGATGCCGCCGGGGATGATCAGCTGGCCGACGTGGATGTTCTCCTCGGCCAGGGCGGTGTGCAGCATGGTCGCGTAGGCACCTTCGGCGGCGAAGGCGATCGAGGTGCCGGCGACCTTCGGGTTCGGTCTGGCGCCGCTGCCGCCGTTGACGAACAGCACCGTTCCGCGGCCCAGGGAACGCATCCCCGGCAGGACGTGGCGGACCGCGCTGAGGGGACCGAAGACGGAGAACTCGATCGCACCGGTGAGATCGGCCACCGTGGTGTCGAGGACCGGGTGCATGAACGCGGCCTGCGGGACGGGGCTGTACTGCAGCACCTCGACCGGTCCGAGGTCATCGGCCGCCCGCGCCAGAGCACTGGTCAAGGCGTCAGGCTCGCGGACGTCGGCGGCGTAGCTGCGGGCGGTCACCCCGGCCCTGGTCAGGTCGCCGGCGAGGGCGTCAACCCGGTCCTGGCTGCGGGAGATGACGGCAACGGAGAAGCTCTCGGTGCCGAAGCGGCGGGCGACGGCCGCGCCGAGCCCTGGGCCGGCGCCGACGATGGCGATCGTGGTCATGTGTGCGTATCTCCTGCGACGTGTGTGGAGGCTGGTGGGGTCAGGATCCGCCGAGTGAGGCGGGGTCGTGAGTGTGAAGCCGAGATGCGCCAGGGGCCGCGGCCTCGGCAGCAGTTGCTTCGGCGAACTCGGTGGCGTGCCAGGACGCGAGCAGGTCGAGGGCGTGCGCGGTGGGTGAGCCAGGTTCGGCGGCGTAGATGGTGAGTCCGGGGTCGGAGATCATGTCAACGCTTTCGTAGTACAGATCGAGATCCCCAACTAGGCCGTGGTGGAACAGCTTGCAAACGGCGCCGTGGAGACGGACGTCCTGGCTGCCCCAGCGGTGGCGGAAGTCGCTGCTCCGGGTGGACAGCTCCCCGACGAGGTCGTGCAGGGCCTTGTCGTGCGGGTCTCGGCCGGCCTCGGTCCGCAGGATGGCGACACAGGTGTCGGCTGCGATCTTCCAGTGGGGGTAGAAGTCGTGGGCGGCGTCCAGGTCGAGGAACGTGAACCGGGCGAAGTTGGGTGGCGCGCCGACCGCACTGGCGTAGACGGCGGCGTGCATGGCACGACCGAGATCGTTGGCGGCCAGCAGGTCCATTCGACCGTTGCGGACGATGGCGGGTGCGGTGATGGTGTCGAGCACCCAGGTCAGACTCGGCCGCGGTGTCCACCGGTGACTGGCCCGGCGACGTGGCCGCATCCCAGCACTGGTGCCATCGGCGGCGTGGGCGAGGTTGAACAGGTGTGTGCGTTCGGCGTCGTCGAGCTGCAGGGCCCGGGCGATCGCGTCGAGCACGGAGGCGGAGACACCGCCGAGGGCGCCGCGCTCCAGCTTGGAGTAGTACTCCACACTGACACGGGCCAAGGCGGCGACCTCACCACGACGCAGGCCCGGGACCCGGCGGGCGCCGACATCGGGCATCCCGGCCTGCTGCGGGGTGATCTTGGCCCGCCGCGAGATCAAGAACTCGCGTACCTCGGCTCGGTTGTCCATGATCTCGACCGTACGGGGAAACCTCCGCACGAGGGATCCCCTGTCAGTACACGTCTCGACAGAGACTCCCAGCCCTCCCCGGAACCATGTTGGCTGACACCAGGGCCCAGATGCGACGATCGGGAAGTCGAGCTGAGGACAAGATTCAGGACAGCCCTGACCGACCAGGCCTGTGCCGGACCCCGATGGTGACCGCATTACCGCGACGAGAAGGAAATCGACAACGTGAACCCGACCTATGACTTCACCGGGCAGGTAGCTCTCGTCACCGGCGGCAGCTCCGGCATGGGCCTGGCCACCGCCCGCGCGTTCGCCGAAGCCGGAGCCGCGGTCGTCCTGGCCGACGTCAACGAGACCACCCTCCATGCCGCCGCCAGCGAGCTGAACG
>DATDAP010000077.1:0-2576 GCA_036525335.1 Microlunatus sp. | reverse complement strand
GTGCAAGGTGTTTGTCATGATCATCATTCCTGTTCTCAGTGGAGACTGATGGGTGCGTGGTCGCGGCTCTGCGACGGGGTGCGTCCGCGGGTCAGGGCGCGGTGCTCACCGGCAACGGTGAGGTGATGCTGGTCGGCTCGTAGGTCGGACGGAGTGGATGGGGTGGTGAAGCCCTTGACGATCAGCCAGGCACCGGGTGGGCATGGTTGCCGACGGGTTCTGCATGATGGTTCTCCTGGTGTGCCCTGCAAGGCGGGATCCGATGCGACGGTCCCTTGGTTTGGGCGGTGCCCTGCGCGGGCGCATGGCCGCCGACTCAGACCGTGATGACGAGCTTTCCCCGCGCACGACCGTTGTGGAGACGCCGGATCGCGTTGGCTGCCTCACTGAGCGGGTAGACCCGGTCGATCACCGGGCGGATCTTGCCGCGGTCGGCCAGCTCGGTGATTGTCTGCAAATCGTCGGTCTTGGTGGCCCCCAGCACCATCCGGAGGCTCTGCTTGATGAACGGTGACCAGGCGACAGCCCGCAACGAGCGGGCCATCGCTCCGCCGATCACCCGGCCGCCGCCCTCGCCGCCGACCAGGACCAGTCTGCCGCGAGGGGTGAGGCAGCGCCGCAGTGCCACGAGGGTCCGGTCACCGCCCATGTCGAGAACCAGGTCGTACCGCTGACCGCTGTCGGTGACCTCGTCGGCGGTGTAGTCGATCACGTGGTCGGCGCCGGCCGATCCGACCAGATCCATCTTCGCGGTGCTGCTCACCCCGGTCACGGTGGCGCCCAGAGCCTTGGCGATCTGCACCGCTAACAGGCCCACCCCGCCCGAGGCCCCGATGACCAGCACCCGCTCCCCCGCCGCGATCTCACCGGTGTCGTGAAGCGCCTGCAACGCGGTACAGGCCGAGGTGGGAAGAGCGGCCGCCTGCTCGAACGTCAGGCTCGCCGGTTTGGCGGCCAAGGTCTCCACCCGGGCGGTGGCGTAGTCGGCGAACGCCCCGTCGCACACCCCGTACACGTCATCCCCGGGGCGGAAGCGGGTCACGTTGCGACCCACCGCGTCGACCGTTCCGGCGACGTCCATGCCCCGGACACGCGCCTTGGGTCCACGGAAACCGAAGCCCATGATCCGCATCAGGTACGGCTGTCCGGTCATCACATGCCAGTCGCCGATGTGGACCCCGGCCGCCCGGACACGCACCAACACGTCGTCCGGGCCGACCGTCGGTACGGCAATCTCCGCGATCCGAAGCCGGTCTGCGTCACCGTAGACGTCTTGCACGATGGCCCGCATCACGGCGGCGCTCGGCACCGGTTCGAACGGTGTGGCCGCCCTGGGGTCGTTCAGGGAATGTTCCATGATCGCTGCTCCCGAGAAATGGGCGCGATCCCCTTACCGCACTTAGTACCAGACTGTACCGTACTATGTACAAAATGGCCATGGCGTCGAGGAAGAGGACATGTCGAACACCAGGACTCCGAAGGATCGTCCCCCACTGAGCCGGGAACGCATCCTGGCGGGCGCCGTTGCCGTCGCCGACGAAGGCGGAGTCGACGCGCTGACGATCCGCTCCCTCGCCGCCCACCTCGGCGTGAAGCCGATGTCGCTCTACTACTACGTCTCGAACAAGAGCGAGATCCTCGATGCCATCGTCGACGGCGTCTTCAGCGAGATCGACCTCCCCACCGTCGACGGCGACTGGCGCGCCGAGATCCATCTCCGGGCCACCTCCGCCCGCCACGTCCTGCGCCGACACTCCTGGGCCATCGGACTGCTGGAGTCTCGAAGCTCGCCCGGGCCGGCCACCCTGCGCCACCACGACGCCATGCTCGGCACCCTGCGCGGCGCCGGCTTCTCGATCGCGATGACCGCCCACGCCTACGCGCTGATCGACAGCTACGTCTACGGCTTCGCGCTGCAGGAGGCCGCCCTCCCCTTCGACGGCCCCGAAACCGTCACCGAGGTGGCGGCACCGATGATGGAACAGTTCGCCACCGGGCAGTACCCCCATCTCGTCGAACTGGCAGTCGAACACATCCTCCAGCCCGGATACGACTTCGGCGACGAGTTCGACTTCGGGCTCGACCTCATCCTCGACGCCCTCAGCACCTCGCTCACCGACCATGATCGCCTCCTGATGTCGTGACCGGCTCCGCACGGTAGGGTCCGCTTGCTTTGCTCTCCGCAGCCACGTACGCGGGTTCAGCCGACGCTACTGTGCCGGTATGCAAGCCGCGGTCCAGACCAGGTACGGCTCACCCGACGTGGTGCGGATCGTCGAGGTGGACAAGCCGACCATCGGCGACGCCGAGGTACTCGTCCAGGTTCATGCCACCACGGTGAATCGGACCGACTGCGCGTGCCGGGCCGCGAAACCCTTCTTCATGAGACTGTTCACCGGCTTGATCAAGCCGCGGGCCACGGTCTTGGGCAATGAGTTCGCAGGGATCGTAACCGAGGTCGGCGGTGGGGTCTCGGCGTTCTCGGTCGGCGACAACGTGTTCGGCTACAACGAGGGCCCGTTCGGCGCCCACGCCCAGTACCTGGCGGTCCCGGCGGACGGTTCGCTGACGACGAT
>DATDAP010000076.1:0-3482 GCA_036525335.1 Microlunatus sp. | reverse complement strand
AGTCCGCGCACCACCCGGGAGCGGGCATAGCCCCAGGGCCGCAGCCGCCCAGACGAGCAGGACGGACAGCGAATGGAGGAAGCGGCCAGGTCGGCGTCGACGACCATCGGGTCGGTGACCATGATCACCACGGGCTGCTCCAGTTCGCATCGGCCCATCCTGAGCCGATAAGGGTCTGGCCGGCAGTGGGCAACTCGTGTTGCAGCCTGACCGAACGCACCGGTCGCAGCAACACGTCGACCGGGCATCGGCTCGGCCACGATGTCCGGGCTGAACCTGCCGGCCACCACGCTGATCACCACGTCGCGGCGACACCATGATGAGGAAACGTCCTCACCAGCAATGTCGTTGCCTGGTCCCGATGTCCTCATCCCAGGAGTCGCTCAACAGCCGGTCGGTTCTGCCGGAAGCCACAGGTAGCCTCCGGCAGAACCAAACTCTTGTACTTCTTTGGCGGTGGGTTGGGGTTGGTGGGTTAGCGGTCTGCCTTGGCAAGCGCCGCCCAGTATTGGTCGAGAGTTTGCGGCGCCCCCCACGCGGCGCTGAGTTCGGATGCGCGGGCATGCATACCGACCATGGCCTTGTCGGTGGGGCCCTTCATCCACAAACCGTCCGGGAAGGCGAAGTAGAGCGGGCCGCTGGTCGGCATGGCGGCCGGGCGGACCACGGTGACACCGGGGGCCGGTGTCCAGTCGCTGATGTCATCGAGTACCGCGACGACGTCTAGGCCCTTGCCGAGCTTGGCCAAGTCGCGGGGATCACTCGTCGAGCTCTTGTTGACCTGTGCGTACACCTTGGTGCCCTTTGCCACCGACCCCTCCAGCGACGCGTCAACCTCGATGACGAACGTGGCGTACGCGTTGGCGCGGCCGGCTTGCGCCGCTTTGCCGCCGTAGGAGATGCCGTCGATCACGTCGACCAGCTTGCCCCGGACGATGAGCTCGCTGGCGGTGACCGCAGCCTTGGGGCTGACCAACCGGTCGTAGTCGACCTCCAAGCCGCGCGTGGTCATGGCGGCCAGCTCGGTAGCCGACCCGCTGTGGGTCTGCTGCTCACTGTGGGTCTGCTGTGCGCCGGCTGGCGCTTCGGCCCGCGGCTGACTGGCACAGCCGGCCAATGCCAGGGCCGTGACCGTAGCGACGAGTACTCCGTATGCGTAACGCTTGAACATGATCTCACTCCCTCGATGTGGCCGGTCAGAATGTGGCATTGATGTGGGCGATGTCGTGCGCGTGGTAGCGGCGCCATTTGATGTCCAGACTCGGGATCTCGCCGGAGACCATGGCGCAGTCGTGCGCGGCCGGTGAGTGGTGACCGAGACCGACACTGTGCCCGATCTCGTGTACCGAGGTCTTGTCACGATCGGAGATGTCGTTGCTGCCGATGTCGATCTGGTCGAAGTCGATGCGCACGTCGGCGGAGTTGCATCTGGTACCTGAGGTGACGATGCACTGCCACTCACCGCGCACGGTGCCCGGTAGGTTGATCGCCCACCACCAGATGTCGGTGTTGTTGTTGCTGCAAGCACCCACATCGGTTCTTGTCATGTCAGTGGTGCTGTCCAGGATGCTCATGGCGTAGTGGCCGGTGAACGGATCCCGGCTGCTGGAGAAACCTGAAGTGAAGCAGTAATCATGGTTCCCGCTGTCCGGGAGCATGGTCTCTGGGTACGCTGTCGCCATCGCCGAGCTGGGGACCAGCAAGCTCCCGGCGAGTGCCACGACCGCGATCAAGGCGATCCTAATCCGAAGCATGTACTCCTCCTCCACGATCTGTGTATTGGGTATGCCTCACAGACCACAGCTCGACAGGCTTGATACAACATCACGCAAAAGAATTCGGTGTGTGGCTGCGGGACTGACGTCAAGACGCGTCCGTGGTGCGGGCATCGCCGCGACTACCACGACGCCCGCGGTGAAGGCTGGGTCGTCAACCACAGGAAAGCTCCAGCGGCGGTGGCGCGAGAAGGGGGCCCCGTCGGTGCCACAGCACCGGTTCCCTGAACCGAGTGTGGGCTGTCGACCTCCAGTTCAACTCTAGGCACCGATCTGGGACTCCGCCATCGCGTTGCCGTAGAACAGCACGGGGTACGACAGTGGGGGACCGCCGACGATGTGCTGAGCCACCCAGACGTGGAGGTGGTGGTCAACCTTGACCATCCCGGCCGTACACGCCGAGGTCGCGTCGAAGGCGATCGCCGCCGGCAAGAACGTGTGGACCGAGAAGCCGATCAGCGTCGACCGGGCCGCGGTCGCGACCTGCTGGCACAGGCCGCTGCCGTGGGTCTGTTGCTCGGGGTGGCTCCGGACACCGTTCTGGGCCTGGGGATGCAGACCGCCCGCCGCGCCATCGCCCGCGGTGACATCGGCGAGCCGTTGTCGGCACAGACCGTCATGCAGTAGATCGGCCCGGACATCTTCCACCCGAGCCCGGAGTTCCTGTTCTCCCGCGGTGCCGGTCCGTTGCTCGACATCGGCCCGTAACTACCTGACCGCGCTCGTCCAGCTGTTCGGATCGGTGCAGAGTGTGGCGGCGGTCGGGTCGAGGAGCCGCACCATCCGGACCGTCGAGGCTGGCGATCGGGCAGGCACGGTGTTCGACGTACAGGTCCCCAGCCCAACTCGAGGGACTCTGGGTCTGGTCTCCGCGCGGACCGACTGAGTGTCGAACTCGACGTGGGCGACGTCGCGCCACGGGCCTTCGGGCGGGTGGGCCGCCCACGATGGCCTCCAGCTCCTCGCCGGCTGGACGGCCACTCGGGACATCGGTCCGGCCCGGCAAACGCCACGGCGAGGATCGACGCCACCGAGCGGGCCTGACTCCCGCACCGATCCACTTCCTGAACCCACCCATCCGGGCGCTGCGCCACGCCCACCGTGGGCGGCTGTGCTCGCGCCCACCCAGAAAGAGCCTGACCTGACACCCGCTGATCCATCGCCGGAAACCGCGGTGGGCGAGGCCGTACTCATCACGGCCGCGAGGTCGCCAACTGCTAACCACTTCGACCTGAAGAACCCGGTTTCGTCGGAATCGGCCGATTCGGTTGGGTCTGGCCGGGTGCCGCTGTGGGGTGAGGGGTCTCCCGAGGGCTGGTCAGGCGGTCAGGGTGGCGATCTTGGTGAGGTTGTGGGCGAAGACTCCGTGTCCGATCCAGGTGCGGGCTCCTTCGGTGGTGTCGATCATGGTGCGGTCCCAGCCGTAGCTGCGTTTCAGGTGACTGATCCGGCCTTCGCAGCCGGTTCGCCATTTCACGGTCTGCCGGAAACTTCGACGCTGTTCCTGCGCTTGTCGGGTCTTGGTGGGTCGGCCTTTGCGGGGAATGACGACGTTGCGGACGCCGGGGTCGGCCAGGTCGTCGTCGACACTGGCTTCGCCGTAGCCACGGTCGGCGGCGACGGTGCGTGGTGTCTTTCCGGTCCGCTTCTTCACCCGCTCCACGGCCGGCTTCAGCCGGGGCGCGTCGGGTTTCAGGCGGGGCGCGT
>DATDAP010000075.1:0-12865 GCA_036525335.1 Microlunatus sp. | reverse complement strand
CCCGACCAGACCGTCCACGCGCGCCGACCGGGTCCCGGCCGGCGGTTCCGGGTCCCGTGGCAGCCGTCGTGCTACCGGCGACCACCTGGCTGTTCGACACCGTCCCGGAGCTTGACCCGTCGACCCACCACGTGACTGTGGCCGGCGGAACGCTCACCGTCGCCGAGCTGGTCGCCCGGGCTCAGCCGGTGACGGCGCGGCTGGACTGCACGATCGGGTGGTACGCCGACGCGAGTTGGGATGCCGTGCGGCTGTCGAACCTGATCGGGGCAGCCACACTGGATGGCGCCGCGACGCTGCGGGTTCGGAGTATCACTGGGTACGAGCGGGCGTTTCCGGCGGTCGAGGCCCAGCAGCTGTGGTTTTGAAGATCCTCTGACGCAGCCGCCGTACATCGTCCTCGATCGGGCGCCAGTAGATGCCGTCCCAGTCCAGTTCATCGCCTTGCGGTCCGTTCACCTCATCGGTGTCCAACTTGTCCACAAGTTCTGGCGTCACCATCATCGTCTCTCCAAAGGCTCACCTGGCCCACGTCAGCAGCCCCTTCCGGGGGCCCGCACAAAGCGCGGTGTCCGGCCAGTTCCCCCAACCCGCCGCCTGGAGGAAAGCGACACTGCTGGGTATACGGTCCTGCTGCCTTTCGGCCGCCGGCCTTGGCTTCTTGGGCCATCCTGTTCCCGCCCCGGGATCGACCTTCCTCACAGTCGGCCCACCAGAACCAAACTGGCCCGGACCAGAGCGGGGTTTCCACGTTCCACATGCGCAAGACCCGACCGGAGAGGGTGCCGCCTATACCCCGGGGCGGCGGTGTTCTCACGACCATGTCAGTGACGACGGTCGCCGCCTGCCGCTTCACAACGGCCAGCCCTACACCCCGGTCAGGCATCCATCTATCCGAGGCTCACCGTGACGAGGCGTCAACAGCGGTTCACTCACGTTCACCCATCCGGCCTTCCCCTCACCAGCGCCGCCCCCGGATGGAACAAGGGCCGCTTCGGCTTCTGCCCCTGAGCTTCGCACCCCGCCGTTACCGGCAACGCACGTCAGAGTGGGGACGGGCCAGCGAACACTTACCCGGGCTACGTCATCAACGTCACCGCCAACCCCCAATTCAACGCGCCACTTGCGCATGCGACCTCGTGTCGCACTCACTTCCGGTGCCTTCTGCTGGATGGCCGAACCAGGACCTAGACACTCCCGATTCTCCAACCACAGAAGGCACTTCAACGCCTGGACCCGCCGCAACCTACCTACCCAATCCACGGATTCAGGCTAAAGGGCTTCGCCGCCGCTGCCACCTGGTCCGGAGCACAAGGGGCGGCGCCGCCCCCCGTGTGGTGCGCGCGGCGGCGGCTGTCAATGATCAGACCCTGTCACCAGCGGATGGAAGTCGTCGACGATCACAACGCCGCTCGTGCGTGCCGCGCCGGCGCCGAACGGAGGCCGGTCAGTCGGATCTGAATCCGCGAAGGAGTGCGAGCCCAGCGATGACCTCGAATCCGACCAGGGCAGCGAGGTAGCCGATGGTTCCGGCCCCGAGCGCTCCCAGGAGAGCACCGGCGGCGAGCAGCCCGCCGACGCCGTACGCGAGGAGGGCCAGCAGCGGAATCCGCGCCTCGGATCGGCTGGGCCGCAGGGCCGACCAGGCGGCGAGGACGGCGAAGAACGCCATCCAGGCGGCGAGGAACCGGGCCCCCAGCGGCGCCATGTCGAACGGCACCGGACCGTCGGTCGCGAGCCAGAACCACACGGCCAGCCCAGCGAACCCAATGGCGAGTACGGCGAGGGCGACACGGGCCACGCGGTGCAGGCGAGGGTCGTTCCGCAGCGGCCGGGCGTGCCGGCCGGACCACAACAGCAGCGCGAAGGTGATGGGCGAGGCGATGAACAACACCACCCAGGCCATCGCCATGAGGCGAGTGAAGTCGAAGATGTCGCGGTGCAGGAACGTCGCGATCACCGTCGGGATCGTGAATGCCAGCACGGCGGCGGCCAGACCGCGGACCTCCACCGCAGACCGAGTCCCGGCGTAGAAGAAGACTGGTGCGGACACCACGTAGAGGCCGCCGACCAGCGCCGCGAGCCCGGGCGGTCCCAGCGGCCACGCGAAGTAGGTGCCGGTCGTGGTGGGGGCGATCAGCATGATTGCCCCCACGATGCCGGCGGCGGTCGCGACGACGACGGCCGCCGCCATCAGCAGCTTTTGCCCGCGTGAGGTTCTGGATACGGTCCCGACGTCGGTCATGATCATCACCGTCTCACCGCTTCGGCCCTCGTGGTCGTGGGCCGGGTGGCGTGTGCGCGGGTTGGGCGGTGACTCGAGGCTGGCCGGCCGGCGGCGAGGTGGTTTGCGGGGTAACCGATCAATTCGGGAACCGGAGAGGGCTCCGGTGATGAGGTTCGCAGCCGGTCGAACCAGGTACGAAAGTGTGAGCTCTTCTGTCGCATTCTCTATGTCCTTGAGTCATGGCGTGACCGGACGGTCACGCAAGGGAACCGATGGTGGACGTGCGGACGACCGTGGTGTCGTTCGGCGACGCTAGGCTGGTCAGCCGCGGAGGCTGATGGTGATGGTCTCGGCCCCGCCGGGACGGTCGATGATGTCGGCGAAGCCACGGGCGTTCTGGTAGGTGCCGGTGCCGCCGGTGACGGCGAGGGTGAACGTGATCGGTTCGGTCGGCGGCCCGGTCGGTCCGTCACCGATGCCCTGCAGGACGATCTGGCCGTCGTGCAGATCGAGCGTGGTCACCACCTGGGTGGTCAAGGCCGTGGGGGTGGCGCCGACGACCGTCAGAACGGTGCCTCCCCGGCCGACCGGCTTGCCGAAGCGGCTGATCCGGTCAGTACTGACAATTTGGTCGCCCGGACCGGGGGGTGGGCCGGGATTGCCGCCGTTGGGGTCGGCGGACTGGTCGGTTTCGGCCGTGAGGTGCAGCACCGTTGGGTGGCCGCGGTCGTCGGATCCGGTCGGCTTCGCCGAGGCGACGACCGCCGAGCCGATGGCTAGGGAGCCGCCCAGTACGGCGGCCAGGCTGATGGTGGCGATGCCCATGGATGTTGAGGTACGCATTGCTTCTTCTCCTTGGATCATTGGTGTGTGTTGTCTTCAGCGTGGAGGCGGGATGGCCTCCGCACATCGGTGAGAGATACCGAGTTAGCCGGACGCTGCTTGTGCCTCAGGCGACGTGGCTGAGCGCCGCCGACTCGGGTGATCGGCTGAGGGTGACGTCGACGGCGGAGCGCAGCGTTTCCAGCGGATTCGAGGTGGCCGCGGACCGGTGCCAGGCGAGGTAGCCGTCCGGTCGGATCAAGGCGGCTCCGCTGTCGCCGAGTTGGTATCGGCTGGCCAAGCTTTCCGATCCGGCCGGGTCGTCGGACACGTCGTGCTCGCTGATCAACGCGGCGATCGGCAGGCCCTCGGCAGCCAACTGTTCGGCAGCCCGGCGCCACCTGTGGCCGGATGGTCCGGTGATAACGGTCAACCGGCCGTCGAACAGGTCGACGGTGGAGACCCGGGCGCCGTGATAACGGATCCAGACGTGTGGCGCGCGTTGACCGGTGCCGCCACCGGAGGCGATGACCGGCGACGTGTAGTGCACCCCGGTGTCCCAGGACAGACCGTCGGCCGGCGGCTGCGGGCCGCGGACCAGCGAGCGGCGGACGTTGGCTTCGCCGATCGGTCGGCGTTCCAGCTCGTAGCTGTCGAGAAGGCTGTCGCCGGCCCAGCCGCGGAGCACCCAGGCGAGTTTCCAGGCCAGGTTGTGGGCACCATGGATGGCGGTGTTCATGCCGGTCCCGCCGACCGGGGTGGTGCGGTGCGCGGCGTCGCCGACCAGGAACGCCGGTCCGGCACGAAACGTGGTGGCGACATGCCCGGCCATCTCGAACGGCATCACGGCAATGATCTCCGGCACCAAGTCCGGCAGCCCGGTTCCCGCACGGAGGAGGGTGGTGATCCGCTCGGACGTCCAGTCGGCCACGGTGTCGCCGGGCCCCGGCTGCCATTCGCGGGCGTAAATCCACCGGTCGTCGGCGCTGGTCGGAACGAACAGTCCCGCCGCGTCGGCGGTGGTGACGGCGTTGATGGCCGAGGGCGTGCGTCCCAGCATTCGGGTCAGGTCGGCGCGGAACGTCACGGAGACGAAGTCCCCGATCGATCCGAGGTCGTCGACGTTGATGCCGAGCGCGGCCCGGACGTTGCTGCGGGGGCCGTCGGCGCCGATCACGTACGTGGCGTGAATCCGGCTTCGTCGGCCAGTGGCGTGGTCGAGGATGTCGGCCTGCATACCGAACGGAACTTGCTGCAGGGCGGTGAGCTCGGTGCGGAAGCGCACGGTTCCGCCATGTTCGATGAGGTGGTCGACAAGCACCGGCTCGAGGTGGTCCTGGGGTACGACGGCCGGCGTGACCGGGCTGATCGCCAGGGCCTCGTCGTCGGTCGGATAGCCGAACGGGACGCTGGCCTGCACCGGTGCCCGCAGGGTCTCCGAGATCGACATCGTCGGCTGCACGGGCATGGCACCGGCCCGAACCTGGTGGTCGATGCCCCAGATGCGGAGCAGCTCCATGGTGCGGGTGCTGACCCCAGTCGCCTTGGGGAAGGGTGACGTGCCGCGATGCTTCTCGATGATCAACACGTCCGCCCCCTGCCGGGCCAGGGTGATCGCCGCCGTCAGGCCGGCGGGACCGGCGCCGACGACGAGGACGTCGTAGCTGCTGCTGGTGGCGGTGCGGGACATGGTGACTCCTCAGGCTGGTTGGTGTTCACCAGCGTGAAGTCGCCGACATCGGTAGACATCGGTTGCCGACACCGAGTTTGTGGACGCCGTGGGGCTACCGAGGGAGATCGGCCGCCAGCTCGCGCAGTTCACCGCGGCGGGCCGCGCCGGTCTTAGCCAGCAGACTGGCCACGTGGGTGTCGACGGTCCGTGGGGAGAGGAACAGTCGGCTTGCCACCTCGGCGTTGGACATTCCCTGAGCTACGAGCTGGAGTACGTCCATCTCCCGGCTCGTCACCCCCCGTACGCGGAGTTCCGGCGGAACCGGGGTGTCGCCCCGTCCGCGCCGGGTCTCCGCCCCAGCCCGACGCAACAGGTCCCGACAGGTCCGGGCGAGTTGATCGTCACCGTGTTCCTGGTGGATGTGAAGGTCGGCTCGCAGAGCGGGGACAGGATCCCCCCAACCGTCCAGCACGGCCGACTCGAAGGTCAGCAGGCGCAGCAGCCGCCGCCAATACGGCCGGTCGGCGACCAGCCGGTCGGCTTCGGCCAGCCGCTCGCCAGCGCGATCGGCGTCTCCGGCCCGTCCGGCCACCACCGCGTCGGCGTAGGCGAGGGCGGCCCGGTGCAGGTGGGCCATGCCCACCGGTGCGGTGCGGAGGAAATCCCGGGCCTCCTCGTCCCGGTCGGCCACGACCGTTCGGAGCAGCACCCACAGACCCCAGTAGGCGACCGGGGCCGCCGATCCGTGCGCGGTCAGGCTGGTCATGGCCTCATCGAGTTGGGCGTTGGCTCGGGGCAGGTCGTGCTCGAGCAGGTGCGGCCACGCTCGTGCGGCCGAGGCCAGGGCCGTGACCTCGATGGAGGCGTTCGCGTGCGCACCAGCAGCGGTGAGGGCCGCCGTCATTCCCGTGCTGTCCCCCACTGCGGCGCGGCCGGCGGCCAACGCCACCCCCGCCAAAGCTGCCAGCCCCGACAGCCCCAAGCGATTGGCCTCCTCCTCCGTTCGCCGGGCCAGCGGCTCCGCAGCCGCCGGCCCGTCGACGGTCATCGTGTGCTCCGCGATGAGCACGCCGAGGGACAACACCTGGATCAGGAGTCCCGCGTCCAGGGCCAGCTCGCGTGCCTCGCTGAGCGAATCGATGGGACGGCCTTCGACGAGTTCGGCCAGACCGAGCCCGAACAACGCCTCGACCCGCCACGGAACGAGGCCGTGCTCGGCCGCGCACTGCGCCGCCCGCCTGTAGCTGGCGCTGGCGAGTTCCATCGAGGTGAGGGTGGCGCAACGTCCCGTGATGACCAGGGCGGCGCACAGTACTTCGGCACTACCGGCGGACTCGGCGGCGGCGACGGCATCGGAAGCACGGTCAGTGGCCCGAGCGACGTCGCCCTCTCCGAACGCCGCCTCGGCGTCGAGGACGAGGGACCGGGGGTCGCCCGGCCGGCCGGCACGATTGACCAACCGGCAGGCCTGCCGCCAGCGGCCGGCGACAACCGCTGCACGGGCCAGTTCCAGACACAGGTCGGCGTGCTCGTCGCCGCTCAAGGCGTCCAGGAGTGGGACGCCTTCGGTCAACGCCTCCGTCGGGCGACCGAGGAGCGTCAACAACCGGGTCCGGTCGACCGCCAGGCCGGGCGCCGGTGCCCCCAGCGATGTGGCGCGCACGATCAGGTGTTCAGCGGCCCGCAGCGCTCCGCGGGCCATGTCACGCCGCGCCAGCCGCCGCATGATCTCCGTCGCCCGCGCCGACTCGCCGGCCTCGGCCAGCAGGTCGGCGGCGAGCGCATCGTCGTCGGAGGTCTCTCGAGCCAGGAGCAGGTCTGCTCCTCGGTCCACCAACGCTGCCCGGTCGGTCGGCAGCATCCCGGAAACCACCGCCGCGCGGGTAAGACTGTGACGCCAAACCAACTGCACCCCGCGCCGGCTGAGCAGTCCGTTGCCGGTCCCGGCCCGCAGGCCCGCGGAAACCACTCCTGCGTCCAGCCCCGTCAGCGGTCCGAGCAGTGACCAGGCCGGCTCCTCGCCGAGCAGGGCAGCGGCCTGCAGGACCCGTTGCGCACCAGGATCCAGTTCCGCCATCCGCTGCGCGACCAGGTCCGACAGGGTCCGCGGCACCGGCACCCGACCTGAGGGATCGTCCAGAAGACCGTCCAGGAGGTCCTCCACGAGCACCGGCAGCCCGTCGGCATGGTCGATCAACGTCGCGAGCGTCGCCCCGTCGACCGGCCGCGCGCCGGCGTGCACCGTGGCCAGCTCCGCCACCGCCACGTGGTCCAGCCGCCCGAGCCGTACCGTCGTCACCCCTGGCTGGCGGCTGAGCGAGGCGACCACGGAATCGGCCGGGCGGAGGGTCCGCAGCGCCCCCGGCTGGTCGTCCCAGGCCGAGGCCGCGATCACCACCGGCGAGCCGAGGACGGCGCTAACCAGATAGCCAACGATGCCCACCGTGTCCGGGTCCGCCCAGTGCAGGTCCTCCAGCACCAGCAGGCAGCCGGCGCCCGCGCCGCCCGCCAGGATGAGCAGACGCAGCAGGCCTTCGCCCAGCACCACCACCGGGTCCGCTCCGTTCGGTGAGGAGGGGCCGGCGTCTGGGCTCTCCCAGCCCGGTGCCAGCCGCCCCAGCGCCGCCCGGTAGGGACGAAGACTCGGATCCTCGAGGGAACCGGCGTCGCGAAGATGAGCGAGAACCGCCTCCGTCAGCGCGCGGTAGGTGCCGCCGCCCGGCACGCAGCGTCCTGTCAGGACCGTGAACCCGGAGGTCTCGGCCCGGTCGGCCACCTCGATCAGCAGCCGGGTCTTCCCGATCCCAGCCTCGCCGACCACCAGCAACGCGCCTCCGGAGCCGGCCTTCGCCGAGACCAACAGCCGGTCCGCAGCCGCACTCTCGGCTTCGCGGCCGACCAGCGCGACGGTACTCATGCATTCCCTCGAAGTAAGTTCATCGTGCTGCCACCGCTTCTCCGCCGCCACGGCAGCACTCACGCTACTCGGCCCGGCGCGACGACGCCTGCTCGGTAGAAGGCGCCAACGGCAAACTCGGTGTCCGCAACGGATCCGTCGAACGCGAGCAAAGCCAACAGTGGAACCTGTCAGCCCTGCTGCGACCGACGCAGCCGGCACTTCATCCGCGAAAGGCTTCGTCCATACCTCATTCCGGCGGAACAGCTCCGCCGGGCCTTTATTTATCTCCGGCCGGTCAGGTGGTGCGCCGCGTCACCGCCTTCCTGCTGGCCGTCGTAGCCGCCGTCGGCGGACCGCCACCGGCGCAGGCCGACACGCCGGCGCTCGAGAGGGAAGACATCTTGATCACCGCATTCGGTGGCAATCTTCAACGGTGACGGCGTCGACCGGCTCGACCCGGTCAGCCACGAGGTCAGCCGATTCGCCTCCTTCGGCTTCAACGACGCCACCGACCTGGTTGCCGCGGCTCTGAACGGCGACGTGTTCGTCGCCAACCATGAGGGCGACGTCTTCAAGGTCGACGGCGACCGGTGACCAGGTCAAGATCCGAAATGGCTTCAGCAGCAGCGTCGAGTTCAACGACATGGTGATCGGCCGCGACGGCAATCCCCTCGTGGTTCCCAGTGAACTCACCGGACCCAGCCTGGTGCGGATCGACCGCACCTCCGGCAGCCTTACCCTGTTGGCCCCGGTGACCTGCTCGAGTTCGGCGGCAGCATCGCGGTCGAGCACGACGGCCGCATCCTGGCCACCGACAAGGACGAGATCATCCGAATCGACCCGCACGACGGCGAGCAGACCGTCGTGCGCAAGTTTGATCAACGCGTCCAGGGCGTTGCCGTCCGCACCGACGGCGCGATCTTGGCCCGTACCGCGCCCAAAGGCACGGTGCCGGCCAAGCTGGTCAAGGTCGACCCGTTCACCGGCGCTCAGTCCACCATCTCCATCGGTGGGTTTCTCAGCAAGGGGGTGTCCAGCGGTTTGGCGATGGAGGACGGCGTCTCGTCGTCTCTGCCGAGGGCGGTTCCAGCAGCGTCGTCCGGATCAACACCTTCACCGGTGCCCATCAGCAACTGCTGCGCTAGGACGACGGCGACGCCAACGACATCAGTGTGTACGGGGTCAATCAGATCCCGCCGCCACCACCTCTGGTCGCTGTCAGCGACACGTTCAGCATGGCCGAGCAGTACGGCCAGCTGCACGTGAACGCCCCCGGGCTGCTGGCCAACGACGCGACCCGCTCGGCAAGCCGCTCATGGCCGAGCTGGTGGATCGCCGCAGCTGCCGCACGGTTTCATCAGCTTCATCAGCTCCGGCACCGGCACCGGCGAGGTCTTCTACTTTCCGAATTCCGACTTCGTCGGCACGGAAGCCTTCGCCTACCGAGTGGTCGCGGGCGGTCGTGGTCTCCAAGACCGTCACCCCGGCACCGCTGCCGGGAGCTCGTAGTGACAACTCCTTCCTGTACGAGCAAGCCGGGTGCCCAACTCGACGGCAACGTGTTGGACAACGACCGGGATCCGCTGGCCAGAAGCTGACCGCCGTACGGGTTGGCTTCCCGGCCCACGGCGCGGCCTTCATCGATCCCGACGGGACGTTCGCATATCGCCCCAAGGGAGGCTTCGTCGGACTGGACAGCTTCGGCTACCAAGCCCTGGCCGCCGACGGTCGCCGCTGACCGCCGACCGCTGACCGCTGACCAACGTCAGCGTCCAGGTCACCTCGCCGCCGGTGAACACTCCGCCGAAGATCACTATCGCCGACGGCGGCTCCATCGCAGCCAGCGGCCGGGCCGGCACCATGAACCTGACGGTGTCCGACCGCCTCCAAACGCCGACCAGCTCACTCACGCTGCGGGCAGCCTCCAGCAGCACAACCCTCGTACCGGTGAAGAACGTCGTCTTCGCCGGCAGCGGGTCGAACCGCACCGTCACCGCCACAGCCCCGCCGGAACCACCGGAGCGGCTGTCGTCACCGTCACCGCGGCCGGCGACGCGCTGACCCCCGGAGAGCAGGTCCACCCCTGCCAGACCGTTGAGTGTGTCCCCACCATCGGCACGTCCGTGCCGGCACGGCCAGCGCCGACATGCTCTTCGGCGCCGCCACCTTGACGGTGATCGGTACCGGCAACGACAAGATGACCGGCGGTACCGGAGCCGACGCCTTCCGCGGAGGCTCAGGCACCAACACCGTCACCGATTTCGACAGTGCACAGGGCGACACCGAAACTCGAAACCTTTGACGACTCAAGCCCCTCGGCGAGGATCTCCTTGGCGGGCTTGGTCCAGATGAACGGATGCTTGCGACGGTTCCATCCGGTGATGAACTCCCGGGTCTTGATCATGAGATCGCGGACCGAGCCGAACGAGCCGCGGTGGATGGCTTGGCGTTCGATGATGCCGAACCAGATCTCGACGTCGGGGTGGAATGCACGTGGATCCGCGGGTTGGCTTCCAGCCGCCCCGCACCTTCGCGTGCTTGTGCGTGCCGTAGTTGTCCATCGCCAGGTGCAGCTCGACGTCGGGGTAGGCCCGGGCCACGTGCTTGAGAGAGGCCAGGAACTCCTGGTGCCGGTGCTGGGTCTTGCACAACCTGGTGACCTTCCCGGTCGCGATCTCCAAGGCGGCGAGCAAGGTGGTGGTGCCGTGCCGGACGTAGTCGTGGGTCCGCTGCTCGGCATGGCCGGGCTGCAGCGGCAGCGTCTGCTGCGTCCGGTTCAGCGCCTGAATCTGGGATTTCGTGCGCCACGAGGCGCTGCATTACCGGCTGGAGGTGAAACGACTCCATCTCTGGTCTGTCGCAGCAGGCTGGGGAAGCTGAGGGCAGCGTGCCGGAGACGCCGGTGGGGGTGGGAGCAGCCCTGACAACGACGGGACGGGTCGGCACTGCCAGACGACCTGGGCCTGCCTAGCAAGACGGGAAGGTGGACGTGAGGAACCAGCGTCGAAAGCCTCTCAAGAGCTTCACCGGCTCCAACCTGGCGGATGTGGGCCGGATAGCGGTGCACGCCCACCGACGGTGGGCGACTCCTGGGCCGGGTGAAGTCGGATCTCACCGGTCTTGGCGAGCATGACCGAGACCGGACCGGTGTACAGGTCCGAGCTGGGGGCGGTCATGGCAGCAAGCGTGCCACGAGCAGGTAGGCAAGGGTTTCAGGTCAACTCGGAGAGCCGGGGCAGTGCCTCTCGGAGGGCGGTGAACACATTGGGCCAGCCGCGTCGGAGCCAGACGGCGCGGCCGTGGCGGAGCTGATGGGCATCCAACAAGGAGGTGAGCCGCAAGGCCCGATCCGGGGCGCCAAGCAGCCGCAACTTGTCGTACACGGGGTTGAGGGGGAGCCGGTGGCGGGCGAGGTAGTTCCAGACGTCGTCGTCGGTCCAGTCCCAGATCGGGCTGAACGCGGTCGTACCGTCCCGGCGGGTGATGACACCGCCGTGCTTGGCCCGGTCTCGGCGGCCCGCTCGGCAGCATCCGCAGGCGTGGTGGTTCAGGGCGGCGAGGTAGAGCCGGCGGCGGGCGTCGGACTCGGAGGCCCGCACGCCCCATAGCTCACCGGGTCCGTGGCGTCGGTGGGCCTGCGCGGCCGGCTGGGTGATGAGGGTTGTGCGGACGTCGTCGGGGAAGTCCCGGTTCGGGAGGTGGTGGTCCCAGGTGCCGGTGCGGATCAGCAGCGTCAGCAAGTCCGGGACGGCCGGCTCGATCTCGATGCCGTCGGGTATGCCGAGCTGCTCGGCGACTTGGTCCAGGTAGGTGATGGTTTCGGGGTACTCGAGGCCGGAGTCGAAGAACACGACGGGCACGTTCGGCTCGGCCTGCAGACTCAGGTGGACGACGACGAGTGAGTCTTTGCCGCCTGAGAAGGCGACGTACCCGTCGTGGGCGTCCAGATGGTCGGCGATGCGGTCGACTAGGCCGGCAGTGTTCTGGCGGGGCCGGACGAGCCGTCTCAAGGTGGTGATGTCCAGTCCGGGCTGCGACGGTTGCATGTGGTGGACCGTCGATCTAGTGGGCGTCGAGGGGCTCGGGCAGGTGCAGGTAGGTGCGCCGGCCCGGGTGCATGAACGGCGGGCGGATTCCGGCGAGCGCCGGCGCAGCCTCTCGTAGGTGGCTGGGAAGGCATCCGGCTGGCGTGGGCCGGCCGAGGGTGCCGTCGCCGTTTAGATGCCCAGCCTCCCAGGGGTCACGGTCGGTGACAGCGACGTCCCAGCTAGTGACGACACCTTCGCCGTGGCCGCGTTTCTTCCCGATCGCGGCGATCGGGCGGAGGAGTCGACGCACCTCGACCGGATCCCCAACGGCTGACCAGGTGACGCCGGCGCAGACCGTCACGATGAGTGGCATCCGCCGGGCCCGGTAGCGCCCTTGGTCCCCGGGCATGGCTGCGGGCAGCTCCCGGTCGGTCAGGGCGGCGTCCGCGCTGTGGTCGAGGTGGTGGTGGCGGTAGCGGACCTCGGTGCGGTGCTTCCCGACCGGCTCGCAGCAGGTCGCGGACCAGTGCCACGGTGACCCCTCTCGCGGCTGGCATTTGCCGAGTGGCAGGTCCAGATCGGGCGGGTTCAGGGTTTCAGACGGGTAGGGGGGACCAATCTCCTGGGCGGCCAGGTCCTGCCACAGCTGTGAGGCGAGGAGGCCGTCCAAGGCGATGCCCCACGGTTGGGCGACGGCGAAGCCGTGGGCGAGGTGGGCCGTCACCCGGATCGGGAGATATCTCATGCCAGTGCCGTCAGGGCTTCGAGCACGTCGTCGCGGCGGTCGAGCGCGACCGATCGCCAGTCATGCTCACTGTCGAAACTGCCGGCGACGAGCTCGTCGGAGGTTTCCAGGGTGCAGCGGCCGTGGCCGATCGCGCGCCGGCCGCCGAGCTGTCCGAAGCGGGCGAAGACGTCGAGGACCTCGGTGAAGAAGGCGATCTGGTGGGCGCTGGCGCGGGTGAGTCGGAGGTAGCTGGACAGTTTGGTGCCGGCGGGGAACGTCTCCACGGCGTACCGCATCTGGTTGCCGGCATCGACGTCGTCGCCGCGGGCAACCTCGGGGCCGGTGTGGCCGTCGAGGTCGTCGGTGTGGGAGTACTCCTCGAGCTGGACGAGATCGAACACCGACATCGGATGAGTAACCCCGGTGAGGTGCTGTGTCTCGGTGGCGTGCGGCACGACCTTGCCCACCTCCAGGGCGCCGTCGATGATCG
>DATDAP010000074.1:0-5973 GCA_036525335.1 Microlunatus sp. | reverse complement strand
CCACCGTCACGCGGGCAGCCCGTCCACGACGACGACCACGACCTCGTCGGCGGTGCGACCATCGGTGGAAACCGTCACGGTGGCGACCTCGCCGTAGAGGGGGGTCCGCTGGTTGAGCAGTTGGATCAGCCGGCCGCGCACGTTGCCCAGCAGCAGCGGTCGGGCGGAGTTCAGCCCGACCCGGTCAGCGGCCGCACCCGCGGACACCTGCAGCCAGACCACGTGGTGCTCGGCCAGGGCCTGCCGGACGACGGCGGACAGCACCGCTCCACCGCCCAGCGAGATGACCGCCGGGAGGTCGAGCAGCTCAAGGGTGGTCGCCTCCTCCAGGGTGCGGAAGGCCGGCTCACCCTCGTCGACGAAGATCTCCGCGATCGGCTTGCCGGCCCGTTCCTCGATCACCCGGTCCACGTCGACGAACTCGCGGCCGAGCTGGGCCGCCAACCGCGGGCCGACCGTCGACTTCCCGGAACCCGGGGCGCCCACCAGCACGATCGGCGCGGGCACCGTCACGACTGGACCCTGAGACCGCGCTCGGCCACGTCGGCCAGGTACCCCTGGTGGTTCCGTCGGGTCTCCCCGACCGAGTCGCCGCCGAACTTCTCCAGGGCCGCCTCGGCGAGCACCAGGGCCACCATCGCCTCCGCGACCACCCCGGCCGCGGGCACCGCGCACACGTCGGAGCGCTGGTGGTGGGCGACCGTGGCCTCGCCGGTGGCGGTGTCGACGGTGCGCAGGGCCCGCGGCACGGTGGCGATCGGCTTCATGGCGGCGCGGACGCGCAGCACCTCACCGGTGCTCATGCCGCCCTCGGTGCCACCGGCGCGGTGGGTGGCCCGGGCGATGCCGTCGGCGCCGGGCACGATCTCGTCATGCGCCAGGCTGCCGCGGGTCCGGGCCAGGGTGAAGCCGTCGCCGACCTCCACCCCCTTGATCGCCTGGATGCCCATCAGGGCGCCCGCCAGCTTCGCGTCCAGCCGCCGGTCCCAGTGCACGTGCGACCCGAGACCCGGGGGCAGACCCCAGACCACCACCTCGACCACGCCACCGAGGGTGTCGCCGTCCTTCTGGGCGGCCTCGACCTCGGCGTACATGGCCGCGGACAGGTCCCGGTCGAAGCACCGCAGCGGGTCGTCGTCGATGATCGCCAGATCATCCAGCGTGGGCAGCAGGCCGTCGGCCGGACCCGACACCGAGCCGAGCTCGACCACATGGCTGAGCAGCGTGATGCCGTACGCCTGCCGGAGGAAGTTGGTCGCGACCCGACCGAGCGACACCCGGGCAGCCGTCTCGCGCGCGCTGGCCCGCTCCAGGATCGGTCGGGCCTCGTCGAAGTCGTACTTCTGCATGCCGACCAGATCGGCGTGACCGGGCCGCGGCCGGGTCAGCGGGGCGTTCCGGGCCCTACCGGCCAGCACCTCGTCGGCGACCGGATCGGCCGACATCACCGTCTCCCACTTGGGCCACTCGGTGTTCCCGACCTGGATCGCGACCGGTCCTCCCTGGGTCTCGCCATGCCGGACGCCGCCGAGGATGGTGACCTGGTCGGCCTCGAACTTCATCCGGGCGCCGCGTCCGAAGCCGAGCCGGCGCCGCGCGAGCGCGTCTGCGATGTCGGTGGTGGTCACCTGAACGTGGGCCGGCAGACCCTCCAGGATCGCCACCAGGGCAGGTCCGTGGGACTCGCCCGCCGTCAGCCATCTGAGCATCGGGCCAGTGTTCCACGGGCGGACCGCTCCCCACGCCTTCTCCCACTCCGCGGTGGATATCTCACCCGCGAACTCGGGAGAGAGTGCTCAGGCAGTGGCCAGGGCCGTGCGACCGGCCCGGTAGAGCACCGCGGCCGGCACGGACGACTCCGTCATCAGCTCGATCTGCAGCAGGGCCTGATGGACCAGCAGATCCAGCCCGTTCAGCACCACGCGGTCCCGGGCCACGGCCGCCTGGGCCAGCGGGGTCGGCCACGGGTGGTAGATCACGTCGAAGACGGCCGAGCTCACGCCGGCCAGCTCCTCGGCCCGGTCGTCGGCCGCGCCGGCGTTCACCGTGGACACCAGCAGGTCGGTGGGTCCGACCAGCTCCTCCCAGGCCTGCAGCCGCATCCTGATCCCGAGGTTCTCGGCCAACGGCACCAACACGGCGGCCTTGGCCGGGGTCCGGGCGACCACGGTCACCTCGGCCACCCCCAACCGGGCCAGGGACACCAACGTCGACCGGGCGGTGGCACCGGAGCCCACGATCGTCGCCCGCTCCGCGGCCACCCCACCGGCGGTGAGCGCGTTGACCAGCCCGCCGACGTCGGTGTTGTACAGCCTCCGGACCCCGTCGGCGTCGAAGACGAGGGTGTTGCTCGCTCCGGCCAGCCGGGCCAGCTCGTCGACCTCGCCCAGCTCGAGGGCGGCCTCCTTGAGCGGCATGGTCATGCTCAGGCCGCGCCAGTCCGGTCCACAACCGGCCACGAAGCCGGCCAGCTCGTCCGCCACCACCTCGAAGCGGCCGTAGTCCCAGTCCAGCCCGAGGTGCTCGTACGCGGCCCGGTGCAGCGCCGGCGACAGCGAGTGCGCGATCGGCGAACCGAGCACCGCGCACCTGCGTCCGACCCCGACGGGGTCAGCTGTCACAGCGACCGGCCTTGGCCTGGCACCAGGCCTGGAACTCCTTCACGTACTTGTCGTGCTCGGCCTGCGTCTTCGAGAACTTGGTCTCGCCCGTGTCGAAGTTCACCGTGACGAAGTACATCCAGTCCCCGTCCGCAGGATTCGCGGCGGCCTCCAGGGCCGCCTGGCCGGGCGCGGAGATCGGCCCCGGGGGCAGCCCGGCGTACTTGTACGTGTTGTACTTCGAGGTGCTCGCCCGGTCCTTGGGCGTGGTGGTGTTGGTCTTCAGCTTCTCTGCGTAGATGACGGTGGAGTCCAGTCCGAGCGGCTCGCCCTTGTCCAGGCGGTTGTAGAGCACCCGGGCCACCTTGGCCCGGTCACCGTCGGCCCGGACCTCCTTCTCGATGATGCTGGCCACGATGACGACCTCGTACGGGGACCGGTCCAGCTTCTTCGCCTGCGCGACCAGACCGACCTCCTCGGCCACGTCGTTGAACCGTGAGGTCATCTGCTTGAGCACCGACGTGGCGTTGGCCTTCGCCGTCAGCTCGTAGGTGTCCGGGAACAGGAAACCCTCGGGCCGGTTCTTCGCGTACGCCGGCAGACCGAGCGTCTTCGGCTTGTCCAGCGCCTTCTCGTACGCCGACTTCTTGATCTTGGTGCCCTTGACCAGGGCATCGACCTGGGCGGAGAGCCGCAGACCCTCCTGCACCGTGAACTGGGCGCGCACCCGGGACTCGCCGGGATTGATCAGCAGGGTGAGCGCGTCGATCGCCCGCATCTCGGTCTGCATCACGTAGCGACCGGGCTGGATGCTGGTGGACCGCTCCTCGGAGGCGACCGCCTCGTTCCACGCCTGCTCGGACTGGACCACCTTGTTCTCCACCAGCACATCACCGATCTGGCTGACGGTCGCACCCTCGGGCACGGTGACCGTGATGCTGCCCTTGCCCGGGCCCGGGTAGTCGGCCACCTCGCCCCAGCCGTCGAGCAGTCCGCCGACACGGTCGTAGACCAGGTAGCCACCGAAGACCAGCACGGCCGCGGCGACGAGGACAGCCAGACAGCCCTTGCCCTTGTGCACGACCTCGCGGGCCGGGCTCGGCTTGACGTCCGGGTCCAGCATCGATGTCACGCGTCGGTCTCCTCGGATCTGGGTCTGTTGCCCAGCTAGTGGTCACGGCCGAAGGTTCGATAGTAACTCGCCAGGCGCATACCCCACGTGACGTTCGCTGTCCAGCGCGTGTTCCAGGATGGCGGTGGCGGCCGCGGCGTCGATCCGGGATCGCTGCTTCTTGGCCGACCGGCCTCCCTCGCGCAGTCGCTGGGCCGCGGTCACCGTGGTCAACCGCTCGTCCACCAGCCGCACCGGCAGCGGGGCGACCGCTGCGACCAACGCGGCGACCTGGGACCGTACGGTGGCGGCGGCCGGACCTTCGCCGCCGGACAGCGAGCGGGGCAGCCCGACCACCAGCTCGATCGGCTCGTACTCGCTCACCAGGGACGCGATCCGGGCGATGGCGCCGGGACCGGCCGGCACCGCCTCCACCGGATAGGCGAGGGTGCCGGCGGGGTCGCAGGCGGCCACCCCGATCCGCGCCTGGCCCCAGTCCAGGGCCAGCCGCGCACCGGTGCGGAAACCCGTCACCGGGTGGCGATGGCGCCGATGGCGTACTCGACGTCGACCAGGGCCTGGTCCGCGCCGGCGCCGTTGGTGCCGCCGCCCTGAGCCAGGTCGTCCTTGCCGCCGCCGCGGCCGCCGAGCGCCGCGGTCGCGACCTTGACCAGCTCACCGGCGCTGAGTCCGCGGTGCCGGGCGCCCTCGGTGGTCGCGATCACCACGGCCGGCTTGTCCGCCGTGCCGCCGACGATGCAGACCACGGCCGCCTGGTCGATGACCCGACCGCGGACCTCGGTGACCAGCGAGCGCAGGTCGTTGCCGGTCACGCCGTCGGCGCGGTGCGCGATGTAGGAGACCCCCCACATGTCGTGGGCCTTGGCCAGGATCGGCCCGACGCCGGCGAGAAGGTTCGCCGACTTCAGCGACGCGATCTCCCGCTCCGCCTCCTTCAGCTGCGCGACCATCCGCGCCACCCGGTCGGCGAGCTGGTCCGGCTGCACCTTGAGCGAGTCGGCCAACCCCATCACCAGCGAGCGTTCCTTGGCCAGCTGCTGGAACGCCTCCATCCCGACGAACGCCTCCACCCGGCGGATGCCGGAGCCGACCGAGGACTCCGCGTTCAGCGCGAGCAGACCGACCTGGGCCGACTGCGCGACGTGGGTGCCGGCACACAGCTCCCGGGACCAGCCGTCGCCCATGTCGACCACCCGGACGACCTCGCCGTAGACCTCGCCGAACAGACCGATGGCGCCCGATGCTCGGGCCTCGGCCAGCGGCATCAGGGTCGCCGACACGCCGAGGTCGGCCCGGATCGCCTCGTTGCAGAGCTGCTCGATCTTGGCCTTCTGGTCCTCGGTCACCCCGTGGTTCCAGCGGAAGTCGAGCCGCATGTAGCCGGGCCGGTTGAACGAGCCCGCCTGCAGCGCGGTCGGGCCGAGGATCTCGTGCAGCGCCTCGTGGATCACGTGCGTCGCCGAGTGGGCCTGGCAGGCGCCGAGCCGCCAGTCGCCGTCGACCACGGCCTGCACGGTCTGACCGGTCCGCAGCTCGCCGTCGCCGACCGTGACCTTGTGCACGACCAGGCCCTTCACCGGCCGCTGCACGTCGGACACCTGCAGCCGCAGGCCATCGGTGGTGACGATCTCGCCGTGGTCACCGGACTGGCCACCGGACTCGGCGTAGAACGGGGTTTCGGTGAGCACGATCTCGACCTGCTCGCCCGGCAGCGCGACCTCACGCAGCTCGCCGTCGACCACGATGCCGCGGACCGCCGACTCCTGGGCCAGGGTCTCGAAGCCGGTGAACGGGGTCTCGCCCTCGGCCCGCAGGCGGGTGTAGACCTCGGTGTTGACCCCGCTGCCCTTCTTGGACCGTGCGTCGGCCTTGGCCCGGTCCCGTTGCTCCTGCATCAGGGTGCGGAAGCCGGCCTCGTCGACCTCCAGTCCCTGCTCGCCGGCCATCTCCAGGGTCAGCTCGATCGGGAAACCGTACGTGTCGTGCAGCTGGAACGCCCGGTCGCCGGACAGGGTGCTGGCGGACTCGGACCGGGCCTTGCTCACCGCCAGGTCGAACAGGTGGGTGCCCTGGGTGAGGGTGCCGCGGAACGCCTCCTCTTCCGCGTACGCGATGTCGGAGATGCGGGCGAAGTCGGTCGCCACCTCCGGGTACGAGCCCTGCATGGCGTCCCGGCTGACCGGGAACAGCTCGCCGAAGCTGGGCGCGTCCATGCCGAGCAGGCGCATGGAGCGGACCACT
>DATDAP010000073.1:0-5995 GCA_036525335.1 Microlunatus sp. | reverse complement strand
ATCGGAAAGTCGCGTCTGCTCCGCGAAGCGCGAGGCCTGGCCCAACGCGCGGGGGTGCCTGTGTTGCGGGGGCGGGCTGTCGAATCCGGTGGCGCGTACCGTCCCCTGGTAGAAGCATTCGCACGGCCGGCCGCGGCGTTCGCACAAGACCCGGATTTCGCCGGGGTCCGACCCACGCTGGCCCGGATGCTCCCAAGCTGGACCAGTGCTGACGCAGTCCTTGCACCGATGGCCGATCCGGCGGCGGTATTCGCGGAAGCCTTGATGATGTTGCTGCAGCGGATGGCACCGGAGGGAGCGATGCTGATCCTTGACGATCTGCATTGGGCGGATCCTGACACCATATCGGTGCTGGAGTCGATGGTGGACTCCGTCGACACCTTGCCGCTAGCAATGGTCCTCGCGGCCCGTGCCGAACCGCTCCTGCCGGCGCCACTGCAACGCCTTGGAGCTGAACAGTCCGTCCAACTCGTCCATCTGAAGCGCCTGTCCCAGACCGATGTGCAGCAGGCGCTGTTGGCGAGCCCACTGCCGAGACTTCCCGCCGATCAACTGGAGCAGCTGGTCGCCGTCGTTGAGGGGCTCCCGCTCATCCTGGATGAACTGATTCGCCAACTCGGCGAACCGGGTTCCGAAACTGACCGGGTGGACCTCAGCCGCTCGACGCTGGCCGCTGCCGTCCAGCTCAGACTCGCCGGCATGACGAGGGACGCCAGACTCGTCCTTGACGCCCTGTCGGTGCTCGGCGAGACGACCGCTGACGTGCTCATGACAGCGACCGGGCTCGGCAGCGACGGGTTGGCCGATGGGTTGCGCAGTGGGTTGGCGAGCACGCTGCTGGTCACCACCTCTGGGCCGCTCGGCGTCACCTGGCGCCACCACTTGATGGCGGACGCGGTTCGCGATCTGCTGCTGCCACTGGAACGGCAAGCCATCGCCCATCGCGCCGCAGATCAAATGTCGAGTCAGACCGAACTCAGCGACGGCGAGCTCCGCCAGGCCGCTTCCTTGTACGAACTCGCCGGCTATCCGCAGCAAGCCGCAGAACTGCTCATTCGCGCGGCGCGGGCGGCGGTCAGCCACGCCGCGCTGGACGTCGCCGACCGGTACCTCAGCGACGCGCAGTCGCTCACGGGCAACCTCTCCCGAAGCGCGCTGGACGTACTCACACAGCGCCTCGAGACTCTGGTTCTGGCGGGCCGGGCCGGCGACGCATACGACAGCGGAACCGCAGCCCTCCGCGAGATCGCGGGCTCCGACGCCAGCCGGCTCATCCTGGCTACGGCGCGAGCCGCGTTCGCTGCAGGACGGTACGAGAGCGGCCGCGAACTGCTGAACAGGACGGAGCGGTCAGGTGAAGCCGCTAGTCCCGAGCTTTGCGTCCTTCAGGCGCAGGCTGCGCTGGCTGAGCGGGAGACCTCAGCCTTCTCCCTGGCCAAGAGCGCGGCAATCCAGGCACAAAGTGAGGGTCGATTCGACCTTGCCTGCGAAGCGCTCCTCGTTGTTGGTGTCGCGGCCAGGCGACGCAACACCGACGAGGCCATCGCCGAGCTGGAAATTGCGCTCGACTTCAGCCGTTCGCACAACCTCGCGGTGTGGGAGGTCAAGGCACTCGCCGAGCTCGGCGCCACCGACATGATGGCCGCCTCTGACGCAACCCGTCTCGAACAAGCCCGCGTCCTGGCGACCGACGCCGGCATGCCCGGCACGGTCGCGAAGATCGACCTCATAATCGCGCAGACCATCATTTCTCGCCAGGGATACCGTTCGGGTTATCAAACGCTCGTGCGCGCGGACGCTCAGACCCGTCAACTACGCCTGGCCAGCCTTCACGCCGCCACACACAACCTTCTCGCTGAGTGCCTCCTCCTTGCTGGCGACGGCCCGATGCCTGGCGAGGCGCGGTCGCCACTTCCGAGCGAGGTCGACGCGGTGGTCGCGGAGGCCGAATCGCTCGCTGAGAGGAACCATAAACCGTACTATCTTCCTGGCATCATCGCCGTGCGTGCCTGGCTTGACGGCGACGACAGCGCCACGGGCACCATCAAGCGAACTCGATGGGTGTTTGGTGATGAGTTGAAGGCTCCGCCATGGTGGGGGGTCGCGGCGCTGCTCCGCGTGTTAGACGGCGCCCACCCAGCCGAGGCGTTCGCACCGACCGACCTGATCGGGCACCACGTCAACCACGCAGCCTACGCGTACGGCACCGCGGTTTGGGCCCTACGCGATGGGGAATCGGCTGACAGAGCGATCGAGGCTGCTGAACTGTTGCTTGAGCCCACCCCGTTCTGGAGGCACATGCTGCGCACGGTCATCGCACCGGTCGCCCGCGAAGCAGGCATCGATGCCGTCGAAGGATGGCTCCGCGAGGCCGACGCGTTCTGCAGCCACACCGGCGAACGCCACCTCCAACGACGCGTCCGGAACACACTCGCCACGATCGGCGCCAAAGTACCCCGAACGAGCGGCGGCTCGGTACCTCCGCATCTCGCTCGCCTCGGACTCACCGCTCGCGAAATCGAGGTCCTTAAGCTGCTCAACTCCGGTCTCACCAACACCGAGATCGCGCAGCGTCTCTTCCTCTCGATCCGCACCGTCGAAAGTCATGTCAGCAACATGCTGCAGAAGACCGGGGCGGAGGGCCGACGCCAGTTGCCAGCGACTGAAGGCGAGCAGCCCGTAGAACGGCGATCCTGAACACGAATCTGCCCGCCAGACATCCGACCGCTCACAGCACGCCTAACTCCCCATAGCGACCGCTCGCACTGCTACAAACGGTAGCCTTGGACGTTCACATGGCCGTCTGCCAAAGCACCTCGCCGGGCGCTCTTGACCTCATTCTTTTTTTTGCCTGAAACGTTCGACAGGCAGCGACCGCGAGCGCCGGACTCAGCTGTTGGGGAGGGATGAATCCGCCGGGATGGGGTGGCTGGCTTGAAACAGTCCGTCGGGGTCGACGGCCGCTTTGATGCGCTGCAGCCGACGCAACGTGTCGCGGTCGTGGAAGCGTTCGCGGTCGCACGGATGCTCGACGAAGTTGGCGTACTGGATGCTGGCTGCCCAGGGTGACAGCGTCCGTTCAACCTGAGCGACCCGGTCGGCGACCTTGGCGGCCGTAGCAGCGTCCGGGGTGATTCCGACGGCGTACATGAGGAATCGGGCATCGAAGTGCCCCACGGCTCCCGCGTGGTCGGGCCTACGGCTCGCAGCGCCACCTAGATGCCGCAACTCCACCGACAGTAGCGGCGAACCGGATCCCTGCCCGGCGATGGCGACCAGCGCATCGACTGCCGATGCCGGGAAGTCGTCAAGGATGAGGCCTCCCCCACATGCCGGAGTCGGACCCGGGGGATCAAGGTGCAACTCGGCCAACCGTGGTGCGGGGATCACAGCGATAGTGTCGGCGACAGGGCCCAATTCGCGGAGCGGGCTGACCAGTTCCGCCAGCTCGGCCGGCTCGCCCTGGTGGACAATCTCGACGGAGACAAACGCCTGTCCTCGAAGAAGATCGGGTAGCTCGGGAAGCGGAGGGAACTGCAGCAGCCGCCCGCAACTCATCGTTTGCTCCGGAACGCTCGTTGTCCAGCGCCGCCAGGCGTGCAACACTTCCCCTCCCCGCCCGATCGAGAAGAACAAGGTGCCGGCCACGATGGTGGGGACGGTGTGGAGCCGCAGCCGAAAGCGCGTGACCACACCCAAACCGCCGCCGCCGCCGCGGAGGGCCCAGAACAGCTCGGGGTTTGCGGTCGCGTCAACGACCCGAATGGCGCCCCGTGCATCCACCATCTCCAAGGCCAGGATGTCGTTCACTGCCAAGCCGTGGTTGCGGGCGAGCCAACTGACCCCGCCAGACAGCAGGAAGCCGGCGACCCCGACGTCGGCGGCCGAGCCGGCCTGCGCGACAAGGCCGTGCTCCGCAGCGGCCACGGACACCGGCCCCCACTCTGCGCCCGCACCCACCCACGCCGATCTGGTCGCCGGATCCACGTCGACCGTCTTCAGCGCACCGGTTCGAAGCAACACCGTGTCGGCGAGTGAGCCGACCGGCATCGCGCCATGACCGGTGCCCTCGGCCAGCACGCGGAGCCCGCATGCAGCCGCCGATCGGACGGTGTCAACGACATCCTCAGCCGAGGTCACCACAGCCACCGCCGCTGGATCGTGCGCGGCGTTGATCATCCAGGGGGTGCGTGCTGCATCCCAACCAACGTCGCCGGGATGGAGCACGGTGCCGTGGGTCCCGGCGGTGAGCTGGGCGGACGAGGTGCTAGTCGATGCAGTCATGATCGCCTCCACGACGGGCCGGCCGACCAATGCTGCGATGCCAGATCGGACCACCATTCGGGCCGATCATCAGCTGGACCGACGGAGGTAGCTGCGGCTCGCCGTCAGACGTCAACCACTGCAGACCGACCCTGATGGTCCGGGGGATGCCACCGAACAACGTGGCAGACGAGCGGCGGACACGGGCCGTCGGAATGGTGATCGTCGACAGATCTGCGATGGGAGCCGCTGGCGCGGCGGGTGCGGTGTGGGAGACGGTTGCGTCTGCCTGGATGGTGTTGGTCATGACTCGACATTGCGACCTAGGCCGCACCACGCGGATCCGTGTGGAGCACGGAGATAGTCCTTGGTATCCACGGATACACGGCGGCACAGTAGGCGGCCACCAGCGAAAGGCATCCTCGTCGGAGGGGTCGCTTCAGCTGAAGCCCCCTGCTACCCGTACGCCGCAGATGCGAACGCTGAGCAGGCCGCGCGAAGCGTCTGAGTCAAGGAACCAGGACTAGGGTCGCGCTCGACCCAGCCCGAATAGTCGACAACGTCAGCCTCGTCCACTCCAGGACGAGTCCGGCTGACGGCGAGGAGTGTCAGTCGTCTCGTCTCGGACCCAACAGTGGCGGACTCGGGCGGGCAGTGGCCATCGCTGTTCCTTCCGCCGCTGTGACACCAGAGATTGTTCGTTTGACGTATGGGTACGTCATGCCTTGTCAGACCCAGTTCGAAGCCTTCAGCCAGGCCCGTCGGGCGGTGTTGATCGCTACGATCGGGTGGTCGGCCAGGATACCGTTGCCGATCATCCTCTGTGATCGGGGACCGTGGGAATGACGAGGCTCCTGACCCGCCCATCGAACCCGCGTGGCCGGTGGGTCATTCCGATACTGGCAATCGCCGTCGTCTCGCTTGCCGCCTGCAGCCACAGCAACACATCCCCACCGGCGGAGACGCCTTCGCCCACGGTGGCAGACACCCGAACTGCGCTACCGCCGAGTCCCGGCAGCATCGCCGACGATGCGGACTTCGACGGCGACGGTTTCCCCGACGTCGCGCTCGGCACCGGCCGCATGACTCGAGGCGAACCTCTCGACGATATTGATGACGGCATCGTGATCGTCGTCTACGGCTCAGCCGACGGTTTGACCGCGAAACGGACCCAGGCGTGGTCCGAGACCGACTTCGGCGGTGCTGCTTCGGAGCGTTTCGGTTGGGCGCTCGCCTTCGGCGACTTTGATGGCGACAGCTACAGCGACCTCGCTATCGGCAACGGCGACGCCGCTGTCGGGTCGGCGAAGGAACACGCCGGCACCGTCCGCGTCATGTACGGCTCCCCCACCGGGCTCACCGCGCATCGCAGCCAGCTGTGGAGTCAGAACACCCCCGGCGTCGCCGGACACACCGAGTCCCACGACGGGTTCGGCAGCGCACTCGTTGCTGCCAACTTCGGCTACGGACCGCACGACGACCTGGCCATCGGCGTCCACGGCGAGAACCACGACGCCGGCGCCGTCAACATCCTCTACGGCTCCCCGGCAGGACTGGCAGTCGACCACAACCAGATCTGGGACCAAGCCTCTCCAGGAGTTCCCGGCAGCCCTGAACGCGACGACGCCTTCGGCGTGGCCCTCGTCGCGGGCCAGTTCCGTCAATCCAGCTATGCCGACCTCGCCATCGGTATCTACCTGGAGCGCGTCGACACCATCGCCGGCGCCGGCGC